>NZ_JBIWPL010000013.1:0-26019 GCF_044768255.1 Kitasatospora sp. NPDC101157 | reverse complement strand
GGCGCGCGTCCCCCTGTCCCCCCCCGTCCCCCCCCCGCGGCGGGGGCCGGGGGCCCCCGGCGGGGGGGCGCGCCCCGGCGGCCCCCCCCCCCCCCCCCCGCGGCCGCGTTCGGGCCTCGCGCCCGTGCCGCGCTGCCGGCCGCCCGTTGTTCCTGCGCCACCCGCCCAGCGGCCCAGCGGTCGACCTCCCGCTCCGGCTGATTCGGAAGGCACCCGAACCGGACCGCGTTCGATGCCCACGGAACGAACAGCACCCGGCCGCCGGTCACGGGCTGCGGGCGTCCGCGCCGCACGGTCGTCGCCCGGGCAGGTCAGGGATTCCTCAGGGTGGGGATCAGGGGCAGCCCGGAGGCGTGGGCGCCCCGAACGGCCCTAGCGTCGGTGCGGCGGGTGGCCGATGCCCCCGACCGATGCCCCAGGGAAAAGGCGAGCGAGTGTTCCGGAACAAGGCTCTACCGGCACGGGCTTCGAGCCCGGCCTTCGTCCGTGCGGAAAGGGCGGGCGACATCGTCCGCCTCACCGCCGTGCACAAGACGTACGGCCGCGGCGACAACCGGGTGCAGGCGCTCGACGGGGTGGACGTCGACTTCGAGGCGGGTACCTTCACCGCGATCATGGGCCCCTCGGGTTCGGGCAAGTCGACGCTGCTCCAGTGTGCGGCGGGCCTCGACCGGGTCGACGCGGGCCGGGTCCTGCTCGACGGTGCGCCGCTGCACGAGCTCTCCGAGCGCGCCCTGACCGAGCTGCGCCGCGAGCACATGGGGTTCGTCTTCCAGTCCTTCAACCTCATCCCGGCGCTGACGGCCCGCCAGAACGTCGAGCTGCCGTTGCGGTTGGCCGGCCGGGAGATCGACCCGGCGGCGATCGACCGGGGGCTGGCGCGGGTGGGCCTGGCCGAGCGTGGCGGGCACCGGCCCGCCGAGCTGTCGGGAGGTCAGCAGCAGCGGGTCGCCATCGCGCGTGCGCTGGTGACCAGGCCCAAGGTGATCTTCGCGGACGAGCCGACCGGCGCGCTGGATTCGCGTACCGCGCGGGAGGTCCTGGCGGTGCTGCGCGGCGTCGTCGAGGAGCACGGGCAGACGGTGATCATGGTCACGCACGACCCGGTGGCCGCCTCGTACTCGCAGCGGGTGGTCTTCCTCGCCGATGGCCGGGTGACCGGCGAGCTGTTCGAGCCGACGGCCGAGGGCGTGGCCCTGCGGATGGCCGCGTTGGAGCCCGGCGGAAACGGGACGAACCCGTGCTGAAGATCGCCGCAGCCACCCTGCGTCACCGATTGACGGGCTTCGTGGGTGCCTTCCTCGCCCTCGCGCTCGGCACGACGATGACCGGCATGATGACGCTGACCCTGGCGGCCACCTTCGGCACGCCGCACCCGGGGCCGCAGCGGTTCAAGGAAGCCCGGGTGGTGGTCGCGCCGCAGGGCTTCGAGGGGCGTCCTGTGAAGGCGCCGGCGGTGCTGCCGGCCGAGGTCGTGGCGAAGGTGAGCGCGGCGGGCAAGGCCACGCCCGACCGCAGCTTCCCGGTGCGGCTGGACCCCGGTTCCGCGGCGACGACCGGCCATCCCTGGTCCTCGGCCGCCTTCGCGGGCTACCACCTGGCGGCCGGGCGGGCGCCGCAGGCCCCGGACGAGATCGTCGTCGGCGGCGGTGACCGGTCGCTGATCGAGGGTCAGACCCAGGCCGCCACCTCCAAGGGCGCCGGCCACTACCGGGTGGTGGGAGTCACCGACGCGCTCTGGTTCGAGAACGCGGTCTTCTTCAGCGACGCCGAGGCCGAGCGCCTGTCGCCCGGCGTCAACACCCTGGTCACCGACCAGAACGCCGAGCAGCTGTCCGCCCTCCTGGGCGGCCGGGCCCTGGTCCTCACCGGTGACGACCGGACCCTGCTCGACCCCGACTCCACCGGCGGCGCCCATGCCCTGGCCAACGCCCAGGCGATGGCGGGCAGCACCACCGGACTGGCGGTGTGCGTCGCGGTGTTCGTCGTCGTCGCGACCTTCGCCTTCGCCACCGAGCAGCGCCGCCGTGAACTGGCCCTGATGCGGCTGGTGGGTGCCGCGCCCCGGCAGGTGCGGCGCATGGTCCTCGGCGAGGCACTGCTGATCGGCCTGGCGGCAGCCGTCGCCGGCTGCGTCCTCGCCCCGCTGGGCACCGTGCCGCTGCGCTCCTGGATGCTCGACCACAACGTGGCCCCGTCCTGGTTCACCATCCCCTTCGACCCCCTGCCGCTGCTGGTCTCCTTCGTCATCGGAGTGGCCGCGGCGCTGGCCGGCTCGGCCGCCACCCTGGTCCGGGTCTCGCTGATCCGGCCGATCGAGGTGCTGCGCGAGAGCGCGGTGGAGCGCCGCGTGATGACACCGATCCGCTGGCTGCTGGGGATCGGGATGCTGATCGGCGCGGTCGCGGCGGGGACCGTCATCGCCCGGAGCGAGCCGTACCTGGCGGCCAGCGCCCGCAAGTACGAGATGGTCCCGGTGCTGTACGTCGGCGCGGTCACCCTGCTGGCGCCGATCCTGCTGCGGCCGGTCACCCGGCTCCTGATCGGCCCGCTGCGCGGCTCGGCCAAGGCCGGCCCGCTGCTGGTGCGCGAGAACATCCTCACCTCCCGGCGGCGTACGGCCGCCACGGTGGCGCCGATCGTGGTGGCAGTAGGGCTGGTCGCCACCCTGCTGACGACCCAGGAGTCGGGCGACGCCGTGGTGCTCGCCCGCCAGCAGCAGGAGATCCACGCGGCCGACGTGGTGGTGCCCGGCGGGTTGGGGATCGACGCGCGGACGCTGGAGAAACTGGCGGCCGTGCCCGGGATCCGGGCCACCCCGGTCACCTCGATGAACATCCGGATCGGCACCGCGAAGGGCGACCAGATCGACTCGTTGACCACGAACGCGGTACCCGCGTCCGCGCTGGGCACCACCGTCACGCCGCCGGTGCTCTCCGGCTCGCTCACCTCGCTGCCCGAGAACTTCCTGGTCATCGACGAGCACGCGGCCCGGTCCGACAGCCTCTCGGCCGGGGACGAGGTGGTCACCCTGCTGCCGACCGGCGCGCGGGTCCCGACCGTCATCGCAGCCGTCGTCGAACGCGGCCTGAACGGCGACGACACCTACCTGTCCGCGTCGCTGACCGGCGCGATGGTGCCCGACCGGGTCTACCTCGACTCGCGGACGGGCACGGGCCGGCCGCTCGACGAGCAGCAGACCGCCGCAGTGAACCAGGCGCTGGCCGGCTCCGGCGCACACGTCGTGACGTACGACGCCTACCTGGAGGCCCAGCGCGCGCACGCCGCAGAACAGACGGACAACGCGGCGGTGATCATCCTGGGGATCGCGCTGGCCTACGCGCTGATCGCGGTCGCCAACACCCTGGTCATGGCGGTGGCCGGGCGCCGGCGGGAGTTCGCCCTGCTCGGGCTGGCCGGTGCGGTGCGCAGGCAGATCGTGAAGGTGGCCGCGGCCGAGGCGGCCGTCGCGGTGGTCGTCGGCACCGTGCTCGCCGCCGTGGCGACCGGCCTCGCCGCGGCGACCCAGCACGTCTCGCTGAGCAGGCTCGTGACCGGCGCACCGACGGTGATCCCGTGGACCCGGATCGAAGGGACCATCGCGCTCTGCGCCCTCGTCACCGTGGTCACCGCGTCACAAGCGACCGCACGGGCAACCCGTCGGCGGGCGATCGAAGCCGCAGGCATCCGCGAATAGGACCTGGTCGGCCGTCACCACGCGCGTCGAGGGGTCGGTCGAGCTCCCCGGGCCGTCGAGGGGTCGGTCGAGGTCCCCGGGCCGTCGAGGGGTCGGTCGACCTCCCCGGCCGACGGGGGTGCCGGCGGGGTGCCGGCGGGGTGGTTGTCACGTCATGGCCCGGGCGAGGCGGAGCAGGCCGGCACGCATCCGCTGTTCGCCGAGTTCCGGCAGGAGGGCCGCGACGTGCTCGGCTCCCAGGGCGGCGAGCAGGGCGTGGGCGGTGTCGTCGGGGTCGGGGGTGCCGGCGAGCAGGATCGCCACATGGCGGTGCCAGAACCGGTAGGCCCCGATCCTGTACCTGGCTCCGGGACTGGAGGTCTCGGACATCCGGACCAGCGCCAGGTGTTCCAGCAGGTAGTCGAAGTAGGCGTTGACGAACGCGGTGAGGCGTTCTTCGGCCGGAGCCCCGGGGCCGAGCGGGGGAGGGCCGTGCAGGACCGCTTCCTGCAGCACGCGCTCGCGGGCGTCCAGGAGGGCGGTGGCCAGCCCGGACTTGTCCCCGAACCGGCGGAAGAGGGTCCCCTTGCCGACGCCGGCGGCTGCGGCGACCTGATCCATGGACACCGCCTCGACGCCGTGCCGGGCGAACAGCCTGGCGGCCGCCTCCAGCACCGCGGCCCGGTTCCGGGCCGCGTCCGCCCGCTCCTTGGGCGGCTTCGTCCGCAGCAGTTCCAGCGGCATCGGCATTGCAGAAACGGACCGCAGTCCGTTATCGTCTCGGGTCATAAGTGGACTGTAGTCCGATTCCCCCGGAGGTAGTGGCATGACCCCCCTCATCACCCGAGACGAGCTGGCGGCAGCGATAGAAGGCGGGACCGTGACCGTCGTGGATGCCCTCGGCGGCGAGTACTACGCCCGACAGCACCTGCCCGGCGCTGTGGAGCTGATCCCGGCCGACGTCGACGCCCGGGCGGCCACCGTGCTCCCCGACCGCGACGCCGCGATCGTCACCTACTGCTCCAACCCTGCGTGCCCCAACAGCGGACAGGTCGCCGACCGGCTCCTCGCCCTCGGCTACACCAATGTGCGCAAGTACCGGGAGGGCATCCAGGACTGGGTCGAGGCCGGCCTTCCCACCGCCGCCGCCTGACCTCCGTCCTCGTGGCGGGTGGCGCAGAACGCCCCCAGGCCCTCCCGGACACCCGGGAGGGCCTGACTGACGGTTTCAAAACGATCTGCAGCTGCGGTTGAGGAAGATCATGATGTGAGAGCCCGCTGATCCTCGCAAGCGAACGGAGCCCGCATCGATGGCACGGCCCCCTGATGCATTTCAGTCGATCACGTTCGCGGCCTGGCGGGACCGTCTTCCTGGGCAGGGCCACGCCTCCAGCCGGTACTACGTCACGCTGGCGGAACTCCTTGTGCGCCTCGGGAACTTCGGGCTCGGTCTCACCTGGAAGGTGCGGATCGACGATGCTCGACTGGTCACCAGGTTCGCCGAGATCGAGAAGGCTTCCTCCGGTGCCGGGATCGGCACCCTGGAGCTACTGGCCCTGGTCTCGCCGGACCTTCAGTTCGTTGACGCCGACTTCGCGGGGTACGCAGGTGACGAGTTGAGGGTGGTGCTGCGGGAGTTCGACAGCACGAGCTGGGACCTCTGCACCGCGGATGCCTCGGTGGTCCGGGAGATCCGCCGTCACTACCCGGACGCGGTGCCGACTCCCGAGGACGTTCTCCAGGAGATCCCCTGGCCGACCACTCGGCGCGAGAGCTGAGCCAACACCGGTACTGATCGTCTGTCGGTGGGTTGACCTGTGGGTCCCGCGCTCGGCGATCCTGGTCCGCCGGGTGTCCGGGTGCGCGCGTTGACGCTCGGGCTGATCAGGGCGGGCAGGTGTCCGACCCGGAAGGCGACGACCGATGTACCGACGCTCATGGCCTCCAGCGCCACCAAGCCGACGGTCTCCCTGCGTCTGGGGCGATCACCACGGTGGCGTCGGCAAGCCAGGGCAGCCCCTGTCCCGGACCAGCGTGCCGCGCAGGCGGACGCCCGTGACGCGGGTGGGCGCGCGATGGCAGAGTTCAAGCAGTCAGCCGGCCGCCGTCCCAACCGTCAGAGTACGAGGGGACTCGCCGCGATCGCCGTCGGCTCGGCCCTGATGCTCGTCCCGCTGGCCGTCTCCCCCGTCAGCCGGCTGCGCCACCTGCCGCCGCCGGCCGTCTGATCCGCCGGGCACCCGGACCACCGGGGTCGCCCGGCCCCCTCGGGGGAGGGGCCGGTCGACCCCGGTCAGCGCTCGGTGGTCTTCTGACCGGACCGGGCGGGAGAGCGACGTCTCCCGCGCAGCTCGCGGGTGCAGCGGTCAGGGGTGCCGGTCGGGGGTCGGTCGGCGGCAGGCTTCTCGGCCCTGGTCTCCCAAGACCCTGCCGCCGTCTCGCCGTCTCGCCGTGTTGTCGGTTCTACGGTGCGGTCGCGTCGGTCACGGTGTCGTCGAGGCCGTACGGGACGCGTGCTGCCGCGTACCGGTGACGACGAGCGAGACGTTCTGCCCACCGAAGCCGAAGGAGTTGCTGAGCACGGCCTCCTGGGGGACGTCTCGTCGCTCTGCGACGACATCGAGATCGATGTCGGGATCGACACCGGCCTCGGTGAGGTTCGGGTCGGTGGGATGACACCGTGCTCCACGCTGAGGACGGCGATGAGTGCTTCGATCGCGCCGGCCGCGCCGAAGAGATGACCGAGCGCGGCCTTGGGGGCCGTCACGGTGGCGTGGCCGAAGACCTCCCTGATCGCGTGTGCCTCGGCGATGTCGCCGACCGGAGTTCCGGTGGCGTGGGCGTTGATGTGGCTGATCCGCTCGGGAGCCAGACCGGCTTGCGCGAGGGCCTTGCGCATGGCGGAGATCTGACCGGAGCCGTCGGGAGCGGGCGCCGTGATGTGGTGGGCGTCGGCGGCGATGCCGGCGCCCGCGAGCACCGCGTGGACGCGCGCCCCCCGGGCGCCGGCATGCTCGGCGCTTTCGAGCACCATGACAGCGGCGCCTTCGCCGAGGACGAATCCACTGCGGTCCGCGGCGAACGGCCGTGACGCCGAGGCGGGTTCGGCGGTGTGCCTCGACAGTGCTTGTGCCTGGGTGAAGCTGGCGACGGTGATCGGGGTGGTTGCGGCCTCGGCCCCGCCCGCGATGACCACGTCCGCCTCGCCGGCCCGGATGAGCCTGGCCCCCAGAGCGATCGCCTCGGCACCGGAGGAGCACGCCGAGACGGGCGTGTAGACCCCGGCCCGTGCGCCGTACTCGATGCTGATCAGCGCTGCCGCCGCATTGGGCATGAGCATCGGGACCGTGCGTGGCGAGACGCGCCGGGCCCCGGCCGCTTCCAGTGCGTCGTCCTCCTTCAGCAGCGTCCCTATCCCGCCGATGCCCGTGCCGATCGCCGTGGCGAGCCGATCCGGGTCCACCTCCGGGGCGCCGGCGTCGGCCCAGGCCTCGGCCGCCGCGATGAGGGCCGCCTGCTGCGAGCGGTCGAGCCGCCTGGCCTGTACCGGTGGCAGCAACTCGGCGGGGTCGATCGCCATCGTCCCCGCGACGGTATCGGGAAGACGGACGTCCTCGTGGCCGCGCAGGACGTCCCCGCGGATGCCCGACTCGCCGGCCAGCAGAGCCTCCCAGGTGGACGCCACGTCCGCCCCGAGTGGTGTGATCGCGCCGAGTCCGGTCACGACGACTTCAGTCCGGTGCATGCCCCTCAACCCTTCTTGTATGCGATACAAGCGAACGGCCCTGTTGTATCACATACAATTTCGCTGTGGAGAAGAAGCGAACCGAGGAACGATCAACGTCGGCTCGGTCGCGTGACCGCGGTCGCGCGACGAGGCGTCGGCTGATCGAGGCAACTGCACGGCTCTGCAAGGAGCGGCCCGGCGCCGAAGTGAGCGTCGCGGAGATCGCGAACGCGGCAGGCGTCTTCCCCAACCAGGTCACCTACCACTTCGGCTCCAAGGACTCGCTCCTCGTGCACGCCGCCTTCCTCGGCTTGCTGCACGACGCCCGACGGATCGAACGCATCGGTCGCCAAGCCCCCGATGCGGCGACATTCCGGCGCAACATCGCCCGCGCCGTACTGGCCATGCCCTCGCTCCCGTCGGTCACGCGAGCGCTCGCCGCCGGGATCTCCAAGCCCGAACTCGCCTCCGTGGTCGACCAGCACCTCCAGTTGCTGTTCCGGCAGTCCGAGCGCTTCGTGAGCCAGCTCATCGACAGTCGCGGCTGGAGGACCCGTCGACCGCTCAACGTGGAAGCCAGGACGTTCTGGAGCACCGCGCTCGGCGCAGTGCTGCTCGTCCGCGCCGGCGCACACGGCACCGCCGACGACCTCGACCTCGCCGGAGCACTGACCATCCACGACGGAACCGACCCCGGTGACGTGGCCAGTACCAGGCGCGCGATGTAGGAGTCCTTGCTCTCGCGGGGGAGCGCAGCGACGGGCAGGGGCAGGGGCAGGGGCCGCGACGGGGGGCGGGGCCGCCGTCGTGCCGCGTCGTCCTCGGCACCGTCCGCGCCTCCGGAGCGGGCGGCTCGGACCGGGTGTCGTGGTCGGCGGGGACGCTGTCCAGCAGACGGTGCGTCACCTGCTGCTGGCCCTCGACCAACGGGAGGGCCCTATGGTCAGCGGCCATGGCATCACTCGGCACCACGAAATCCGTGGGCTCACCATCCTTCCGTTGCTCCCGGTCAGCTCTTCCCCGGTCGTACCTGTTCTGGCTCGCGGGGACCCGGGCCTCACTGATCGGTGACGCTGCGCTCTCCTTCGCTCTCGGGTGGGCGGCCAGTGCTCACGGCGGTCCGACGGCCGCACTGGTGCTGACCGCGATCACCCTGCCGCGGACCGTGCTCCTGCTGCTGGGTGGGGCAGTGAGTGACCGCTTCGGTGCCCGCCGCGTGATGATCACCGGGGATGCGGTGATGCTCGCAGCCGTACTCGCCTTGGCCGCGGCGGGCCGGGCCTGGGGGACACCCCCGTGGATGCTGCTCGGGTTCGCCGCCGTGGTCGGTACCGTTGATGCGTTCTATCTCCCCGCGACGGGATCCATGCCGCGCCGTCTGGTAGGCAAGGAGCACCTGCCCCGGGCGATGGCCCTGCGGCAGGCCGGTGGCCAGGTGGCTTCCCTGCTCGGGGCGCCGCTGGGGGCGGTGTCGGTGGCGGTCGCGGGCCTGAGCGGGACGGCCCTGGTCGACGCGGGCACCTTCGCTGCCGTCCTGGCGGTCATGGTGTGGTTGCGCCCGGCGGCCGAGGCGCAACCGTCCCCTCCTGCGGAGAGCCTGCTCGCGGGGATCGCCGACGGGGTGAGGCGTGTGGCGAGGGATCCACTCCTGTGACCCGCGTTGTTGCTGACGGGTGCGGCTGCGACGGGGGGCTGCCGGTGGCCGCTCTGCTCGGTCCGCTGCTGGCCCGGTCGAACGGGTGGGGTCCGGGGCCCGCGGGCCTGGTCGCTGGCGGGCAGGGGGCCGGGATCCTCCTGGCCGCGCTGTTGGCTGCCCGACTGGGGCCGATGCGCCGGGTCGGCGTGGGCGCGTGCCTGGGCCTCGGGCTCGCCGCGCTGGGAATCGGCGGACTCGCCGTGGTTCCGGCTCCTGCCGGGGCCGTTGTCGCAGCCGTGGTGATCGGTGCGGGGTCGGGCATGTTCGCGTGCCACCTGGGCCCGCTGGTCCTGGCCGAAGCTCCGGACACGCATCTGTCGCGGGTCCAGTCGTTGCTGACGCTCGTACAGAGCTTGTCGCTGGTGGTGGCGAACAACGTGCTGGGCTGGCTCGCGGGCGCGGTCGACGCCAGGAGTGCGGTCGTGCTGTGCGCTGTCGTTGGCTGCGGGGCTGGGATCGCCGGTTTGGCCACGCCCTCGCTGCGGAATCTGCGCCCGGCCGCGTCGTAGTCCTGGTCGCGTCGTAGTCCTGGTCGCGTCGTAGTCCTGGCGGCGTCGTAGTCCCGGCGGCGGAGATCGCCGGCGTTTCCCTCTTTGGTACCGGGGAGGGAAGCGCCGGGACCCGCCGCTGATCGTCCCGGGGCTGCGGCGGGAGCGGCGATGATCAGCGGAACGGGGGCACGGGCGGGGTCCGGTCTCTCCTGGACGCGCAGCTCGAACTGGTCGCCACGGTCGCTGCATCCGCCGGTGCGACTGCTCCTGCGGCACCCAGCACGAGCATGCCGGTCACCATCACCAGCAGGCGGTGGATCCGCTTCACTCTTCCTCCGTTCATCGTTCCTCCGTCCGTCCTTCGTCTGTGGATCTCGTCGGTGGCGCAACACGGCGCGAAGGCTGGGTCCCGGGCGTGCCCGTCCCTCGCGGTTGACGGGTCTCCCGGACCGGGGCGGTCGCGTAGCGCCGGCCATCGTCGGCGCCTCGCCCTCTCCGTGGCACGCCAACCGTGACACGCGCGGTCTGACTGGCCGTCGACCCTGCTGTTGAGACGCCCGCCAACCCCACGGTTGAGTTGCCTCCGCTCCCACGGGCGGGCCGGCCCTGGTCCGCCACGGCGGACACGCCCGGCCCGCGTACGCGTCCGCCGAGGTGAGTGCCGGCCTGCGGCCGGTGGTCCGCCGGGAGGCGGAGCCAACCCTGGGGTGGACAGCCGCGGAAGGCCGGCTCCTACGCTCGAACGCCTCGTCGCGCTGGATCGACGCCCCGGTCAGCGGCGCTACGGCGACGGCGTGCCGAACAGGGGGACGCCACCGCGCCGCCGGGCCGACTGGCTGACGTCGGCCCGGGGACCAGGCGAGGTGGCCGTGGGTGCGGGCGACGGTCCGCGATCCCGGGGCACAGTTGCGGTCGCCGTCGCACGCACGGCCAGGCCCCCGTCCAGGCCACCAGGTCGGCCAGCGGGTGGCCGGCCCGCACGGCGACCTCCACCGTGCTCCCTTCGGCCCTGCGGGCGGCGATGCCTTGCGTGTCCTTGCCACCCCTCGGGCCCGCACCCAAGCCGTTCGCCGGGCCCGAGCTCCACGTCGTGGGGGGGGGGCCCCCCCCCCCCCCGCGGGGGGGGGGGGGGCCCCGGCCCCCCCCCCCCGGCCGCCCCCGCGCGCGCGCGGCCCCCGCCGCCCCCGCCGCCCCGACCCAGCCCCGCGACCCGGGGGGGGGGGCCGCCCCCCCCACGTCCGCCGAGGTCAGACGGCCGCAGGCGGTTCGTCCTTCGCGCGGACGGCCCTGATGAGCCGGAGCGCGAGCAACGGCAGCACCACCGCGAACCCGCCGGCCGCCAGCATGCCGATCGGACCCTCCCAGTAGCTGATGACGCTCGGCAGAGTGAAGGTCAGCAGCAGAGGCAGTGCGCCGACGACCATCCCGGCAGGCCACAGCCGACGCCGGTTTGCCACCAGCAGGAGGAGGGCGGCCAGCAGGAGCTGGAGCGGGCGCCAACTCGGGTCCCATACCAGCGGAGTGTGCAGATAGTCCGGGCCGAGCAGCAGCAGCCAGGACAGCATCGCACCCGCGACCGCCATCGGCAGCGTCCGGCGGGGGCGGCCACTGAGCAGGTCCGGCGGTGCCATCAGCAGCAGAGCCAGCCACAGCAGCGGCCCGCTCGCCCACCCCACGAGGACGAACAGGGAACCGGAGAGGAAGCTGTCCACCGCCTCCACCAGGCCGAGGGCCACGGCCGCCGCGCCGATCCAGCGCGCCGCGCCCCACCGCCCGGCGACTGCCGCCAGCACCGCGAGCGCCCAGACGGCGACCAGGGCGAGTTGCCACGCATGCTCACCGCCGCTCTCCTGGCTGCTCGGCCAGGGTTGCAGCAGCCAGGAGAGGCTGAGCCGGAGTCCAAGACCGGCTCCCAGTGCGAACGGCACCGCCTGTGCGAGCACCTGCCCCGCCAAACCGCCGGAGGTCAGCCCCGTCCGCACGCGCAGGCCGTGCCCGGCTATGCCGGCGAGTTCGCGCAGGCGCAGCAGCCGTCCGCCGTCCCGCCCCACCAAGTCGTACACGGCGGTGATCTCCTCGCCGCGCTCGTGCCGGTACCACTCCGGGTACAGGCTCAGCGCGGCCCTCAACGAACGATTCGTCACGCGGTTGCCCCCCTCAGCCTCGGGCGGGCGGTGGACAGGCGGCGCTGCGCCTCGGCGACGACAGCCCGCAGACGCTCGGTCTCGGTGGCCAGCGCGGCCTGCCCGCCATCTGTGAGCGCGTACGTGCGCCGGGCGCGCCCGCCCACCACCTCGTCACCGATGACCTCGATCAGCCCCTGGCCTAGCAGGCGGTCGAGAGCGCCGTAGAGGGTGCCGGTTCTCATCCTGACCCGGCCGTCGGAGATCGCGGCGATCTCCCGGAGAAGGGCATAGCCGTGCCTGGGGGCATCGGCCAGCGCGGTGAGCAGGAGCAGCGTGGGCTCCTGCATGGGACGCTCTGTCATACGGCTACATATATCGGCGAACTGTATAAGCTGTCCATCAGGGGTGACTGCGTAGATGCCGGCCATCGCTGCTGCGCTCTCCCGCCGAAGATGTTTGACGGTAGGTGACTGGTCGGTGGCCCTGGCACACCGCGTTGATCCCGACGGCCTGCTGGTTGATCATTGGGGCTCGTGTCCGAGACCCCGCCCCTGCCGGGCTATGCGGAACTGGCTGCGCTCGTCGGCGGGTTGCGGAGCGAGTCGGCGGCCGCCCGAGGGGCCGGCGCCGGAGGCCGGGCAGACCCGGACACGGGGTGAGCCGGGTGTGACGGACGGGCCCGGCCCGGGTTGTCATCACCAGCGTCCCCGCGTCGCCGGGCAGGACCATGAGCCCCCACCGCTCCAGGAGCCCGCTGCCCGCTGGTGACGCCGTCGAACGGGCCGGAGATGACGCCCGTCCCGCCTGCGGGGCCCGTGCGGTTGATCGAGGCGGCACACCGGACCCGCCACGTCGCCACGCTGAGCCCGTATCGGGTGTGCCCGCCGAGTGCGGGCAGCCCGGGCCGAATACCCGGCCGTAGGGGTGGGGGAGGGCCCCGTCCTCGACGAGACACAGCCGACGGGTGGCCGTCCGGCACCGGCTTTCGAACAGGTACCGCTGCTGGCCGGAGGCCGTGGCCCCGCTATCCTCCCTGGGTCAGCGATCGACATCGGGGGGAACTCATGCGGCAGCGCCGCGCTCTGCTTGCCAGTGCTGTCCTGGCGACCGTACTCACCACCGGCTGCGGCTCGGGCGGCAGCGCCACGGGCGGGGCGGCTGACGCAGCCGGGACGCCCCCTACTGCCGCGCCGACGGGGACGGCCACCGCAGCTGCCGCGCCCGCGAGTTCCGCGTCGACGGGCTCGGCGACCGCGAGTTCGGCGACCACGAGTTCGGCGTCGACGGGCTCGGCGACCGCGAGCGCCGGGGCCGGGAAGCTGCCGGACGGGTACGACCCGAACCGGGACGCCGCGGCCGATCTGAAGGCGGCGCTCGCCCTGTCGGCCGGCGATCAGCGGCCGGTGCTGATCGACTTCGGGGCCAACTGGTGCCCCGACTGCAAGGTGCTCGACAAGCTGTTCCGCTCCGAGCAGGTCGCCCCGCTCCTGCGGGACGACTACCGGGTGGTGGCCGTGGACGTGGGCAGGTTCGACCACAACCTCGACCTGGCGGCCCAGTACGTCGACCTCCAGCTCAGCGGCATTCCCGCGCTGGTGGTGCTCTCCCCGGACGGCGCGGTGCGCACCGCGAGCAACGACGGCGCGTTCTCCAACGCCCGCAGCATGAGCGCGAACACGGTCGCCGCCTACCTCAAGCGCTGGTCGCAGAAGTGAGTCCGGCTGGGCGGTCCCGCGCAGGGTCGGCGGTCGCAACGCTGCTGCTGCTCGGGGCGGCGGGCTGCGCCGCGGATCCGGCGCCGGCGGCCGTCCCCACCGCCGGCTACAGCGGCGGCGGGGTCACGGTCTCCGTGCGCCTTGAGCCCGGGGAGGGCGGGCGGCAACTGCTCAGCGCCACCTTCACCCCCGAGCAGGCCGGGTTCCACCTGTACAGCGTTGACCTGCCGGCCGGCGGGGTCGACGGGCTCGGCCTGCCGACCCGGCTGACGGCGCGCGGCGGCCTGGCCGCGGACGGCGTCGCCCGGGCCGATCGTCCGCTGCGTACGGTCAGCCCCTTGGGCCTGGGCGTGGAACTGCCGGTCTACCCGGACGGCGCGGTCACCGTCACCCTCCCGGTCCGCCGATCCGACGGCGGGCCGGCTGAGGCGGTGGTGAGCTTCGGCGCGTGCAGTGAGCAGCGCTGCCTGATCCCCGTCACCGACCGGGTCATCCCCCTCGGTCCGATCGGCCCTCCCGGTCGGCCTTGAACGTGGGCTGTCCCTCCGGAGTTCGGCCGGTTCCGGGTCGCCCTCGGAACCCGCCGACAACTGCTCCCGGTCCTGACCTACGCAGCCGGCATGGTGGACTCTGGATCAGCTCCTGTCGCTCGCCATGATGATCCGGCAGGACGGCGGTCCACTCACACTGCGGATCGGGTTCTTCCGCTTCTACCGCACAGGTTTACCCGCATGCTCCACCCCGCTCCACCCTAGAATTGACGCGCACACGGCAATCTTGGGGTGGCCCATCCGGACGGCTCGGAGGCTGTCGGAATGCGGTAGGCGCCGGTCGGCGGTCGCACTGCGAAACGGCCGGTCGGGTGCGTCGGCAAGTGCCGGACTCGTGCCGTGCGGCTGATCACCAAGGGTAGGGCTCGCGACACGGCACAGGTGCGCCGTGTAGTCGGGGTGCTGCTCGGCGGCAGCCGGGGGCGAGCGGCGCCGGCAGCGGTTGGCAGGCCAAGTAGGCGGCTGGGGCTCGCTCGTCAGGACCGCCCGACCTGGCTGGAGCAGACTGGGAGAGGCGCGTCGGCCAACCGCACGGCGGCTCCCGTACGGTCGGCTCCCCGAAAGAGGTGATCATGGAATTCCTCGTCACGATGACCACCCACGTCCCGGACGGGACCCCGGAACAGGCTGTCGAGGACATCCGCGCCCGAGAGGCCGCACGGGCGCGTGAGCTCGCGACGCAGGGACACCTGCTCCGCCTGTGGCGCCCTCCCCTGCGACCGGGCGAGTGGCGCACCCTCGGGCTCTTCGCCGCCGACGACGACGGCCGGCTGGAGGAGGTCCTGGCCTCCATGCCGCTGCGCATCTGGCGTACCGACGAGGTCACCCCGCTCTCGCCCCACCCGAGCGACCCCGACCACGCCGGCGACACCACGACTCCGACGAACAGCACAGGGGACAGCACGAGCAGCACAGCGGACAACGGGAAGATCCTCCGCGGCATCCTCGACGAGTGGAAAGCGGCCGTCGACGCGCACCAGCCCGAGCGGGTCGCCTCCTGCTTCGCCGAGGACGCGATCTTCCAGGGCCTCCATCCGTACACCGTCGGTCGCCGCGGCATCGCCGACTACTACGGCTCCCAGCCGCTCGGGATGACCGCCGACTACCGGATCCTCGAAACCCGGCAGCTGGCCGACGGCGTCGTGCTCGGTTACACGAGTGTCGACTTCTCGTTCACCGACCGGCCGACACTGACGGTGAACCTGAGCCTGGTGGTCAAGCGGGCGGCCGACCGCTGGTACATCAGCCACTACCAGGTGTCCAAGCTCGGTTGACGGGTCCGCCCGGGGGCCAGGGGCGGGCTCGCCGTAGCGGCGCACGAACGGTTCGCCGAGTGAGGCAAACTGCCCGCTATGACAACGGCTGATCACGACGTCCTGACCTCCTGGAGCCGCGTCGGTACCTGGCTCACTGCGCACACCCGACGGAGCCCGGCGAGACCGGCGCCGGATGCCGCCCGCTTGGACGCGTTCGAGGCAGACCTCGGCCTCCCCCTGCCCGCCGACCTGCGGGCCTGGTGGCTGCTGCCCGACGTCACCGTGAGCTACTGGATTCCGGACGCGTTCGCCCCGGTCTCGCTGGACGAGGCCCTGGAGACTCATGAGATCTGGCTCCTGGTCGCAGAGCAGGAAGGCGACTCATTCGACGAGAACGGTCAGCCCGAGAGCCGCTACCAGCGGGAGTTCATGCCGATCGCGTTGAGCCCCGGCGGCGACGGACTGATCATCGACCTGCGCCCCGGTGACACCCACGGCGCCGTACTCCTCTGGGACCACGAGACCTGGAACCTGGACGTGCCCCAGTGGGCTTCGGTGACCTCGATGCTCCAGGACATCGCCCATGCGCTGGAGGCCGGGACACCGGTGTTGCTGGGCCACGCGGCCCTCGGCGGCTCCCAAGAGCCCAGCACCGCCACCATCGACGACGCACTCGATCTCGCCTGGCAACCCACCACTCCAGGCCGCCGATAAGACCCGTCCCGCTTGACCTTGACCACGCGCGATGTCTTCCTGGGCCCCTGCCCGGTGGTTGTGGTTGTGGTGGGGGTGGGGTGGCCTTGGCCGGTGTGTCCGGTCGCTGCGCCGGGCTTTCCTTCCTGGCGTCCGGCTGGTGCCGGCCGCGTTGGTCGGTGGGGCCGGGCGCTCTCCGGTCTGGGGCGCCCGGTCCCGGTCCGTCACGCTCGTCTGGTCGGTCCGGCCGTCGGCGGGTCTTTTCGCCGTCCCTTGGTTGTCAGCGCTCAGCCGACCGCTGATGATTCGAACCGCTCTGGTTCGGCAGTCCGAACATCGGCAGGCAGGGCAGGAGTCCGCTGATCGCGACGGGGGTGTGCGCATGCGCCTCCCAGCGGTCGCGCTTCAGTCTCAGCCGCCTGTTCGTCACAGGCCGGCCGCGGACCACATGACGCTCGATGCCGTCGGACTCGTAGCCGTGCTTCCGCGACACGGCGAACGAGGAGGCGTTGTCCTCGAAGGCACCCGATGTCGCTTCCAGCGCGTCCAGGCCTGCGAAGGCCAGGTGCAGGACGGCGGCGCGCATCTCGGTGCCGATGCCTTGTCGCTGGTGTCGCGCGCCGAGCCAGGAGCCGGTGGTGACCTCCCGCAGGACGGCGAAGTCGCGGGCGGCGATGGTCTGCAGGCCGACGACCTGGCCGTTTTCGAAGACGGCCAGGTTCAGGGCCCAGTTGTCCGGCGACCAGTTCCCTCGGCGCAACCAGTGGTGCTGCACCACCGAGCGTGCCCGTTCCGTGGGAGGGAGGTCGGTCCACGGCACGAGGAAGGGCATGCGGTCCGGCTCGTGGACACCCTCCGCCGCCAGGTCGGCCAAGCCGGCCAACTCGCTGTCGGTGGGCAGCCGGAGTTCCAGGCCGGGAGTGTTCAGACGAAGGCCTAACAGCGGCCAGTGTTCAATCAACATGCGCCATTGTCGAAGACGAGGGCAGCTGCGGTCATCTGATTTCCAGGGCTCGAACAGGCTGATGGCGCCGTTGACCGGATCAAGATGCTGAAACGACAGATGTTCGGGCGCTCCGGCTCCGCCCTTCTACTCAAGCGCGTCCTTCTCCCCGACTTCTGGATCGGCGATCTGTGCTACGAGGGCTCGCGGTTCGTCCACAGGCGGGACCGGCGCCGCTGGCGCAGTACGGGCCTCGACCCGTGGGGAACCGTGCCTCTGGGGGCATAGCGAAGGTCCTTCCGTGGCCGGCCATCCTCGATAACGCAGAGTGTCAGCGTCACAAGGCCTGGGCCGGAACCGTGTCGGTGCCCCTTGGGCGGCGAGAACGAGAGCCGCCCGGAGTGCCGTGACGATTGCCGACAGCGGTTTCATGGCGTCGGCCCTGTGCTCCGGGGATTGGGCAGATCAGCCGTGTGGCCGGACCCGCCCCACGGGCTCGGTGGCCACCGGGTCGTGCTCATCAGGACGGCGGACCGTTGCGACGAGTCGTCGCAACGCGGCGTGGGCGGGCGGGCCCCAGGTGACCTTGCCGCCGGGGCGCCCGTGGATGCCGGCCTCACCGATGAGGATGCCGCTGAGGGCGCGCAGCACCGCCCAGCCACGGGCGCGGCGCAGGGTCGTGATGTCCGGGGACGGCTGGTAGGCCCCGAAGAAGCGGTCGGCGGCGCCGTCCGGCAGCAGGATCCACGCGGCGGCGAGATCGCAGGCCGGATCGCCCGCGCAGAGGTCGCCGAAGTCGATCACGCCGCAGAAGGTGCCGTCGGCGGTGAGGATGTTGGCCGGATGCAGGTCGCCGTGGAGCCAGAGTGCCGGGCCTGTCCAGTCCGGTGCGGTAACGGCGTCGTCCCAGACGGCGCGGACGGCGTCCTGGTCGGGGATCAGCCCCATGTCGGTGGCCGAGGCGAGTTGCTCGGCGAAGCCCTCGGCGTGGTCGGCCAGCGGCCCCCCGCGGCCGCGGGGGGCCGCTGGGGGAGCGGGTCGGTGGAGAGCCGTCAGGAAGGCGGCCAAGCTGTCGGCCGCGTCCGCAGCACGCGTGGCAGGGGCGCGGTCGGCGGGCTCACCCGGCACCCAGGTGGTGACGATCCAGGGCCGCGGAAACCGCTCGGAGGGCTCGCCGAGACGCTGCGGAACGGGGACCGGCAGCGGAAGGTGCGGGGCGAGAGCGGGCAGCCAGGCATGCTCCCTGCGCAGCAGCGCATCGGCGGACTGTGTCGCCCAGGGCATCCGTACGGCGAGGTCGTCGCCGAGCCGCCACAGCTGGTTGTCCCAACCACGCGCGCCGAGCCTCACCGGGCGATCGGCCAGGTCGGGATGCTGGTCACGCAACAGGTGGCGGACCAACTCCGCTGTGACCTCGATCTGAGTGTGGGTCATACGGAACAACGGTAGTCGGGCAGCGGTCCGCCCGTGGAGTGCCGAAAGCACCCGTCGGGTCCGGGTGGACGTCGAAACTCGCGGGACAGACGAGACGTGCCTGGTGTGCTACCGGGAGGACGACGGAGAGGCCTCGGCGCCGGCCGAAGCGGGCGCGTGTGATGGGCAGTTCGTTGGCAATGTCCTCGTGGAAGGTGCGCAGTTCGTCGGTCTGCCGGGCTTGGTTCCCCACCCTTCGGGTGGTGGGGCGGTGTCCAAGGTTCAGACGGTCCCCGGGCCGCGGTCCTTCGCACGGGCGGGTGAGCCGGGGGTTGGCGAGGTCATGTCCTGGAGGCCGATGACGGTCAGGAGCCGGAGTCTGTCGGCGGCTTCGCTGTCGGGGGCGGCGGTGAAGACGATGATGCGCAGGTCCGCGCCGTGGAGGGAGAGTACGTCGCAGTCGAGTTCGATCGCGCCGAGCTGGGGGTGGTCGATGGTCTTGCGTCCGCTGACGTGGTGCGCGACGGCGGAGCCGTCCCACAGTCGGGCGAAGTCGGCGTTCGACCGGCGCAGGTCGCTGATCATGGCGGCCAGCCGGCGGTCGGCCGGGTAGCGGGAGGCGACGTCGCGCAGGTCGGCGACCAGGGAGGCCCGGTGGTCTTCCGGGGAGGGGTGCCGGATCCTGCCGGGGTCGTCGTGAAAGGTGCGCCAGACCAGGTTGGTCTCGCGGCCGGCGCGGCGTCGCGTCTCGCCGTGCAGGGCCGCCCACAGGTCGTTGTGCTCCAGCAGGGTCCAGGCCGCGTCGAAGACCGCGATCGGCACGTCGGAGAGCCGACTGAGCAGCCGTTGCACGCTGGGGCCGATCAGCTGGGGGACGGTCCCGTCGAGCTCGGCGGCGTGGCCGGCGAGTCGGCAGGCCAAGGTGAACTCGGCGTCGGTGAGTCGCAGTGCGCGGCAGAGGGCCCGCAGGACGTCGGCGCTGGGGTGCGCGCGGCCCTGTTCGAGGCGTTTGACGTAGTCGGGCGAGACACCGGCCAGCCAGCCGACCTCCTCGCGGCGCAGCCCCGGGGTGCGGCGGGTGCCTCGGGCGAAGGGGGAGCCGACGTCTTCCGGGCGGACCCGGGCGCGCCAGGAGCGCAGCATCGTCGCCAGCTCCGGTCCTCCGCTCACTGCTGCATTCTCGGTGCTCATGGCCTGATTGTCGACGCGCGGTCCGGCTTCTTGGGTGGCCCGACCTGGGCCAGGCTGCCCCGGCTCCCCCGGACCAGACTCGATCCGGGCCCGAGAGGAGGGGAAGCCAGGGACGAACACTTTGACCGACCGGGCGGCGGGACCGGAACCTTCCGCGACCGCGATCGCGACCGCGACGGCGACCTGCCCTGGCATCCGGGCCTCTGCCGCCTCGTCAATCGCTCCACCACCCATTTCGATCCCGAAAGGATCCGTCATGTCCTCCTTCCTCGTCATCGGAGCCACCGGAAACGTCGGCGGCGCCCTGACCACCCAGCTCCACGAGCAGGGCCATCATGTGCGGGCCCTGGTCCGCAGTGCCTCTCGCACCGAACTGATCCCGGCCGGCATCGACATCGCCGTCGGCGACCTGGACGACGCCGAGAGCCTGACCGAGGCCGCCCGCGGCGTCGACGGCGTCTTCTTCATGCAGCTCGCCCCGCTGCCCGCACAGGCCGAGAACATGATCAAGGCCGCCCGCACCGCTGGAGTGCGCAGGATCGTGGTGCTGTCCTCCATCGGTACCGTCCTGGAACCGCTGCCCGTGATCGGAGCCAGGATCGCCGGCCGCGACCAGGTCTTCCGCGACTCCGGGCTCGACGTCACCTACCTGCGCGCCAACACCTTGATGTCGAACGCGACGTGGTGGCTGCCCACGATCCGCAACGAGGGCCGCGTTTACGACGCCAGCGATCCCGGCAGGACCGTGCCCGTCGACACCTACGACATCGCCCGCGTCGCCGCCGTCGCCCTCACCGAGGACGGCCACGCCGGCCGCGCCTACATCCTGAACGGCCCGCAGGCGCTCACCGCCCGCGAGCAGGTCGAGATCCTCGCCGACGTCCTGGGACGGACCATCGAGTTCGTGCCGCTCACCCCCGAACAGTTCGCCCAGCACAGCATCGAGCAGGGCACCCCGCCCGAGACGGCCGCAGCCGTGCAGGACCTCAATGAGCTCCTCCGTGCCGGACGCGCCGGAGTCGTCACCGACGACATCACCAACCTCACCGGCATCGCACCCCGCACCTTCCGCCAGTGGTGCGAGGTCCGGGTTTGGGGCCGGGCGCGCTGACCCGGCGGGTCCGCTGCTGGTTGGCCAGGGGGCGGCCCGTCGGGCGAACGGGGGCGCCACCGCCGGTGGTTGCGCGAACGGTCCTGAAGCTGAGGGTCGAGCCGGTGCCTCCCGTCCCGCGCAGTCAGAGCCCCCCAGCACCGCTGCGGCCGGTCGATGTCACCCGGGCGCGGCGGAGGCCGGATCCAGCATCCCGATCGACCCGGGCGAGACGGCGGGGCTGAGGTGACGACGACCGCACACCGGGGTCTAGGGTCTGGGGTCTGGGCTCTGAGTACGTGTACTCATGTGCGGCGCGCTCGGTGAGCTCTACGGTGCTCCTGGCGTCGAGCGTTGGGGAGTTCAGTTGAGTGCACGTCCTGTGGTCCGGCTCATGCGGTGGCTGTCGATGGTCCTCGCCGTTTCGTGGGGGCTTGTGGTGGCGCTGCTGGGGGCGCTCGTTGCCCGTCTCGTTCGCGATATCGCGGCGACCGATGACGGTGAAGCGCAGTTCGCAGGCGGGATCCTCGTGGTGGTGTGGGGCGCGGCCATCGTCTTCTCCTTCCTACCGGCGGCCATGTCGACGGCGGCCGCGGTCTCGCTCCGGCGGCGGCACGCCGGCGCCCGGTCGATGATCGGGGCCAGCGGTGTTGTCACGGTCCTCAGCGTCTTGGCGAGCATGGCCGCGCCGAGGTGGCTGCTGCCCGAGAACGCATTCCTCGCCGTCGGTCAAGTGGCACTGTGCGTACTCGGCGTGAGCTCGGCGTTGCTGTCGCGATCTCGGGAAGTGGTCGAGTATCTGGGGGTGACGCACGGACGGGTCGTTGTCCGATGACAGCCGTGCCCGTCGCTGCGGCGAACCGCCGACGCGGCCGAAACCACGCCGGACGGTCAGGCGTCAGGGTCGACTTCGGGGTGCGTGAAGCGCACGGGCTTGCCCAGCGACCGGGCGCAGGCGATTTCGGCTCGGGTGCTGTCTCCGATGTAGTCGCCGACCGAAGCGCCTGAGTTCGCGATTTCTGAGGCGCCGACCTCACGAACTCGGCCCCTGCCACCGGGGATCCTCGGCTGTGTGCGGCTCGGTTCCGACGGATTCGAGGTCGAAGGGGTCGGGGTGGTGTAGGTTGAGCCGCTCCGTTAGCAGTGGGTCCTGCTGAAACTCCGGATTCCATGTTGCGTTAGCAGTGGGCCGATCGGCTGACCTTTAGCAATCGTGTGGCCCGCAGGGACGGACCGTTGGGCTGAGGTCCGGTGCAACAAGCCGGAGAACTTTCCCCGCTCCCCGGCGGGTGTCGCCGAGCTCATCAGTCTCCTCACGCTCGGCGACACCCGGCGTTTGCAGTGGTCAGGCCGTATGGGAGCGGTTCGCGGTGATCACGACGGATGTGTAGGGCATGGTGGCGTGGCCGCCGAGCTTGTCGATCGCGGTCCCGGCGCTGTCCAGGATCTCCGCCATTTTGTCCGCGGGGAGTTGGGTGAGGCCACCGAAAGTGGGGAGCTGGTCGAGCCACTCCTCTCGGGAGTAGGTGCGCTCCCAGGCGAAGCGCCACTGTTCCGGCTCGCTGAAGCTGCCGGTCTGCCGGATCCCGTCGGCTATTTTCGCGAACAGTGGCTGGTAGGCGTCCACGGCCGAGCCTCTTAGCAGGCCGGGGTTGAACGGGGAATCGGGGGCGATGCGTTGGAGTGTTTCGGCGAGGGCGTCGATCACCTCGGCCGGGAGCTGGGGGACGTGGTGGAAGGGGGCGAGTCGGCCGCCGGGCCGGAGCACCTGGGCCGCCTTGGCCGCGCCGGCGACGGGGTCCACCCAGTGCCAGGCGGTGCCGGCGATGACGGCGTCGAACTGCCGCCCGGCCGGCTGCCAGTCCTCGAACCTGGCGACCTCGACCTCGATGTGGCTGCGTCGCGCGAAGGCGGCCATCCGCTCGTCGGGCTCGACCCCGAGCACCGTGCAGCCGGCCGCCTGGAACTGCCGGGCCTCGATGCCGGTCCCGGCTCCGACGTCGAGGACGTGCCGGCCGGGGCTGGCCGCGACGATCCTGTCCACCAGGGCCTGGGGATACGGCGGTCGGGCGCGGTCGTAGCGTTCGGCGTCCACGCCGAACGACTCGGCTGTCTGCCGGTGGCGGTGGGGCTCGGGGCCGGATGCGTCCGGCTGTCCCTGCGGTAAAGTGGGCATGCGCCCACACTAATGGGCGGTTGCCCACTTGTTAAGTCGGGGCGGCGCAGAAAGGGAGACGATGCCGTCAGGGGTGCACATCCACAACGTGCGCGGCCAGTTGTTCGAAGCCGCAGAGCGCGTCCTGCTTCGGGACGGACCCGACGCGTTGACCAGCCGAGCGGTCACGGAGGAGGCGAACTGTGCCAAGGGTGTGCTGCACCGGCACTTCGCCGACTTCGACGCTTTCCTGGCGGAACTGGTCCTCGATCGCGTCCGCGGCATCGAGGACCGGACCACGACTCTGCGCGCGGCCGCCGGGACCGGGAGCGTGGTGGACAACCTCGCCGACGCGCTGCAGGACCTGTTCGGTCCGGTCACGGTGGCGATCGTCGCGCTCATCACCTTCCGCGACGGCCTCCGCGCCCGGCTACGCGAGGCCGGTCTGACCGGCATCCCACTGGCCATGCAGGGCACCGCCATGATCGCCGCATACCTCACCGCGGAGCGGGAGTTGGAGCGCCTGGCCGGTGACGCAGACATCGACACACTCGCCCCCACCCTCGTCGGGGCCGGGCACCTGCTGTTCGCCGACCGGACAAGCGCCCCGCCGCAGACCGCCGCCGTCCGCAAGATGGTGACCACCGTCATCGCCGGCGCCTTGCGACCACCCCAGCCGTGACCCGAGCGCCCGGTCGCACCTCGCCAGGCGTTGCTAACGCACGTCGGAAGATTGCTAGCCGACTGCTAGAGATTGACCGACACTGCTAACGCAGCCCTGGGGCCTACAGGTGGAATGGCCTGGTGTAGCGCAGTCCGGTGTCGGGGGTGATGTTGAATACCGCGCAAAGGTGTTGCGGGTCGGCGCCGGTGACGGCGGCCTCTTCGAGGATTCGGTCCTCGCGAAGTCGTCGTGCGGTGACGGGGAGATCCTTGAGCAGGGGCTGCATCCAGCCGATGGTGACCGGTGTGCGAGAGTGCGCGGTCTGCGAACTGATGAACAGGTGGGGGTTGCGGGTGGGTGGCCAGCGTGCGTTCCGGAGGTGGATGCAGTCGGCGGCGGCCTGGCGAGTGATGGCATCCAGCGGATGGTCGATGTCACCGAACGAGAGCCGGCCGCCGGTGAAGTCGATGGCAGCCAAGGGCAGTGCTCGGGCCTGGTGGGGATAGAGCGCATGAATGCCGATGAGGGCGATCAACGGCTTGAGAGCGGGGTCGGTGGCGGCGGCCGCGGCGAGAGTTTGGATCGCCTCGGCGCTCAGTGGCGTGGGCACGGAGGTGGGCTTCGGCCCCAAGCGCAGACCGCGTGCGGGATTGACGAACAGCAACCGTTGGCTCTTGAGGGTCTTGAACATGTTGCGCAGCGCGACGGCGTCGTTGTGCGGTGATGCGCAATGGGCGAGCCACTCCGTGAGGTCGGCGCGCGTGACCTGGCGAAGGGTGCGGTAGCGCTTCGAGCAATCGAGGAGGAATGGGGCCGAGGCGTCAACCTGGTTGCGGACTGTGGCGGTCGAGCGGGGACGGCGACGGGGCCCGCCGTATCGGACGATGCGGATCCACACAAGGGCTTCTGCACGGATCTCCGGGTGCACGTCGCTGAGCCGACGGTGGATCCACGCGTCGAGAGGGTCAATGCGGTCGTCGTCGAGGAGGTCGAGGTGGGCGAGGACCTCGGTAACCCGGGTACTGGCGCGTGTGGCTCGCTGGCGTGGCAGAGTGGCGACGGTGCTGGCCTTGATGCGTTCGTGCGGACCGTGGACGGCGGTCAGCAGGTGCAGGCTTCGCAGCACCCGCTCGCGCAAGGCCGGTGACCAGCCTTGGGCCTCGGCTCTTGGCTCGGCCCGCGCGGAGACGTAGGCGGTGAAGTCGGGATCGATGGGCTCGACATCGGGAACGGTGACGCGCGACATGTCCCGCTCGGCGATGAACAGCGGCTCCTGTCGCCACCGAGGCATCGCCCAGAATGAGCCGCCGACGAGCTGGTGCGCTTCGGGTGAGCCGCGCTCCCGCGTCCGGGCGGCAAGGTGGACCCGCCGGACCAGATCGGCTGAGACTTCCTCGCTGTTCACCCTTGAGGGTGACGGAGGACTGTTGGCGCACTCCGCAGGACCGGGGGCACCGCCCGCGGGGAGCGGGGCGATCCTTCCGGCTTTGGTCTCCCGAAGATCGGCCTCGGTCATCTCGGTCATGAAGCGGGTGGAGCCGCAGATCACTACGGTCCCTGGGAGGCTCAACAGCTGCTTCGCGTGGGCGAGTTCCTCTTCGGGGGTGAGCAGTTGCGAGTATGACGCCGGCTCCTCGTTCATCATGGCCACCACCCTGGCCCCGCACCCGCCCCCGCGTCCTGTCTTTCTCCGATCCCCTGCGGCTTGCCGGAGGGGATCGGAGAGGAGCGGCAGGTGGTCACCTCGTCCGTTCAGGCCGGCTGGTTGACGAGCGACGGCGGCGCGAAGCACGGGACCGGCGCCCGGCAGGCCAGGATCGCGGCGCGGTGGACGATCCCGGCGGGTACTCGTCTGAGCCTCCGGTCCGTTGGTGACGCAAACCCCACACCCGCTCGGTGACCGGCCTCGCGAAGCTGATCGGCACCGCCATGACCGCCGGCGGGGACACCGGCAGCGCCCTGCGCCGCCTCCTCGCACCCGCCTGCACCGGGTACCTGGCCTGAGCAGCCGCATCCTCGACAGCCGGACCCCGGCCCTGCACCGCTCGAACCTGGTCGACCGCCGACGCCTCGACCGCCGACGCCTCGGCCGCGGCCTCGCAGGACGCCTGTGCCCCAACGCCCCGCTGCCGGACGGCCGACGCCTCGACGACCTGGCCGCCGGCCGCTACGCACTGGTCACCTCCGCAGCCGTAACCCCCGCGCTGCGCGCCGGGATCCACGACCGAGGCGCTGTGCTGGTCACCACCTCGACCGGCACCGCTCTGCACCGCTGGCTCCGCCGGGGCCGCACCACAGCCGCGCTCGTCCGCCCCGACGGCACCGTCCAACGGACCGCACCCGACCCGAAGACCCTGTGCGAGCTCCTGCCCGCACCGAGCCCCCGCAGGCGGATCTGACAGGGATCCTGCGGGAGGGCGAGGCGGGTTGACGGAAACACCACGAGGGCCTGGGCCCGCGCATGCGCGGGCCCAGGCCCTCGTGGTCACCTCGGTGGCCCCTGTCCGACCCCGAGGCACGGGGGGAGGAGGCGAATCGGTCGGCTCAGTACCAGTGGTGGGTCTGCCAGAACGCCCAGGCGGCGTTCGGGCTGCCGTAGCGGGTGTTCATGTAGTCCAGCGTCCACTTGATC
>NZ_JBIWPL010000012.1:101553-240624 GCF_044768255.1 Kitasatospora sp. NPDC101157 | reverse complement strand
GTGGTGATGGCTCGCCGGTGCGGGTCGGAGACCAGGGACCGGAGGATCAAGGCGGGTGCGCTGACGAACTCCTGGTCGGTCATGGCCACTTCTTCCTTGTAGTTTGCAACCATGTCGTCAGGCTAACTCCACCGCCGCCCGGTGTTGTCGAGTTCAGGCCATGTCAGGTCGCAGGACTGAGGGGAAGTCGGTCGGAGGGCGCAGGGCCGGATCGGCGACGGCGTCCCGGTGTTCGTCGGACGTGATGACGGCCACTCGGCCCTGCCGGCCCGGGAGTTCGGGATCGGGCCACCGCGGGGATCGGCCCGGTGCGCGGGTCCGTGTCGAAGCGGTCGGAGTTGGCGAGAAAGTCGTCGAGGTGCGACCACGGGCTGGTCGAGGACCCGATCCGGTGGACGGACAGGCGGACGGACGGACGGACAGACAGGCGGACGGACAGACAGGCGGACGGACGAACGCGGCGGGACGGGGCGGGCCCGCCGGGTGGTCCCGGCGGGCCCGCTCGCTGCCTCCGGTGACTACCGGTCGGCGGTGAGCTTGCCGGCCGCGCCCCAGTTCTCCGGCTGGTACTCCTGGATCCACACGTACACGCTCTCGGCGGGGACCTCCAGCGCCTCCACGAACGCCTCGGTGACCTTCTTGACCAGCTCGCGCTTCTGCTCGACGTTGCGCGGGCCCTGCTGAATGGTGACGATCGGCATCTTCGGCTCCTGAACGGGTTCTCCGGCCGGGCTCTTCCGTCCGGCTCTTCCGCCGGTCTCCCCGGCTGGGAACAGTCCACCCGATCAGGCCGCCCGCACCCAGACCCGAATCGCTCCGACAGCGATCACGAATCCTGATCGTTCCAGGTCGGAGGTGTTTCGCGGCAGGCCGTCAGGAGCAGTCGGGGGAGCGGGGCGGACCGCCGTACGGCGAGCGAGGTCGGCAGTGCCAGCGGGGTGCGGCAGGGCCGGAAGGCCACCCGGGGGGAGTTGGTCATCCGGGCGTTGGCGGCGTAGACCACCGTCCACATCGGGGTTCCGGTGCCGATCGAGGCCAGGGTGTCCTGGAGGGCGCCGTGCGCCGGCCCGAGGACCGGCCGGAAGCCGGCCCGTTCGCAGGCGCCCGTCACCAGGTCCACCAGCGCCGGGTTGTTGCCGCGGTCGGTGAGCCGGAGCGGAAGGGTGGCGAGGTCGGCGAGATCCACCTCGGGCCGTTGCGCGAGGGCGTGCCGGGCCGGCAGTGCGAGCACCAACTCGTCCTGCCAGACCGGCAGGAAGCGCAGCTCGGGGCTGTTCTCGGCGATCGCCCCGCGCACGAAGGCGGCGTCGAGCCGCCCGTCCGAGAGCCGCGCCAGCCGCTCCCGCACCGGCACCGACTGCAGTTCGACGCGTACCCCCGGCGCCTGCCGCTGATAGGTGTCCAGGATCAGGTCGAGTCGCTCGCCCAGCCCGCTGACGGTGCCCAGCCGCAGCACCGCGGGCGCGGCCAGATCGGCGGCCAGTGCCCGGGCGGCGTCCTCGGCCGCCAGGACGTCCCTGGCCGCCGGCAGGAACCGCTCGCCCGCCGGGGTCAGCCGCACGTACCGGGGTGACCGGTCGAACAGCTCGACCTTCAACTCCCTTTCCAGCCGCCGGACCTGCTGACTGACGGCGGGCTGCCCGAGCAGCAGCCGCTCGGCGGCCCGGCCGAAGTGCAACTCCTCGGCGACGGCGACGAAGCAGCGCAGCTGCCGTAGCTCCATGCGGACCGGACCCCCTGCTCGGTGTGGCGACTCTCAGCCGGCGGCCGGCCGTACGAGCGGCTCGCTCGCGCTCCGGCCCTTGTGGCTCACCTTGGGCAGGCATGCCAGGAACGCGTCGAACTCGGCGCGCTGCGCCTCGGTGAACGGTGCCTTGAGCACCGTCGCCGACTGGGGTGGGGTGCCCACCTTCTGCGAGAGCACGGCCCAGGCCACCGGGTTGTGCGCGACCTTGTTGACCGCGGACCAGGGAATGCGGCGGTCCACGGCCGGGGTGGTCAGCTGGAGGGCGTCGTCGGTGAGCCTGACGGTCGTCGCCCCGACGTAGCGCGGGGCGGCCTTCAGCCCCATCCGCCTGCCGCCCGCGGTGATGTTCACCACCTGCACGAACCCGAAGCAGAAGGCGGCTATCGCGAACCAGGTGCTGCCCGCGGCCGCACAGGCCACGGCCAGCAGCAGCCACAGCCCGACGATGGCCCACCGCAGCCAGGGCCGGGCGGACGCGTTCGCCGTCACCGAGGCGACGATGTCCTCGGTGGTGGCCTCGTAGGTGACCTGGATGTCCATGCTGGTTCGCTCCGCTTCGTGGTGGCGGCACATCATGGCGGCCGTGCGTCGTCCGCGGCAAACAGGGGCGGACCAGGGGCCGGCCGCCTCCAGGTGGTCAGAGGCACCCCTCCAGGTGGTCTATAGTTAACCCATCACCCAGATGCGCGGGTGGCGGAATAGGCAGACGCGCTGGATTCAGGTTCCAGTGCCCGAAAGGGCGTGGGGGTTCAACTCCCCCCTCGCGCACAGCGAACGGCCGGTCGATCCTCGAATCGACCGGCCGTTCTGTTTCCCCGGCCAGTGGCCCGCCGGGCCGCCTCCCGTCCGCGAACGGGGGCCGCACTAGGCTGGGCCGGTCGGCCGTACACGCCTGGGGGGAATCGGCACGTGAGCTTGGTGGAGCACGATCCGCGGGAGATCGGCGGATACCTCCTGGAGGGCAGGCTCGGCGCGGGCGGGATGGGCGTCGTCTACCGGGCCCGGTCGGTGTCCGGGCGGCAGGTGGCGGTCAAGGTGATCCGGCCCGAACTGGCGGCGGACGCCGAGTTCCGGGCCCGGTTCCGGCTGGAGGTCACGGCGGCGCGCAAGGTCAGCGGTGCGTTCACCGCGCCCGTGCTCGACGCGGACGCCGACGCCCCGGCGCCCTGGCTGGTCACCCTGTTCGTCCCCGGCCCCTCCCTCGGTGAACGGGTCGCCGGCCAGGGCCCGTTGACCCCGCCCGAGGTGCGCCGCCTCGCCGCCGGGCTGGCCGAGGCCCTGCGGGAGATCCACCGGGTCGGGCTGGTGCACCGCGACCTCAAGCCCGGCAACGTCCTGCTCGCCGAGGACGGCCCGCGCGTCATCGACTTCGGCATCGCCCGCAGCGCGGGCGAGACCCAGCTCACCAGCACCGGGGTCGCCGTCGGCACCCCGCCGTTCATGGCGCCGGAGCAGTTCCGCGACGGCACGGCGACGACGGCCACCGACGTCTTCGCCCTCGGTTCGGTGCTCGCCTTCGCCGCCACCGGGCGCGGTCCGTTCGGCGCGGACTCCTCGCACGCGGTGGGCTTCCGGGTCGTCTACGAGGAGCCGGACCTGGCCGGGCTGGCGCCGGAGCTGTACCCGCTGATCATCGGGTGCCTGGCCAAGGATCCGGCGCAACGGCCCACCGTGGACGGGCTGTTGAGGATGATCGCGGAGGGTGCCCGGGAGTGGACGGTCCAGCTGCGGACGGGGCCGGTGGCTCCGGCCGTCCCGTCGGCGGTCGCCACGCCGACGGCCCCCAATCCGGTCGTCCCCGCGCCCGCGGCGCCGCCCGGGCCGCCGCCCGCCGCCGCTCCGTCCCCGCCGGCCGTCGGCCCCGGTCGCCCCCGTCGGCGGAAGGCCCTGGTGATCGGCGCCTCGGTGGCCGCCGTGGTGGTCGCCGCGGCGGGCACGCTCGGCTACGTCGCCTGGCAGGACCAGCAGCGGCGGACCGGGCCGTCCGCGCTCCCCTCCGGGGTCGGCTGCGCCCCGGCGGGCAAGGCCACGGTCGGCGCGGACGGCATGGAGGCCGCCCTGGTCCAGCAGTGGACGGCGGACTTCGGCAAGGCATGCCCGGACGACGAGCTCAGCTACAGGCCCCCGACGGACCGCACCGACGATCCGTTCAAGTACGCCAACGCCAGCGCCTTCGCCAATGCCGAGGCCGACGGCATCGCCTTCGACACCGCCGTGACCGACCAGCAGGCCTTCCAGTACGGCCGGCACTGCACCGACGGCCGGATGTCCCAACTCCCGGTCACGGTGGCCCCCGTCGCGGTCGTCTTCAACGTGCCCGGCGCGACGGACCTGGTGCTCGACGCCCCGACGCTCTCCAAGATCTTCCAGAAGCAGATCGAGGCCTGGAACGATCCGGCGATCCGGGCGCTCAACCCGGCCAGGGTGCTGCCGGATTCCCCGATCGACATCCGGGTTCCGGCCGGCCAGGCGTGGTCCGGCTACGTGTTCAAGCAGTACCTCAGCAAGGCCGGCGGCTGGCCGTACGAGGTGGACGCGGTCTGGGAGTCCACGCTGAAGGCCGCGCCCGGTACGACCGAGGCGAGCATCCCCGGCGTCATCGCCGGCACACCCGGGTCGATCGGCGTCGTCCCGCTGAAGGACGTCGGGAACCTCCCCGCGGTCCGGGTGCGGACCGGTGACTCCGACGTGGCCCCGAGCGTCCAGGCCGCCGGGACGATGGCCGCGACCGGCACGGTGGAGACCTCGGACAGCCGGTTGTCGGTCAAGCTCGACTACAAGCGGCAGGTGAAGGGCGGATATCCCGTGGTCGGCTTCGGCTACCTCGGCTTCTGCGAGCGGGGCGGGGGCTCCGCCGCCGTCGTGGCGGCCTTGGCGTCCTACGCGGTCAGCGGGCCGGGCCAGGCGACGGGCGAGGCGCTGAAGTACGGGACGCTGCCCACGGCCGTGGCGGAGCAGGTGCGGAGCACGCTGGCCGGACTGCGGTCGCGGTAGCGCGGGCTTCGCGCCCGGACGGCCGACGGCTGCCCGGGCGCGCACGGATCCACCGGGTGCTACCCCTCGACCTGGACCTTGTCGGCCTGCATGCCCTTCTGGCCCTGGACGGCTTCGAAGGTGACCTTCTGGCCCTCCACCAGGGACTTGAAGCCGCTCCCCTCGATCGCCCTGAAGTGCACGAACAGGTCGGGGCCGGACTCCGGGGTGATGAAGCCGTAGCCCTTCTCGTCGTTGAACCACTTCACGGTGCCGCGCTGGCGCTCGGCCATGTCCACTCCTCGGGATCGGATCGCACTGTGCGGCGATCCTCTCACGCAGAGGGGCTCATTCGACACGAAGAGTAGCGGTTGTGGGCGTCGGCGTCGGAACGGCCCCCCCCGCGGCGTGCAGCAGGAGGTCGCGCAGGGCGGCGGCGGGCTCCGAGGGGTCGGCGGGGGTGAGGACGACCTGGTCGGCGGTGGTGGAGGGACCGGTGAGCGGGATGACGCGCAGCCCGGGCGGCCGGTGGTCGAGGGCGGACTCGACGGTGATGCCGATGCCGGTGCCCGCGGCGACGTGCGCCGCGATGGCCTGGACGCTGTCGGCGGTGCGGATGATCCGCAGATCGGCTCCGCCGATCCGGAAGGCGGACAGCAGGCGGTCGCAGAGGCCGCTGTTGATCTGGTGCGGCCAGGTGAGCAGGGCGGCGGCGGAGAGTTCGGCGGCGCTCAACTCGGTGCGGTCGGCCAGCGGGTGGGCCTCGGGGACGAGCGCCGTGAACCGCTCGGTGGACAGCACCCGCGCGCGGACGCCGGTGACGCCGTCGCTCGCCCAGCCGATGCCCAGGCCGATCGTCCCGGCCCGCAGGGCGGTGAGCACGGCGGTGGTCGGCATGGGCTCGGGCACGATCGTCACGTCGGGGAAGCGCTCGCGCAGTTGCGGCAGGCAGCGCAGCAGCAGCTGGTGGCCGGTGTACTCGGCGTGGCCGACGACCAGCGTGGTGCCGGTCCGGTCACCGGCGGCCAGGGCGCGTCCCCGCTGCTGGAAGCGGCGCAGCTGGGCGAGGGCGGCGTGGGCGTCGGGCAGCAGTTCGGCGCCGAGGTCGGTGAGGGACACCCGGCGGCTGGTGCGGTGGAACAGCCGCCCGCCGAGGCTGCTCTCCAGCCGTCGGACGGCGTCGCTGACGGTGGGCTGCCCCCGGTGCAGGCGGGCGGCGGCCCGGCCGAAGTGGAGTTCTTCGGCGACCGCGACGAACGCTTCCAGTTCGATCCTGTCCACGGGGCCAGGCTAGGGCCTGTCCGGCGGGCCGTCGTGCCCGTCCGTGGCGATCGATCGGTGGCACCGATCGCTGCGCGCCGGTCTTCGGCGTTGATGCCTGCCCGGGCACCGGCTGAAATGGGCGGTGAGCAGGAGTCACCCACCGAGGGAGCAGTGAGTCGACATGGCGTTCGAGGACGTTGACCGTGAGCAGGCCGCGCCGACGGTCACCGTGACGGTGGTTCACCACTCGGTGCACGGGCACACCCGGGTGCTCGCCCAGCACCTCGCCGAGGGAGCCCGGCTGGTGCCCGGCGCCGAGGTGCACCTCGCCGAGCTCCGGGCCGAGGACGTCAACGCGGGCCGCTGGCACGACCCGGAGGTGCTGGCGCTGCTGGACCGCTCCGACGCGATCGTGTTCGGCAGCCCGACGCTGATGGGCAGTGTGTCGGCGGTGTTCAAGGCCTTCATGGAGGCCGCGTTCACGCCGTTCGTCACCCAGGGGTGGAAGGACAAGCTGGCCGGCGGGTTCACCATGTCCGCCTCCCAGAGCGGCGACAAGCTGACCGTCCTCCAGCAGCTGTCCGTGTTCGCCGCGCAGCTGGGCATGCAGTGGATCGGCGTGGGCGACATGCCGGGCAACAACTGGAGCGGTGGCAGCCGCGACGACCTGAACCGGCTGGGCTCCTGGCTGGGCCTGATGAGCCAGAGCCACGCCGACCTGGGCCCGGAGCAGGCCGGATCGCGGGGTGACCTGCTCACCGCGCGGCGCTACGGCGAGCGGATCGCCCGGCTGACCCAGCGCTGGGTCAACGCCGTACCGTACGAGACCCCGCGGATGACCGAGCACGAGGCCCGCGCCCTCTCCGCCTCGCTCCGGGAGGCGGAGACCGCACCGGCGGGGCGTTGACGTCGCTCGCCGGTGGGGTGCGTCGGTCGGGTGCCGGCGTCGCTCGCCGTGGTGGCCGCGGGCACGTGCATCGGACCGGGCGCGGTTCTCGTCCCCGCGCGGTTCGTGCCACGGGCGGCTCGTGCCGCGGGCCCCTCGGTGGTGGGCGGGCCGCTTCTTCAGACCCGGGGGTCGATCGGCGTGAGGGTGCCGAGCCGGTCCTCGACGTGCTGGGCGGCGGCCAGGCAGAGGTCCTCGCGGAACGGGCGCCCGACCAGCTGCACGCCGGTGGGCAGGCCGTCCGGGTCCAGCCCGGTCGGGACGGCGACCGCCGGGACGCCGACGAAGCTGGTGACCGAGCAGAGCCGCATCGCCGAGGCGACCCGGGCCCGCCCGGCCTCGTCCCGGGACTCCAGGCCGGGCTCCACCGCCGGCTCGGTGAAGACCGGGCCGAGCAGCAACGGGTAGGCGTCCAGGAACTCCGTCCAGGAGCGGCGGATGTTCATCCAGGTGCCCATGAGCCCGATCAGCCCGGCGGCGTCGACGGGCGGGCTGTGGCGCATGGTCAGCTCGATGTAGCGGTCGCCGCCCTCGCCCAGCAGCTGCCGCACGGCGGGCCAGCTGGGGGTGAACTCGGTGTTGGTGAGCTGCTGGTAGGCCTTCAGCGCCTCGTCCAACCGGGGGACGTCGGGGACCTCGTCCACCTGGTACCCGGCGTCGCGCAGGGCTTCGGCGGCGGCCTCGACGGCGCGGCGGACGGAGGGGTGGACGCCGTGGCCGCCGGGGTCGGCGACCACGGCGACCCTCGTCGGGCCGTCCAGGGGCTCGCCGTACAGCGGGGCCGGGACGGCGCGCGGGTCACGCGGGTCCGGCCCGGCCAGGGTCTCGTAGGCGAGCCGAAGGTCTGCCACCGTACGGGCCAACGGGCCGTCGGTGACCAGGAGTTGGGAGGCCGGTCCGGGGTCGTCCGGGCCCAGCATCCGCTGGTCGGCGGCGAACCGGCCGGTCGTCGGCTTGAGTGCGGCGACCCCGGAGAACGAGGCCGGGATGCGGACCGAGCCGCCGGAGTCGTTGCCGAGCCCCAGCGCGGACATGCCGGTGGCCACCGCCACGCCGTCCCCGCCGCTGGAGCCGCCGGGGGTGCGCGCGGCGTCCCAGGGGTTGCGGGTGTCGCCGTAGAGCTCGCTGCGGGTGTGCATCCCGGCCAGGATCAGGGTCGGCATGTTGCTGTGCCCGATCGGGATCGCCCCGGCGGCGCGCAGCCGGGCCACCGGGACGGCGTCGGCGGGGGCGATCAGCTCGCGGAAGCGCGGCGTGCCGAAGGTGGTCGGGACGCCCTCGATGCGGATGCACTCCTTCACCGTGAACGGCACCCCGGCGAGCGGGCCGAGCCGTTCGCCGGCCGCCCGGGCCCGGTCGGTCTCCCGGGCGGCGGCCCGGGCACGGTCGGCGAGCAGCTGGGTGACGGCGTTCACCTGCGGGTTGACCTCGGCGATCCGGGCGAGGTGGGCGTCCACGACCTCGCGGGCGGACACCTTGCCGCTGCGGACGGCGGCGGCGATGGCGGTCGCGGGGAGTTGCCACATGAGGGGGCTCCTCGGGTTGGTTCCGATGCGGTTGCATCGGAACCTTAGCGGGGGATCCGATACGCTTGCATCGGATTAATGCGGTGGTGCGGGCGCGCGGATGCGGGCGTTCGGGGCCGCGGACCCTTGGGCGCGGGCGTTCGGGGCGGACGGGAAGTGCGGGGAGTGGCATGCCGAAACAGGTCGACCACGAGGACCGGCGCCGACGGATCGCCGACGCCGTGTGCGCGCTGATCGACGCCCAGGGCCTCGAAGGCGTCACCCTGCGGGACGTCGCCACCCGCGCGGACGTCTCGATGGGCGCCGTCCAGCGCTGCTTCCGCACCAAGGAGGAGATGCTGCAGTTCGCCCTCGGCCACATCGGCGCCCGCGTCACCGAACGCGCCCACGGCCGGGTCGTCGGCAGCCCCGCCCAGTCCGCCGCCAGCACCGTCGGACACGTCGTCGGCGAGGTCGCCCTGTTGCGCGACGAACACCGGGCCGAGGCGCGGGTCTGGCTCGCCTTCCTCGCCGCGGCCGCCGTCAACCCGGCCCTGGCGACCGCCCTGCGGGCCGGCTACGCCGACCTCGAAGGGCTGCTCGCCCGGCTCGTCGCCGAGGCCTCGGACGCCGTCGACGCCCGCCGCGAAGCCCGTACCCTCCTCGCCCTCGCCGACGGGCTCACCGCACACGTGCTCCTCGGCCACCGGACGGCGGCCGAGGCCGAGGAACTGCTGCACGCCCACCTCGCCCGGGTGTGGGCGACCGGCGCCGGGCGCTGAGGACCGGCTCGAATTCCGTTGCCACGGGGCGGCGTTGCGACGAGGATCTGTTCGTGGCCGAGCTGAAGCCGTACCCGAAGATTCCCGCCCGGGGGCGCCCCGCCGCGCCCGGGAGCCGCGAATGGATCGCGGCGGAGAAAGTGCACGGCGCGCACTTCGCCGTCATCTGCGAAGGCCCCTCCGTGCGGCCCGCCAAGCGGCGCGACCTGCTGGGCGACGAGGAACTCGACGCCTTCTTCGGCGTCAGCCGGATCTGGCCGCAACTCCTCGTCGCGGCCGGGCGCTTCGCGGCGGTGCTCCGGGCGACCCGGGGCGAATCCGCCGTCGTCACCGTCTACGGCGAACTCGCCGGCGGCCGCTACCCGCACCCGGACGTGCCCGCCGTCACCGGAGCCGAGCCCGTGCAGACCGGCGTCTGGTACGCCCCCGGGCTGCGCTGGCTGCCCTTCGACGCGACGGTGGAGACGGCCGGAGAGCGGTGCTGGATCCCCGACCGCGAACTCCGGTCCGCCGCGTCCGCCGCAGGCCTCACCTGCGTACCCCTGCTCGGGCGCGGCAGCCTGAACGCCCTCCAGGACCTCCCGGTCACCTTCACGAGCCGGGTCCCGGCGCTGTTCGGACTGCCGGAACTGGCCGACAACCTCGCCGAGGGGTACGTGCTCAAACCGGCCGGTGAATGGCACGAGTCGGACGCCGCCCGGCCCGTCGTCAAGGCCAAGCAGAAGGCCTTCGCCGAGGACGACCGCTACGACGGCGCCCGGCCCTACCTGCCGCCACCGGGGGGCGCCGCGGGCGTCCCCGCCTGGCTCCTCGTCCAGGCCTCCGCCTTCCTCACCCCCACCCGCGCCGCGGCCGCCGTCAGCAAACTCGGGCCGCGGGTCGAGGCGGGCACGGTGGCGTCGGAGATCGCCCACGACGTGGCCGACGAACTCTCCGAGGCCCTCGGCGGCCTGGAGCCCGCCACCCTGACGGCGCTCGCGCACGCCCTCGAACCCGCGGCCCTCGCCCTCGCCCGCTTCGACGCGGCCGACCGGCGGTGACGCCGTGCCGCCCCCGGCCGGGAAAAACCTTCCGGCCGATGTCGAAGGCCCGTGCCGCGGCTCCGACCGAGAGGTGACGGCACGCCGACGGGGCGGGCGGGACAACGAGGAGAACGACCGTGAAGTACGTCGCGATGATCTACGGCAACCGGGCCAAGTGGGACTCCTTCCCCGCCGAGGCCTGGCCCGAGGCGATCGCCAGGCAGGAGGCGTTCAACACCAGGTACCGGGAGACCGGCGAACTCATCGGCGCCTACGGGCTCGCGGACGCGGCCGCCGCGCAGCTGGTGCGGCGCGCCGAAGGAGTGCCGGTGATCACCGACGGGCCGTACCTGGAGACCAAGGAGTACCTGGCGAGCTTCTACCTCCTCGACTGCGAGAGCCCGGAGCGCGCCCAGCAGATCGCCGCCGACATGCCGTTCGCCGACCTGGAGCCGGTGGAACTGTGGCCGATCCTGCACGAGTCGCCGGCGAACGGGTGAACACCCCCGCTGCTGCCGTCGAGGGCCTGCTGCGCGAACTGGCGCCGCAGGCCCTCGGCGTGCTCGTACGACGCCGCGGCGGATCCTTCGACGCCTGCGAGGACGCCGTGCAGGACGCGCTGCTCGCCGCCGCCGTGCAGTGGCCGGCGGACGGGCTGCCGGCGAACCCGCTCGCCTGGCTCGTCACCGTCGCGGGCCGGCGGCTGGTCGACCAGGTGCGCAGCGAGGCGGCCCGGCGCCGGAGGGAGGAGGCGATCGCGCTGGCCACCCCCCGGTCGGCGCTGCTGGCCCCGGCGGCCGACGCCGCCGACCCGGCCGCCGACGACTCGCTCGCCCTGCTGTTCCTCTGCTGCCACCCGGCGCTGTCCGTGCCGAGCCGGATCGCGCTGACCCTGCGGGCGGTCGGCGGCCTGAGCACGGCACAGATCGCCGCAGCCTTCCTCGTGCCGGAGGCCACCATGGGGCAGCGGATCAGCCGGGCCAAGCAGACGCTCAAGGCCACCGGCGGCGGGCTGACGCTCCCGGCGGACGGGAACGGGGCGGAGCGGCTGCGCGAGGTGCGGCACGTGCTGTACCTGATCTTCAACGAGGGCTACACGGCCGGCGGCGGCGAGGAGTTGACCGCACCGAGGCTGGCCGCCGAGGCGATCCGGCTGACCCGGCTGCTGCTGCGCCTCACCCCCGGCGACGCCGAAACGGCCGGCCTGCTCGCCCTGATGCTGCTCACCGACGCCCGCCGCGGCGCCCGCACCGGGCCGTACGGGGAGCTCGTACCGCTGGAGGAGCAGGACCGTGGCCGCTGGGACGGCGAACTGATCGCCGAGGGACTGGAGTTGCTGGCCTCCACACTGACGCGCGGTGCGGCCGGGCCGTACCAGGTCCAGGCCGCGATCGCCGCCGTTCACAGCGAGGCGGCGACGGCCCGGGACACCGACTGGCCGCAGGTCCTCGCCCTGTACGACCTGCTGCTGCGCTTCGACGCCAACCCGGTGGTCGCCCTCAACCGGGCCGTCGCGGTCGCGATGGTCCACGGCCCGGCCGCCGGCCTGGCCCTCCTCGACGACCTGGCCACCGACAAACGCCTCGCCCGCCACCACCGCCTCCTCGCCACCCGGGCCCACCTCCTCGCCCGCCTCGGCACGGACCCCGCGGCCGCCGCCCACACCTACCGCCTGGCTGCCTCCCGCACCACCAGCGCCCCGGAACGCCGCTACCTGACAGCCCGCGCCCGCCACCTCCTGGCCGATTCCTGACCACCCCGGGACGCCACCCCCGCCCCCTCCCGGCCCGGAGGGACGCGTCGGCTGAACAGGAAGTCGGCCCGGCCGACTTTTCGTTTGTGGAGATGCTTTTCGGCGGGCCGGGGTGGTGGGGGCGGGCGTGTGCGGCGCGCGCCGCTCGGGTTCGCGTCCGTTCGCGCTTGCGCGGGGGGTTCTCGGCGCTCGGCTCTTATTGTACTGTCCGTCTAATAAGCGGGGGAGCGGGAACCCGCAGGAGCGGGCACCTGGAGGCAGCCATGGCTCTCACCCGGCAGGCGACCGAGCACGGCCACACGGCGGCCGACGACGACGTTTCGAAGCGGCTGCTGGAGTCGGCCGCCACCCTGTCCTTCGACCCCATGACCGAGATCGACTGGGACGCCCCCCTCCCGGAGGAGCACTACGGCCTCAACCCCGAGTGGAGCACCCTCTACGGCACCCGGCTCTGGGACGAGATGACCGAGCGACAGCGGGTCACCCTCACCCGGCACGAGGTCTGCTCGATCATGAACACCGGCATTTGGTTCGAGATGATCCTCCAGCAGATGGTGCTCCGCGACCAGTACCTCAAGAACCCCGCCAACGCCGAGTTCCAGTTCGCGCTCACCGAGATCGCCGACGAGTGCCGCCACTCGATCATGTTCGCTCGTGCCTGCCAGAAGATGGGCGTCCCCGCCTACCGGCCCAACAAGGTGATCGCCCAGGCCGGGCGCGCCTTCAAGGCACTCGCCAAGGGTGAGCTCGCCTACGGCGGCATCCTGGTGGCCGAGGAGGTGCTGGACGTCATGCAGCGCGACTGGATGCGCGGCGAGAACGTCCTGGAGATCGTCCGTGGCACCTCCCGGATCCACGTGGTCGAGGAGTCGCGGCACATGAAGTTCGCCCGGCAGGAGATCCGCGAGCGGATGCGCCACGCCGGCCCTGCCCGCCGCCGCACCTCGGCCACCGGCATCGCGATCGGCGCGTACGTCATCGTCAGCAGCATGGTGCACCCGGGCGTGTACAAGGCCGCCGGCCTGGACGTCGCGCGGGCGCTCGCGGAGGTGAAGGAGAACGAGCACCGCAAGGCGATGATGCGCAACAGCTCCCGGCACCTGATGGCGTTCCTCGCCGAGGCCGGTCTGCTCACCAGCCGCTCGGCGGCCGTCTACCGCCGCGTGCACATGCTCTGACGGCGAACCAGAACGACGAGCCGGAGCGACCACCCCGGACGACCGACCAGCTAGAGCGAGGACCCCACCCCGGCCATGGCCTACGCGATCACCCGTACCTGCTGCAACGACGCCTCGTGCGTGTCCGTCTGCCCGGTCAACTGCATCCACCCGACCCCGGAGGAACCGGAGTTCGGCAGCACCGACATGCTGTACATCGACCCGCAGGCGTGCATCGACTGCGGCGCCTGCGCGGACGCCTGCCCGGTGGACGCGGTGTTCCCGGTCGACCGGCTGCGCGGGCCGGACGTCGTCTTCGGCGACCTCAACCGGGACTGGTTCCGCGACCACCCCAACGACCACGCCTGGGGCGCGCCCAGCTTTCCGCGCAGTCTGCCCGGCGAGCTCGGCACGCTGCGGATCGCCGTGGTCGGCACCGGGCCCTCCGCTGGGTACACCGCGCAGGAGCTGCTGCGCTGCACCAGCGCCGAGCTCACCGTGATCGACCGGCTGCCGGTCACCGGTGGTCTGCTGCGGCACGGTGTGGCGCCCGACCACCAGTCCACCAAACGGATCGCGGAGAGCTTCGCGAGCGTCTTCCACGACCCCCGGCTGCGGATGCACCTCAACCTGGACGTCGGCACCGACGTCACCCACGAGGAGCTGGCCGCGCACCACCACGCGGTGGTGTACGCGGTCGGCGCGGCCGCCGACCGGCGCCTCGGCGTCCCCGGCGAGGACCTGCCGGGCAGCCTGCCCGCGACCTCCTTCGTCCGCTGGTACAACGCCGACCCGACGGTGCCGGCCGACACGGTGGAGCTGTCCGCGGAGCGGGTGGTGGTGGTCGGCAACGGCAACGTCGCGGTGGACATCGCCCGCATCCTGCTCACCGACCCCGACCGGCTCGCCGCCACCGACATCGCCGACCACGCGCTGGCCGCGCTGCGCCGGAGCAGGGTCCGGGAGGTCGTGCTACTGGCCCGGCGCGGGCCCGAGCAGGCGGCCTGGACCAGGCCGGAGTTCCTGGCGCTGGCCCGGCTGCCCGGCGTCGAGCTGGTGGTCGAGGACCACCCGGAGGTGCGGGGGGCGATCGAGGCGGCGGCGCCGGACTCGCGGGCCGGGCTGCTCGCCGGCCTGCCGCTGGTGCGCCACGACGGGGGCGCGGAGCCGGGGCCGGCGCGGCGGATCGTGCTGCGCTTCCTGGCGGCGCCGGTCGAGCTGACCGGCGAGGACGGCCGGGTCTCGGGGCTGACCGTCGAGCGGACCACGCTCACGGCGGACGGCGAGCCGCTCGCGGTCGCGGGGGATAGGGACACCCTGCGGGCCGGGCTGGTGGTGCGTTCGATCGGGCACCGGGGCGTCCCGCTGCCGGGGCTGCCGTTCGACGAGCGGACCGGAACGGTCGCGCAGCGCGGCGGACGGGTCGTCGACCCGGCCACCGGACGGGCGCTGCCGGGCGCGTACGTGGTGGGCTGGGCCAAGCGCGGACCGTCCGGTGGGATCGGCGCCAACCGGGCCTGCGCCCGGGAGACGGTGGAGGCGCTGCTGGACGACGCGGTGGCCCGGGTGCTGCCCGAACCGCCGTCGGGGCGCGCGGAGTTCGAGCGACTGGTACGGCGTCGCCGGCCGGACGCGACGGGGCTGAAGGAGCTGCGCGCGGTGGACCGGGCGGAGCGCGAGCGGGGCGCGGCGCAGGGGCGGCCGCGGGTGAAGCTGGCGACGGTGGCGGAACTGCTGGCGGCGGGCCGACGGCGCTGAGGCGCGCTCCCGACCCGGACCCGGCATCCGGAGCCGGACCCGGCATCCGGCCCCCCGGCACCCGGGGCGGCCCGCGAGGGGTGGACGCGCGGACCGCCCGGTTGACGTGGCCGTGACCCGGTGCGCGGGGGCCGCGTTGGGTGGATGTGAGCAGTTTTGGGGTGGCCTCGGCCTCGTGGCCTCGGCCGATGGCTGAAGAAACGATCCTGCAGTGGGCGGGGCACCCTCCGGAACCCGACCCGGAGGCGCCCATCTACGCCGAACTGGCCCGCCGCTGGCAGTCGGAGGGCCGGTCGGTGCCCGGACTGCCCGACCCGGTCCGGGAGCCGCCGGCCGCCCCGGGCGCCTCAGCGCTAAAGGGCGCCACACCACCACCGGGCGCTTCAACACCCCCGGCCGGCTGAGCCTCTCCGGCCACCCCGGCCGCCGCCGAACCCCCCGGGACAGAACTGCCCCACCCACCGCCGGAACAGCCCGATCGAGCGGGCCGGCCGGCATGCGGACCGTGCGGACCGATCGCGCGCACCGCCCCCCGCCGGGTCCGGTACAGCACCACGTCCTGGTTCATCAGCCGGGCCGTGCGCACCCGGCCCGGCGGCAGATCGCGTGTCCGGCCGACGCAGAACCAGCCGCTCGGGTACGGCAGAGGGGCGGAGCGCTCGTCCACGGCGGTGCTCACCTCGCGGGCTTGACGGCAGTGTGAACGTACCAGGCGACGTACTCGCGCACGTCGTACATCTCCACCGTGGAACGGAGGTTGAGCCATCGTGCCGGGTCGCCCAAGCGGCGCAGCACCTCCCACGGAAGCCGGAAGTACGCGTGCACCGCCTCCGTCGTGGGCGTGTAGTACGGCGTCGCGTCCAGGGCCTCCTCGACCTCGAACCCCGCCTCGGCGAGCAGCTGCGGCAGGTTGCCCGCGTGGTAGAGCCGGGCGCCGGTCATCGCCATCGCGTCCAGGTACGGTTCGAGCAACGCCCTTGCCATCGGCGGGAGTTCCTCCAGCGGCCCAGTGCTCATCGGGCCGAGCAGCACCAGCCGCCCGCCCGGGCGCAGCACCCGGTGCAGCTCGGCCAGGGCACGGGCCGGGCGGTAGGAGTGGACGAGCGTCTCCATCGAGTAGGCGCCGTCGAACTCCTCGTCGGAGAAGGGCAGTTCGTGGTAGTCGCCCCAGTGGAAGACGGTCCGGCCGTCCAGCGCGGCACGGGCACTCAGCCGACGGGCCTCGGCGAGGTGGAAGTCCAGCACGTCGACCCCGGTGACCAGCAGCCCGAACCGGGTCGCCATCGCCCGGGCCACCACTCCGGCCCCGCAGCCCGCGTCCAGCACCCGCGACCCGGCGGGCAGGGCCAGCTTGCGGCCGAGCACGTCCTCCAACTGCCGCTGCGCCCGCCACAGTCGCCACTTCGACTGCCCGGGCTCGGTCCACCCCCAGTGGCGGGCGTTGCGCGCCACCCGGGTGTAGAACCACCGGCTGCCGGGGCGTCCGTACACCCGGCGCAGCGCGGCGAGGTCGAGTTCCTGAGCCTCCATGCGGACACGCTAGCCGCGGACCGGCAGGCCCTCCCGGCGGCGCCACGGCGGCTGCGCCGTCAGGAGGGTTCGTACGGTGGTCGTACCGGGTGATCAGCCGACAGGGGCGTCCGCCACCCCGCGGTTCGGCGAGGTGATGGCCGCGATCGTGCCGTGACCAGGACCGTCGCCCGGTGACCACCAGGTGGACCATCAGGACCGGCAGGCCGGTGTGTCGCCGCCGCGGTGGAGGAGGGTGACGGTGCGGCGCTCGAACCCCAGCGGCAAGCCGGGTGCGGCGATGAGGCGTTGGCGGGCCGGCGCGGTGAGCTCGCGGGGCGTCGGCCGGGACGGGGGATCGGCCCAGCCGTACGCCCGCGGGCCGGCGGAAGGGTGCACGAACGGTGCGTTCGTCCGGCCGGCCCTTCGCTCGGGTCCGGCTCGAACGCCGTAGCGGCGCAGCGGGCACCGCCGCACTCAGGCGGCGCCCGCCGCGGGACGCAGGACGGTCCGACCGTCGCGGTCGCGGAGGGCCAGCGCGGCCGGGAGCACCGCGGCCGTCAGGGCGATGGCCGCGCAGGCGGCGGCGAGTACGCCCATCGGCGTCCAGGGGATGACCGCGGGCGTCGGGCCGACCAGGTCGGTCAGGGCGGCCCAGGAGCCGCCGACGCTGATCACGGTGCCGAGCACACCCAGGACGGTGCCGGCCGCCACGCACATCAGTGTCTCGACGGCGACGGTGCGCAGCACCTGGGCCTTGGTGGCGCCGGCCAGGCGCAGCAGGGCGAGCTCCTGCCGGCGGTCGCTGACCGTCATCACCAGGGAGTTGGCCAGCGCGATCGCGGCGTAGCCGATCGCCAGTCCGAGGATCATCAACAGGGCGTTCCAGGCGGCCTTTTCGGTGCTGTCACTGGCGCTGGACCAGATTTCCGTGGGTGCGGTGAGCCGGGCGCCGAGCCCGTCCACGGCGCCGTGCAGCGCGGTGGCGGCCTGTCGGGGGTCGGTGCCGGGCAGCAGCCGCAGGTCGATCCGGGTGGCCAGGGCCGGGCCGCCGATGCCGCCGGTGACGGCGTCGGAGTCGTTCACCCAGGCCTGGACGGTCTCGGCGCCGGTGCCGAGCAGGGCCGCGACCCGGAGGTCGCGCGGGGTGCCGTCGGCCAGCCGGACCGACACCTGGCCACCGACCCGGGGCGAGCCCGGCCAGGTGCGGCTGAGCGCGACCGAGCCGGGGCCGAGGTCGGCGAGCGAGCCCGCGACGACCGGGAGGCGGTCGACCTCGGCCAGCGCGGCCGGGTCCGCGGTGGCGGCGCTGAGCGGCACCAGGGCCTGGCCGGTCGGGTCGACGGTCATCAGCGAGGTCGGGGTGATGGCCAGCGCCCGCACCCCGGGCACGGACCGGACGCGGTCGACCACGGCCCGGTTCAGCCCGGGCGTGCCGGCCGGGGTGACGACCAGGTCGGCGGCGGACAGCTGGCGGCGGACCTCGCTGACCTGCGAGCGGTTGATGGTGTCGATGCTGCCGAGCAGGCACCCGGCGAAGGCGATGACCAGCACCACCGGGGTGGTGGTCGCGGCGGTGCGCCGGAAGGCGGTCAGCGAGCTCTGCCGGGCGGTGGCCCAGACGATGCCGCCGCCGTCCTCGGCGGGGCGGCCGCGCAGCCGGGCCGTCAGCGCGGGCAGCCCGGTCAGCAGCCGGATCGCCGGGCCGGCCAGTACGGCGGCCAGCAGTACGAAGCCCGCGACGATGCTCAGCAGCAGGCCGAGCGAGTCGGCGGCGTTGGCCGCCGCGTCGGGCCAGAAGCGGGCCGTCACCGCGAGGGCCGCGATGCCGCCGCCGAGCACCAGCAGGCCGCTGGTCCAGCGGAAGGCCAGGGCGAGCCGGGAGCGCCGTTCGGCGTCCGCCTCCGCGAGCGCCTCGCCGGGGCTGATCAGCCCGGCCTTGACCGAGGAGAACAGGACACCGCCGATCGCGGTCAGCAGCCCGATGGAGGCCGCGACCAGCAGTCCCCACCAGGTGATCGGAACGGTGAAGCCGGACGGCACCATGTCGTGGTCGACCAGCCAGCGGCCGGCCGGCGCCGCTCCGGCCGCGCCGAGCGCGCACCCGGCGGCGGAGGCCAGCACCCCGACCACCAGGGCTTCCCGGTTGACCAGGGCGCGCAGCTGTCGGCGGGTGGCGCCGATCAGGCGCAGCAGGGCGAGCTCGCGGCGTCGCTGGGCGATCGACAGCGCGAAGGTGCCGGCCACCACGAACACGGCGGTGCCGCCGGAGACCGCGGCGGACAGGCCGAGCGGGGTCTGCACGTCGTCCAGCCGGGCGCTGACCGCGGTGTGGTGCGGGTCGGCCTGGCTGCGTTCGGCGCCGGTGAGCACCCGGGCGACGGCCGCGCCGCCGGCCGCGTCCACGGCCCGGCGCACCGCGTCGGCGGGGCCGAAGGCGGCCAGCACGTCGACGGCGGGGCAGTACCGGGCGGCCTGGGCGTCGGTGAAGAAGACGGCGTGCTCGAACGCCTCGGCCTCGGTGACGCCCGAGACCGTCGCGGTGTGCGGGCCGTCGGCGGTGACGTACCGGACGCGGGTGCCGACCTGCTCCGGGCGGCCGCCGCCGATGACGACCTGGTCGTCCGCGGCGGGGGCGGTGCCCGCGGTGAGCCGGTAGCCGCCGAGGGCCGCGCCGGACCAGGCGCGTCCGACCTGGTCGCGCGGGCCGTCAGCGAGCTGGGCGTAGAAGGTGCGGTCCGCGACGGTGGGGCCGGTCGCGGCGACGGCGGTGAGCAGCTCGGCGGGCAGGCCCGGCTGGGCCGGGACCGGGGTGGGCTGGGGGTCGCCGCCGGTCGCGGGGGTGAAGTCGACGCTGAGGTCGGCGACGACCAGGACGGGGGCCTGGGAGTAGCGCTGGCGGCCCTGGTCGGGGACGTCGGCGGTGGCGGCGATGACCAGGAGCGAGGTGGCCATCAGGGCGACGCCGCAGGCCAGCGCGACGAAGCTGCCGACGAAGGAGGCCCAGCGGAGCCGGACGGAGGCGAGGGCGAGGGTCAGCATGCCGCGGCCTCCGGCGCGTGAGCCGCCGAGGGGTGAGCCTTCGAGGGGTGAGCCTTCGACGGGTGAGCCGCCGTCGAGTCGGTCCCCGGCGCGTCGGCCTCCAGCGCGGTCATCCGCGCGGCGACCTGCTCGGCGGTGGGCCGCTCCAGCGAGCCGTCCAGCCGGCCGTCACGGAGGAACAGCACCCGGTCGGCGTAGGCGGCGGCGACCGGGTCGTGGGTGACCATGACGACGGCCCGGCCGCGGTCGTCGGCCATCCCGCGCAGCAGCGCGAGCACCTCGCGGCCGCTGCGGGTGTCCAGCGCTCCGGTGGGCTCGTCGGCGAGCAGCACCGCGGGGCGGGTGATCAGCGCCCGGGCGATGGCGACCCGCTGCTGCTGGCCGCCGGACAGCTCGCCCGGCCGGTGCCCGGCCCGGTCCGCGAGGCCGACCGCGGCCAGCGCGGCGGTGACCTCGGCGGGCGCCGGGCGGCGGCCCGACAGCTTGGCCGGGAGCGCCACGTTCTGCGCCGCGGTCAGCGCGGGCAGCAGGTTGAAGGACTGGAAGACGAATCCGATCCGCTCCCGGCGCAGCACGGTCAGCTGCTTGTCGCGCAGCCCGCCCAGGACGGTGCCGTCGACCCGCACCTCGCCGCCGTCGATCGCCTCCAGGCCGGCCGCCGCCCGCAGCAGGGTCGACTTGCCGGACCCGGAGGGGCCCATGACGGCGGTGAAGGTGCCGAACGGGAACCCGACACTCACGTCGTCCAGGCCGACGACGGGCTCGGGCCCGCGGCGGTAGGTCCGGCGGACGGAGCGTAGTTCGACGGCGAAGTCGGTGGCGTTCATGATCCCCATCCCACCCCGCCGGACGGGGGTGGCTCAATGAGCAGGGGTTCACTTTGAGGGGTGTAGCCAGCTACACCCCTCAGGCCTCCCGCCAGATCCGCTTCAGTTCCGCCCACCGCCGCGCCTGCTCCGGCGTCAGGGCGTCGCGCAGTTCGGCGAGCTTCAGCAGCTGGGCCTCGGCGTCGGCGCCGAGCGGTTGGGCCTCGGCCCGGTAGTGGTCGGCGAGCAGGGCGTCCAGTTCGGGCCGGGTGAGCGCGGGGTCGAGGCGCTGGGCGAGCTTGGCCATGTTGCGGTAGGAGCCCTGGAGCAGGAACGGCGGCTCGGTGCGGGCGCGGTCGTCCTGGGCGGCCGAGGCCAGGTAGGCCCGGTTGACGGCCAGGACGGTGCCGCGCAGGTGGAGCAGCCCGGCCAGGACGGCGGTCATCCGCTCCACCTCGGCGGCCGGCCAGGCGCCGCCCAGGGTGCCGCCGGGGGTGCCCGCGGCCCGGGCGAGCAGGGTGTCCAGGTCGGCGCGCTCGGCGGTGGCGAGCGGGGCGAGGTGGGGGTTGGCGGGCAGGGCGTTCTCGATGAAGCTGAGCGCGAAGAGGTCCTCGCGCCCGGCGACGGCGTCGCCGAGGTTCCAGACGTCGGCCCGGTTGGCGAGCATGTCGGGCAGCCGGAAGAGCCGGCCGGACTCGGTGTACGGATTGGCGGCCATCACCACGGCGAAGCGCTTGCCGCGCAGGTCCCACTCGCGGGCCTCGCCGTCCCGGACGCCGTCGATCCGGCGCTGGGCGTCGCACAGCGGGATGAAGCGCTGCAGGAACTCGGGCGAGGTGTGCTGGATGTCGTCCAGGTAGAGCAGCACGTTGTCGCCCGCGTGCAGGGCGAAGTTGAGCTTCTCCAGCTCGCGGCGGGCGGTGGCGTCGGGAGCCTCGGCCGGGTCCAGCGAGGTGACGCGGTGGCCGAGCGCCGGGCCGCTGACCGTGACCAGCAGCAGGCCGAGCCGCTCGGCGAGGTACTCGACCAGCGTGGTCTTGCCGTAGCCGGGCGGGGAGACGAGCAGCAGCAGGCCGCTGCGGTCGACCGGCCCGCCGGAGTCGACGGTGCCGAGCTGCTTGGCGAGGTTGTCGCCGATCAGCGGCAGGTACACCTGGTCGATCAGCCGGTTGCGGACGAAGCCGTTGAGCGGTGCGGGGCGGTACCGGTCGAGCCGCAGCCGGGTGTGCTCGGCGGCCAGCAGCTCGGCGCGCAGCCGCCGGTAGGCGCGGTGTCCGGGCACCTCGACGGACTCGAACTCGCGCACGCGCGCGAGGAGTTCGTCCAGCCGCAGGTCCAGGGCGCCGCCGGAGATCCGCGGGTGGTCGCCGAGCAGTCCGGTGAGCCGGGTGGCCACGGCGCCCTCGGCGGGGCGGCGCGGCAGCGAGGGGCAGAGCAGTACGGCGGCGGCCTCGGCGAGGTCGCCCGGGTCGGCGTCGGGTGCGGACGACTCCAGCCAGGCGGTGGCCAGTTGGCGCCGGGCGGGGAGCAGCGCCGGGTCCTCCGGCAGGGCGGCCAGCGCCTCCGTGAGCCCGGCGGACTCGGGGGCGGCGTGGAACTTGTCCAGCAGTGCGGCCGCGCCCGCCGAGTGGACGAAGGCCGGTGTCGCGGCGACGAGTTCGGCCACCAGGTAGCCACCGGCGTCCGGCGCATCCGGCGTGAACTCCGCTATGGCGACAGACAGTTCGGAGGCCAGCGCGGCCAGCGCCGGTACCGGCCCGTACGCCTGGCGGGCGAGGCCGAGGGAGCGGGCCCGGGTGTGCCAGACCAGCCGTCGGCGCTCGTCCGTACCGTACGCCCAGTACAGCTGGGCCGCCGCCCGGGTGGCTGCGGGGTGGCGCAACAGGCCTGCCTCGGATCCGAGTTCGAGCAGGGCGCGGAGTACCAGGGCGGCGTCGTGGTCGTGCACCCCGCGCTGGTAGCCCTCGTCCGGGCGCTGTTCGGCGGCCCGGCGGACGTACTCCAGCAGGGCGTCCCAGTCCGCCGGCCCGTCCACCGGCAGGGAGCCCGGCAGCGCCTCCGCCGTCAGCGCGTCCGGAGCGGCGGCCAGCAGCAGGCTCCCGGCCAGGTACTCGGCGCGGTAGAGCGCGGGAGACTCGGAGGGCAGCGGCCGGTCCCAGTACCGCTCGGTGGCGGCGAAGGCCGGGTCGGTGACGGGGGAGCGGTAGTCGGTGCCGGTGAGGGTGAAGGCGGCCCGGCCGTGCCAGGGCAGCAGGGTGAGTTCGGGGCGCTGGGTGGTGACCGCGAACAGGTGGCGGCCCAGCCGCAGGGTGCCCGGGCCGTCCCCGGCGAGTTCGGCGCGGTCGCGCAGGGCGCGGTGGGCGCGGCCGCGGGCGGCGCGCAGCCGCCCGGTCAGCTCCTCGGCCCGGACCCGGTCGCCGAGTTCGGTCAACTGCCGGGCCAGGTCGCGGAGTTTGACGGCGGTCGGGTCGGCCGCGAGCGTGGTCTCGATCTCCTCGGGAGTGTCGAGGGCGGCGAGGCGGCGGTGCAGGGTGTCGAGGACGCGCTCGGCGGAGGCGGCCAGCCGGTCGGCCCGGCGGGCCCGCTCCTCCAGCAGGTGCTGGCGGCGGGCGGTGAGCGCGTCGTGGATTCCGGTGCGCCGCTCGGCGAGCTGCTCGCCGAGCGCCGGGTCGGCGTCGGCGAAGCGGGTCTCCAGCTGCTCGACCCGCAGCAGCAGCCGGCCGAGCCGGTCGTCGCAGGCCTCCGGGGTGTCGGCGGCGGCGAGGGCGGCGGTGACGGCCTGGGCGAGCAGCGCGGTCTCGGCGGCGAACTCGGCGGCGGCCTCGCGGGTGCGCAGCTCCCGGCGTCGCACGGTCAGGGTGGTGCGGGCCCGGTTGAGCAGCCCGAGCACGTCGGCGAGCCGGTCCAGGATCGCGGTACGGGTGGTGGCGTCGGCCAGGTCGAGGGTGCCGACCAGCTCGGAGACGGTCTGCAGGGCCTCGCTCTGCTCGCCGAGCCGCTCGGCCAGCGGTTCCGCCTCGGCGGCGGTGGCGATGGCCGCGCTCTGCTCGGCCAGTTCACCGGCCCGGCGCCGGTGCGGCTCGAAGGCGGCGGGTTCGGCGAGCTGGACCACCGCCCGGTCGGCAGCCTCGGCCAGCCCGGCGGCGAGGTGCTCGGCGAGTGCGTCGATCCGCTGCCCGTCCACCCGCGGCAGGTCGCGCAGCGCCTCGACCCGGCCCTGGGCGCGGCGCAGTGCGGCCAGCCGGTCGACCCACTCGGCGGCGTCGGCGAGGGTATCGCCGCGCGCGGTGCGCAGCAGGCCCTCGACGTGCTCGGCGGTCTCCTCGGTGCGGGCCGCGGCGTGCGCGGTGAGCCGGGCGATCGCCTCGTACTCGGCGATCACCTGCCGGGCGGTGTCGCGGATCTCGGCGAGCGGCGCGGCGAGGTCGCCGAGGCCGTCCTGGCCGAGCCAGTGGTGCCGGTCGGTGGTGCGGGTGCAGGCGGCGAGCACGGCCCGGTGCCCGGCCGGGGTGTCGGCGCCGGCCGCGGCCAGCCGGGCCAGGGCCAGGCAGTCGGCCAGGCCGCGGACCAGGTCGGCGTTCCCGATCCGGGCCAAAGGTCCTGTGCCGGAGGGCTGTTGGGCGGCGTGGCGCTCGCTGGTGAACGGGCTCCGCCACAGCTGCACGGGGTGCAGCCGGGTGGGGCCGTCCTCGGCCGGGCGCAGCGCGATCAGGGTGCCGTCGTCGAGCAGCGCGTAGCCCTGGCAGGCGAGCGGGGCGGCGGCCTCCTGGCGGACGGAGTTGTACGGCTGGAGCAGGGCGTGTCCGTCGACGGCGGAGCGGAACTCGTACAGCACGTCCTCGCCGTTGGGGGAGAGCAGGGTGCGCTCGTACACCAGGCCGTCCACCGGCTGGTCGAAGACGCGCACGGTGCCGTCGGCGAGGTGGCAGCCGCCGGGGAAGGCCACGCCCTGGTCGGCGGGCAGCCGCAGGCAGGCCCGGCCGAGCGCGTCGATCCTGGTGACGCGGCCGGTGGGCAGGTGCACCACCAGGTGCCGGACGGTCTCCTCCTGGTACGGGCGCACCCGCACCAGGAGCAGGGTGGCGAGCCGGGCGTGGGCGATCCGGGCGTCGGCGAGGGTCTGCAAGGCCTCGGCGAGCGGCTCGTGGTGGAGTTCGCGGCCGTCGGGGGTGGTGAGGGTGAGCCGGCCGCCGTCCACGCCGAGGCGGAGTTCCCCGGCGAGGTCGGCGCGCGGCGCGGTGCCGGGGGCGGCGGGCAGCTGGTCGTCCCGGGTGAGGGGCGTCCAGTGGAGCTGCTGGCCCTCCGCGGGGGCGTGGTCGCGCTCGCCGCGCCCGTCCTGGTAGTCGGCCCGGTCGTCGTCGAGGCGCCAGCGCAGCACCCGGACGTCGGCGGCGGCCGGGCCGGTGCGGAAGACGGCGAGCAGCCGGCCGCCGACCGGGCGCAGCCGTTCCAGCCGGGCGTCGCGGAAGTAGCGGCGCAGGTCGGCGAGGTCCTGGCGCAGCCGGGGGTCGTCCAGCAGGGTGCCCTCGGCGGGAGCGGGGGACAGGTCGGGGTGGTGGAGGCCGAGGACGTCCCCCGGGTCGTCGGCGTCCGTGGTCTCGGCGGGCCGGGTGCCGAGCAGCAGCATCCCGGCGGCGGCGGTGAGGTCCTGCGGCAGGCAGGGCCGGGCGGTGGTGAGCCGCCCGGTGCCGGTGAGCCGCAGCTCCCCGCCGCCGAACTCCTCGACCCGGCGGGCGTTCAACGCCTGCGCGCGGTCGGCGAGTTCGGCGGCGGCCCGGGCGAGCCGGTCGCGCAGGACCTCGTAGGTGCCGGCGTCGAGCCGGGTGTCGGGGGCGTCCACGGTCAGTTCCTCGGGTGCTCGGGGGCGGCCGGTCATCCGGCCGCCCCTTCGGGTCGTTACCTGGAGCCGTTCGCCGAGGCGGCGGACAGCGCTCCGATCGGCGTCTCGGCGATCCCCAACTTCCCTGCCGAGTCCAGCAGTTGCCGCAGCTGCCCGGACTGCTCGCCGCCGCTGCCGATCAGCTGGAGCAGCAGCGCGGAGACCGTCAGGTTCTGCACGTCCGCGGTGGACACCGAGGACAGCACCCGGGTGAGGTCCTCGGTGAAGCCGCCCCGTCCGTCCAGCCACGGCCCGGCCAGGGTCCGGGCGGTCTCCGAGTGGCCGACGAAGGCGTCGACGCTCCTGCCGGCCGTCACCGACTGCACCAGCTTGTCGAAGAACACCGAGTCCCCGCCGACGATGTCGATCTTCGCCTTCTCCAGGCCGGTCGCGACCAGCGCGGCCTGCGCCTCGGCGATCTGCCGCTGCGCCTCCAGCCCGGCGAGGCGGACGTCCTTCTCGGCGGCCAGCCGCAGCCGGTACTCCTCGTGCTCCCGCGAGGCCTCGTCCAGCTTGGCCATCGCCGCGGCCTTCTCGGTCAGGCCCTCGGCCTCCGCCTTCAGCTTGGCGCCGACCTCCAGCGCGGCCGCCTTGGCCTTCTCGGCCTGCACGGCGGCCTCGGCGCGGCCGACCTTCTCCATCGCCGCGGCCTCCTGCTCCCGCACCTGCACCCGGGCCAGCCCCTCGGCGGCGGCCTCCGCCCGGACGCCCTCGGCCAGCTTGACCTTGGCGGCCGCGTCCAGCTCGGCGGCCTGCTGCCGGGCCTCGGCCAGCACCAGCGACTCGCGGGCCTTGTGCGAGGCGGCCTGCTCGGCGGCCTCGGCGGCCTTGATGTCCTTGACGAGCTTCTCCTGCGCCTCCGCCTCGGCCTGGATGACGACGGCCTTGCGCACCCGCTCGGCCTCCTCGGTGGCCCGCAGCGTCTTGACGGCCTCCTCCTGCTCGGCGACGGTGCGCTCGACCGCGACCCGCTCGCGGACCACGTCGGCGACCTCCCGGCGGCGGGACTCGACCTCCTTGGTCTTGGCCATCACGGCGAGTTCGGTCTCCCGCTCGCGGCCGACGACCTCCAGCAGCCGGTCCTTCTCGATCCGCTCGTTCTCCACCGCGATCACCCGCTCGCGGTTCTTCTGCGCCACCGCGACCTCGCGGGCCTGGTTCTCCCGCTGCACGCCGAGCAGTTCCTCGGTGCGCAGGAAGGCGGTCTGGGCGTTGAGCCGCTCCTCCTCCTGCACCCGGGCGATCACCGCGTCCTCCTTGGCCCGCAGGGTCTCGATCTCGCGGCGCTGGCGGATCTCGGCGTCGGCCTGCCGGCGTTCGAGCTCCAGGACGGTCTCCCGGGCGTCCACGTTCTGCCGGGTGATCTCCTTCTCCTCGTTGCGCTGGTACTCGTTGGTGCGCACGTGCTCGATGGCGGTCAGCTCGGTGATCTTGCGGATGCCCTGGGCGTCCAGGATGTTGTCGCCGTCCAGCTGGCTCATCGGAGTCTGTTCGAGGTGGTCGATGGCCGCGTCCTCAAGGGTGTAGCCGTTGAGGTCGGTGCCGATGACCGCGATGATCTGGTCCCGGAACTCGTGCCGGTGGGTGTACAGGTCGGTGAAGTCCAGCTGCTTGCCGACGGTCTTGAGCGCCTCGGCGAACTTGGCCGCGAAGAAGTCCTGGATCGCCTGCGGGTCGCTGGCCCGGGCGGTGCCGATCGACTGCGCCACCTTGACGACGTCCTCGACGGTCTTGTTCACCCGGACGAAGAAGGAGATCCGGATGTCCGCCCGGATGTTGTCCCGGCAGATCAGGCCGTCCCGGCCGGCCCGGTGGATCTCCACCGTCTTCGCCGTGATGTCCATCAGCTCGGCCTTGTGCAGGATCGGCAGGACGATCGCGCCGGTGAAGGTGACGTCCACCTTCCTGGTCCGCGAGACGATCAGGGCCTTGCCCTGCTCGACCTTCTGGAACAGGCGGCCCACGAAGAGCAGGACGGCGAGCAGGATGAGCAGCACGACGGCGACGAGCACGCCGAAACCCACGGCGATGGTGTCCATCACGGAGTCCTTTGACGAGATGGTGGTGCGAAGTGGTGGGTGGATCGCTGGAACGATGCGATGTCAGATGCCCGGCGGGGACGGGTCGAACGGCGCGACCAGGAAGTGTTCGCCGTCCGGGTCGTAGTCGTAGATCAGCGCGGTGCGCCCGGCCGTCAGCCCCGGCTCGGCGTCGGGGGTACGGACCTGGACGGTCGCGGTGGAGCCGTCCTCGGCGGTCACCTCGGCCTGCCCGAAGTCGGCGGTCACCCGGCCGGTGCGGATCACGCAGACCCGGCCCACGAAGTCGGCCCGGGTGACCGGCCGGTCCTCCGGGAAGAGCCGCCGCAGCGGCCGGACGAGCACCCGGGTGCCCGCCCAGGAGGCGACCAGCGCGACGGCGAACACGCCGCCGCGCGCCGGTGCCCCCGAGGTGAGGACGGTGCCGGCCAGGCTGACGAACCAGGCGAGCGCGACCAGCAGCGAAACCGCCACCGTCGCGGGCACCCCGCCCAGCCCCAGCGCGTCCAGCACGCCCCCGTGGTGGCCGTTCCCGTGCTCGGAACCGTGGGCACTCCCCCCGCCGGCGCTCCCCCCGCCGGCACCGTGCCCGCCGGGCGTCCCGTGGGCCACGCTCCCCCCGACACCGTGCCCCCCGGCACCGTGTCCGACGTGACCCACCGGGCCCCCGTGCCCGGCGTGCCCGGCACCCAGGTGGTGCCCGACGCCGTGCCCCCCGTGCACGGCGTCGAACCCCAGGCCGCCGATCAGCATCAGCAGCCAGTACCCGACGACCACCACCAGCGCGAAGCTGAACAACGCCGTCGGAAAGGACAGCGCGGCCGCGAAGAAGTCCCCCGTCCCGGCCATGCTCCCCCGCCCTTCCGACGGCGCCGCACATCGGCGCCGGGGAGATCATGGCAGCGGGGGACGCACCCGCACATTGCCAGGATCCGGCAATCTTTACGGCTCTTTGACACCCTGGTACGCGCGTGCCCCGTGACACTGCAACAGTCGGGCAACAGGACGGCTCCGGGCAGGTCATCCGGGGTTTGCGGGCCCCTCCCGGAGGCGGTCACGGAGGCAGCGCCGCCGTCAACGCCCCGGCCTCCCCCCGCTCGTCCGCGCCGCAGCCCGCTTCGAAGGCGGCCGGCTGGTCGAGCGCCCCGCGGTGGCCGTGGTCCGGACGAGCGGTGACGCCCGGTGCGAGGGCGGCCTCGATCCGGCGGTGCGCTCCTCGCCGGAGGTCCGGCCCACCGCGTCACCGTGCCGGGTCGGCCGCGGCGCATGTCAGGGAGTGGGGTGGGGTGGGGTCCGGTCGGGGTGGGGTCCGGTTGGGGGCTCGTGGTCACTGGCCCTGGCCGGCGCTTCCCATCGGGCCGATCTTCACGGGGGATCCGTTGGTGTCCGTGGCGGGCAGCGAACCGGCGCCGGGCCAGGGCAGGGTGACGGGCTGGGTCTCGTCCGGCGGGGTCACGACCAGGCCGGTGATCCGCAGGCCGGAGCCGCCCGTGTTGTTGGGCGGGTAGCTGATGCCGAAGTAGGTCGACTTGCCGGGTGCGATGACGGCAGTGACGGCCGGCTGGCCGGTGCGGTCCGCGGACAGTGCGCCCGAGGGGGTCTTCAGGTCGACGCCGGCGTAGCCGGAGAGCGTGCAGTCCTTGTCGCTGTGGTTCTTCAGCTCGACCACGACGGTGTTGTCGGGGTCGCCGGTGATGGTGCGGTCCGTGGCGGTGACGGTCAGGTCCGCGGTCCGGCACTTGGCGGTCTTCGCGGCGGTGCCGGAGCCGGCCGGTGCGGCGGTGGCCGGTGTGCCGGTCTTGCCCGGCTTGCCGGTGGCCGGTGCGTGCGTGGCCGGTGCGTTCGTGGCCGGGCCGCCGGTGGATGCCGCGGGGGCGGTGGTCGGGGTGCCCTGGGCGGTGTCCAGGTCGTCGTTCTGGCAGGCGGTGAGCGCGAGGGCGGCGGCGGCGGCCAGGGCGGCGAAGGCGATCTTGCGGACGCGCACGGTGTTCTCCTCTGGGGCGGTGGTGCCTTGTGCTCGGTGCGAGCGGGTTTCGAAAGCAGGGACTGTCCTGCCGGGGGAGCCGTTGCGCCCGGGCCGCCCTCAGGACAGGGCTGTGACATGTACCGCCGAATCCACCCCCGCGGTCGCCCGCCGTGCCGTGCCGCATCCTGGCGCCGACCTGCCCTGACGCCCGGTTGGCCGGCCGCCGCGCACTGTTGACGTCGTTTCCGATCACCGGGACAGAGCCGTGACGCGGACGATCTTGACCACGGACTCGACAGCACCGCCCGCCCCGGCACACCGGCCCGTCGGCGCGGCGTCGGCCTCAGGGTGTTCGCGCAGCCACCCGACCAGGGCCCGGGTGGCGCACCGCGGTGGCGTATCGCCGGGGGAGATCCGGCAGCCCACCGGCAGCGTCGCACCCGGCGTCCGTTCAGCAGCCGTGACCACCTCGGTCTCCCGCCGGCCGCCGAGTGACGCCGCCGCAACATCGGGCCGCCCCGGTCCTTGCGGCCCGGAGCCCGTACTGGTCGCAGCCGTCAACGAGTGGCTGTGACCAGCACTTTCGCAACAGGCCTAGAGGGGCTGCTCCGGCCAGTTCAGCAGCCGCGCGCCCATGGCCGCCGTCTCCAGCGTGAACCGCTGCAACGCGTCCGCCGGGTCGTACCCCGTGAGGGCCTTGATCCGCTCCAGCCGGTAGCCGAGGGTGCGCACGCTCAGCCCCAGCCGGCGCGCCGCCTCCGCGTTCACGTACGCCGCCTCCGCCTGCACCGCGATGGTGTCCAGCAGCGGACGGGCGCCGCCGCGCGCCTCGCTCAGCGGGCCGAGCACGCTGCGCACCAGGTCGGCCATCGCCGCCCGGTCCCGCATCAGCACCGGGAAGACCAACAGCTCCTCGGCCCTCAGCCGGCAGGCCGGCAGGTCCAGTCGCTGGGCGTAGTCCAGTGCGTCCAGCGCCTCGTCGTAGCTGCGCAGCACCCCGCTCGCGCCCGAGTGCCGGCGCCCGGTCGCGACCCGCAGCACCGGGCGGTAGCCGGGGCCGGGGCGCAGCGTCAGGTCCGCGAAGGCGTCCAGCACGGCCCGCTCGGAGTCCGGGGCGATGCACACCAGCCGGCCGTCCTTGCCGGCGAGCAGGACGTCCCGCTCGCCGAACCGCCCGGCCAGCTCCCGCTCCACCCGGTGCACCATCGGATGGACGTCCGCGAACGGCTCGTCGCCGACCGCCACCGCCACCGTGTACGCGCCCGCAAGCCGCAGCCCGAACCGCTCCGCGCGCTCGGCGAGCAGGCCGAGGTCGCTGCGGCCGTGCAGCAGGTCGTCGATGAACTCCCTTCGGGCGGCCTCCTCCTGGCGGACCGCCAGGCGCTGCGAGCGCTCGTGCCCCTCGCCGAGCGCGGCCAGCGCCGCGTCAGTGGCGGCCAGCACCGCGTCGCCCGTCCGGCGCAGCTCGCCGACGCTGGCCGCGGCCGTCGCCCCGGGCAGCGTCTGCCAGGCCCGCCGGGCCGCCGCCAGGCAGTGCGAGACCACCTCGCGCAGCCCGTAACCGGCCTCGGCGCACTGCCCGCCGAGCCGGCGCAGCCGCTCCAGCTCGTCCCGGCGCAGCAGGCGCCCGGTGCGGGAGACGTCGGCGAGCAGGACGAGGTACGCCTCGGCCAGCTCGGTGGGTATGTCGCAATCGTCGGTCTCGATCACCGTGTTCTGCCAACCCGTGCGGCCTGGATTTCGGGCGGTGAACCCTATCAGGGTCCTCACGGCCGGGGCTCGCGCCCTACCGCTCGCGGAAGTGCAGCACGAAGCGCGCGCTGCTGCCGTCGATCCGCCGCCGGACGTACAGCGACGGGGTGCCGTCCGGGGTGCAGCTGACGCCCTCGCGCACCAGCAGCGGGGTGCCCGCGGGTACGCCCAGCAGCTCCGCGTCCGCGAGGTCCGCGCCGATCGCGCCGAAGGCCCGCCAGTCGTACTCCAGCTCCACCCCGGCCGCCCGGGCCAGGTCCCGCACCAGGTTCCCGGTGTGCCCGGGCCGCACCAGCTCGGCGGGCAGCGGCCCGAACGGGACCCAGTAGCTGCACGCCGCCCGGGCCCGCCCGCCGAGGCGGATCACCGAGTCGAGGCGGGACAGCCCGCCGGGGGCCCGGCCGAGCTGGCGGGCGGCCTCCTCGTCCTCCGCCGAGCCGGTGACCGGCGGGGCGGCGACCACGAACTCGCCGTCCCCCTGCTCCCCCTCGGGCAGGGCCTCGTGCACACTGCCCAGGTCGAAGCGCTGGCTGCGCGGGTCCACCGCGATCGAGACGCGGACGGCCGGCGGGCGGACGAAGGTGCCCACGCCCCGGCGGATCTCCACCACGGCCGCCCGCTCCAGCTCCGCGACGGCCTGCCGCACGGTCAGCCGGTTCACGCCGAACTCGGCGCTCAGTTCCGGCTCGCTCGGCAGCCGGGCGCCCGCCGGGTAGCCGCCGGCGTCGATCCGCTCCTGGAGCCGGCGGGCCAGCCGGCGGTACAGCGGGGTGTTGGGGGGAGTGCTCGGGAGGTTCGTCGCCACGCACCCGATCCTACGAAGCCCACGAGGCCGCGGGCCGCCGCTCCGGCTCGCCCTGGCGGCCCGACGGGGGTGGGATGGAAAGGTGCTCCGAACCCCTGGCGGGGATTGGACATCTAGACGTCTAGATGTCCTACTGGATGTCCTTTCCCTCCGTGTGCGGCTCCACCGAAAGGCCCCTCGCATGTCCCTGGTCAACTTCCGCGACCCCGCCGTCCTCAGCGACCCCGACGGCCTGCGGATCCGCCCCGGTGTGCTGTACCGCTCCGCCCAGCCCTACCCGGCCGCCGACGAGGCCGTGGTCGCCCAGCTGCGGTCCTGCGACATCCGCACCGTCGTCGACCTGCGCGACCCCCGCGAGACCCGGCCCGCCGACTGGGCCGCCGCCGAAGCCGCCGGGATAGCCGTCGTCGCCGCCCCGGTCAACCCCGCCACCGACGTCCTCACCGCCCACATGGCGACCATGACCACCGCCGCCGACCTCGGCGAGTTCTACCTGCTACTCGCCGAGTCCGCCCCCGAGGCCGTCGCCGCCGCCGTCGAGGCCGCCACCCGCCCCGGCGCCGTCCTGCTGCACTGCGCCGCCGGCAAGGACCGCACCGGGCTGCTCACCGCCCTGCTGCTCGACCTCCTCGACGTCCCCGCCGAACGGATCGTCGACGACTACGCCCGCACCGCCGACGCCCTCCCGCAGATCTTCGCCAACCTCGCCGAGCGCCACCGCACCGCTCTCAACGGCAGCGGCACCACCCGCGTCACCGACTCCGAGGGCCGCCACCTCCGCATCCCGGCCCCCCTCCTCCAGGCTCCCGCCGAGGCCATGTCCGTCTTCCTCACCCACGTCCGTACCCGCCACGGCGGCGCCGCCTCCTTCCTCCCCGCCTGCGGCATCCCGGCCGCCACCCTCACCGCCTTCCGCACCAAGGCCGCCGCCCTCACGGCCTGAGCAAGGGCCGCTGTCGGTGCCCGCGGCTACGCTCGGGGGCCATGAGCTACTCGGGCATGTGGTTCCTGGTCCCCGCTCCCGCCGCGGCGATCGAGCGGCACGGGCCGAGGCTGCGGGCGCTGCTCGACGGGCACGCGGCGGAGCCGGGGAACGCCGCGCTGCGGCGACGCTGGGAGCGGGGGGAGGGGTTCGGTGCGGACGAGCTGGAGGCCCTGGTGTCCGGCCCGTTCGGTTGGGACGTCAACGTCAACGGGTTGTACGACGCCTGGAACGACTGCGGTACGGAGATCGGGCCGGCCCTCTGCGTCTCCGCCCGCAACCGCTACCCGGTGCTCGGGCTGGCCCACGCCCTCGGCCCCGAGCGGCTGGCGGGCCTGCCGGGCTGGTTCGGGGACCTGGTCCTCACCCCGGAGGAGGTGCGGGCGGCGCTGCCGGCCGTGGAGGGGGTGTTCGACCTGGACGGGACCGCACGGGCGGCGGCGAAGGAGCGGGCGTACGAGGTGCTGGGTGACTCGGACGACGTCCCCGCCCTGTTCGACGCCGTCGTCCCGGTCTGGCGGGCCGCCGTCGAGGCCGGCCGCGGCATGATCGGTGCCCAGCTCATCCCGTGATCCCGGCGAGGGGACACTTCAGACGTCCCGCCGCCGTACCACGACCACCGTCACCGCCACCGAGACGGCCGCCCAGGCGCCCATGGTGATCCAGGAGTCCAGCACGCTCGGCGCCCACTTGCTGATCGTGGAGTTGGAGTCGGGGTTGTAGGTGAGCCGGTTGATGGTGGCCATCGGCAGGTGGCTGCCGATCTCGTTGAGCCACCGGTAGCGGTCCCCGCCGAACATCAGCGGCAGGATGAAGAGCAGCATCACCAGCGAGACGATCGAGGCGGTGGCGTGCCGCAGCAGCGCGCCCAGGGCCATCCCGATCAGCGCGCAGACCGGCACGATCGCCGCATAGGCGATGACCGCCTGGAGGCTGACCCCCTGGGCGATGGAGAGCCCGACGTGCCGGGAGGCCAGCATGGCGTTGCAGGCGAAGAAGGACACCGTGGACACCACCGCCCCGGCCAGCGCGGTGATACCGCCGATCAGCAGCACCTTGGCGGCGATCACCCCGCGCCGGTCGGGCACGGCGGCGAAGGTGGTGCGGATCATGCCGCTGGTGTACTCGCCGAACACGGTGATCGCGCCCAGGCTGCCGGCCGCGATCGCCATCACGTAGCAGGCGATGCTGCTGAGGCTGTGGTAGAGCGCGTCGTAGCGGTACGGGGGGAGGCCGGGTATCGGCCGCGGCGGGTGGTCGATGTACGTCAGGTCGGAGTGGACGGCGTTCAGGTTGATCCCGATCGCCACCAGCGAGGCCAGTGCCAGCACCCAGTACGTCGAGCGCAGCGAGCGCAGTTTGATCCACTCGGCGGCGAGCAGGTCGGTGAACCGGGGTGCCGGGTCCACCGAGCGGGCGCTCTCCGTACGGGTCAGGGTCATGGTGCTCATCGGGCCTCTCCAGCCAGGTACTCGACGCTGTCGGCGGTCAGGGACATGAACGCCGACTCCAGGGGCGACGTCCGGGAGGCGAGCTCGTGCAGCACCACTCCGTGGCGCCGGGCGAGTTCACCGATCCGCTCGGCGGGCATTCCGGTGACCACCGCGAACTGCGGCTCCACCTGGCCGACTTCGGCGCCCTCGGCGCGCAGGGCGTCGGCCAGCAGGGAGAGTTGCGGCGTCCGCACCGTCACGCTGGACTCCGCGTTGCGGGCGGCGAACTCGGCGAGGCTCTCGTCGGCGATCAGCCGGCCGCGGCCGATCACCACCAGCCGGTCGGCGGTGTGCTCCATCTCGGCCATCATGTGGCTGGAGACGAAGACCGTCCGGCCCTCCGCGGCGAGTCGGCGGAACAGCCCGCGCACCCACAGGACGCCCTCCGGGTCCAGTCCGTTGAGCGGCTCGTCGAAGAGCAGCACGGGCGGGTCGCCGAGCAGGGCGCCGGCGATACCGAGCCGCTGCTTCATGCCCAGCGAGTAGCCGCCGATCCGCCGCCCGGCGGCCTTGCCGAGCCCGACCTCGGCCAGCACCTCGTCGACCCGCCCGAGCGGGATCCGGTTGCTGCGGGCGAGCGCCGACAGGTGCGCCTTGGCGCTGCGCCCGCCGTGGACGTCACCCGCGTCCAGCAGGGCGCCGACGTGCCGCAGTCCGCGCGGCCGGCCGGCGAAGGGCACGCCGTCCACGGTGACGGTGCCCTCGGTGGGGGTGTTGAGGCCCAGGATCATCCGGAGCGTGGTGGACTTGCCCGCGCCGTTGGGCCCGAGGAAGCCGGTGACGGTGCCCGGCGGGACGGTGAAGGTCAACTGGTCGACGGCCGTGGTGGCGCCGTACCGCTTGGTCAGTCGCTCGATCTCGATCACGGGGACAACGGTGCCGGTCAGGGGCGTGCCCGGGCATCGGGCGGCGGGACACAACGGGGAGCGGCCGCCCCGCCCCCGGGATTACGCCCGCGGGCCAATGTGGCGCCGCCCGGCCCGCCGCTACCATCGCGGCATGATCATCGAACCTCGCCCGCCCCTGCTCAGGCGCCTGCCCGCGGGCGTGTGGGTGGGGGCGTTCTGGACGGCCATCGTGGTGTTCCGGTTCTTCACCCGGGCCGACGAGAGGCGCCTCCTCTTCGAGTACCACGGCAACGTGGAGGACATGCCCCTGGTGGTCACGGCCGTGGTCACCACCCTGGTGGCCTTCCTGCTGGTCCGGTTGCCGCTGGCGGCCGTCGCGGTGGCGCTGGCGGGCGGCGTCTACGCGCTCGGGATGTGGGGCGTCCCGGAGACGGCCCCGGTGCAGTTCCTGATCGCCGAGACGGTGGTCGCCTACTGCGTGGCCACCCGGTCGCGCCCGGTGTCGACGATCGCGACGGCGATGCCGCTGGCCCTGCTCGCCGGGCTGTTCGTCTGGGGCGCGGTCAACGGCTACGTCGTGAACCCCTACGCCTACGGGGGCCTCGCCGCGACCGTGCTGATCGCCTGGCTGATCGGCAACACCGTCCGCCAGAGCCGCTCCCACACCGAGGCCCTGCGCGGCCGCGCCGCCGAGCAGGTCGTCACCGCCGAACGGCTGCGCATCGCCCGGGAGTTGCACGACATGGTGGCCCACAACATCGGCATCATCGCGATCCAGGCGGGCATGGGCAGCCGGGTCATGGACACCCAGCCCGCCGAGACCCGCAACGCGCTGGAGGCCATCGAGGCCACCAGCCGGGAGACCCTGGCCGGGCTGCGCCGGGTGCTGGGCGCGCTGCGGCAGGGCGAGGGCGAGTCCGCGCCGCTCGAAGTCGCCCCGGGACTGGGCGAGCTGGACCGCCTGGTGGAGAAGGCCGCGGGTGCCGGGGTGCGGGTCGCTCTCACCCGCAGCGGCGAAGCCCGTGCCCTGCCGCCCGAGGTGGACCTCGCCGCCTTCCGGATCGTCCAGGAGGCGGTCACCAACGTGGTCAAGCACTCCGGCACCCGCGACTGCCACATCACGGTCGACTACGGCGCGGAGCAACTCGCCGTCACCGTCCTCGACCTGGGCGCGGGCGCACCGGCCCACCCCACCGGCACCGGCTACGGCCTGGCCGGCATGCGCGAGCGGGTCGCCCTGCTCCACGGCGAGTTCAGCGCCGGCCCACGCCCCGGGGGCGGCTTCCGGGTCGCCGCCCGCCTGCCGATTCCCGCCCGGACCGAAGCGTCCGCGACAGCCACCCCGGAGGTGGGACCGTGATCCGCGTCGTCCTGGTCGACGACCAGCCGCTCATCCGCACCGGCCTGCGGGTGCTCATCGCCGACGCCCCCGACCTGGAGGTGGTCGGGGAGGCCGGCAACGGCGCCGAGGCCGTCGAGCTGGTCACCCGGCTGCGCCCGGACGTCGCCGTGATGGACATCCGGATGCCCGGCATGGACGGCATCGAGGCGACCCGGCGGATCCTCGCCGTTCCCGAACTGCCCACCCACGTACTCGTCCTCACCACCTTCGACGACGACGACTACGTGTACGGCGCGCTGCGCGCCGGGGCGAGCGGCTTCCTGGTCAAGGACCTCGCCCTGGAGACCATCCTGGACGGCGTCCGGGTGGTCGCCGCCGGCGACGCGCTGCTCGCGCCCGGCATCACCCGCCGGCTGATCGGCGAGTTCGCCGCCCGGCCGGACGCCTCCGCCCGGCCCCGGAAGTCCGCCGAGGGCATCACCGAGCGCGAGCGCGAGGTGCTCACCCTGGTCGGCCGAGGCCTGTCCAACACGGAGATCGCCGAGGAGCTCACCATCAGCGTGGCCACCGCCAAGGCGCACGTCGCCCGGCTGTTCACCAAGCTGGACGCCCGTGACCGGGTCCATCTGGTCATCCACGCCTACGAGTTCGGCCTCGTCGCGCCCTCGTAGCGGCGTGCCGTGAACAGCGCGGAGCGCCGGGGTGGGCCCACACAGCCCACCCCGGCGCTCCTCCGGTCCGGATCCTCAGGACACGTGACCCCTCAGGCCGTTCGGATCCGCCGGATCATCCGGTCCCCGAGCCGCCCCACGCTGCCCGGGGACACCGGTCAGGGGACGATCGCGTGCGAGATCTGGCAGCCGCTGACCGCGTTCGACCAGGTGCCCTGCATCGCGAACGACCCGGTCGCGAACGCGACGTTCTGCGAGCCGCCGGTGCCGCCGACGCCCTTCCAGGCGCACTTGTCGGCGTTCTCGTAGCCGGTCGAGTCGGTCCAGCCGCCGGCCGGGTTCTGGTCGGTGACGGTCTCCGCGTACTCGTGGCCGAACACCATGGTCACGCCGTCGAGCAGGCCCGCGCTGCCGCTGTTGACGTAGTTCTGGCCGCAGGAGGTGCCCATGTCCGTCACGTACGGGTCGTTGCTGAACGCCACGTCACCGTACGGCGAGGTGGCCGCGCCGCCGGTCAGCGTGGTGTCGCCGTTCCAGTCGTGCCAGGCGCAGAAGTTGCCGGTGGACGTGTTGAAGCCGTCCGGGTGGGTGCCGGTCGGCGAGAGCACCACGTACTGGACGTTGCGGTTGGACGCGGAGGTGGTGTTGCCGAAGTGCCCGGCGGCCTTGATCGCCTCGTTGGCGATCTGGTTGCCGGTGGCCTGGCCGGGGGCGGCGGCGGAGTTGTCGACCCAGACGCCGGCCAGCGCGCCGCCGGTCGGGTAGCCGACGTGCGCGGCGGTGGACCCGCAGCTGGTGGCACCCTTGGCGACGCCCTCGCAGTACTGGGTCATGACGCCGGACCAGGTCTCGTTGTTGGTGCCGAGGCCCTTGTACAGCTGCTGGGCGCGGACGGCCTCGCCCGACGGGTCACCGGTCAGCGTGGTGTAGCCGTTGGCATCGGTGCCCGCGGTGCCCCACTGAGAGCCCCAGAAGACCACGTACACCTTCGGTGCACCGGTGGTGACGCCGATGCCGTCGACCCCGCCGCCGTAGCGCAGGTTCGACGTGCGCGTCGCAGCGGCCGAGTTGGCGTTGGCGTGCTCGGCCGCCTCCCTGGTGGGGACGGTGCCGTGCCGGTACGGGTGGCTCTGTCCGGCGAACTCGCTGCCCGGCTGGTCGGCCTGGGCGGCCGGGGCGGCGGCGAAACCGGTGGCGGCCAGCGCCAGCGCGCTGAGCCCGGTCAGGGCCCGGACTCGCGCCCGGCGGGAGGTGGGGGACATGCCCATCGTGAGGGTTCCTCTCTCATGCCGACCGCACACCGGTAGGGCGCGGCGACACCGTGGGGGACAAAGGGGGAGGGGCGACGGCGGGCAAGCCGGTTGCCACCGACCGTTCGTCATGAACAGCCGGCGAAGCGGGGATGGGGGACCGGTTCACCGCCGACGGCCGGAAGCAAAGCACCGCCGCCGAAACCGGGTCAACGACGCCGGGAGTAAGACCAACCCCAAGCGCGTCCCCGAAAGAGGTATCGAAAGCCAAAAGCCCCCAGTTGACGACCCGTTGATGCGCGTAGCGACGGCGAATCTCAACAGTTGAAGGAGGCTTTTACACCGTATTGCCCCTCCCCACTACCTGCACGAACCGCCCACCCCGGCTCCCTTCCCACCCCTGTCGGAGTGCCCTACGGTGTCGGCACTCCGACCTCGGCGATCCGCACGATCCGGCCGTGCGGGTCCAGGACGACGTCGTAGGCGTTGCCGTGACAGCCGTACGGGTCGGCCGGGTCGCGTTCGGCGAGGCAGTCGTTGAGGTGGATGACCAGTTCGTCCAGTCGGACGGGCTTCGCCGCCTCCCCGTTCGGGCGGTCGACCAGCGTCGCGGTGACGCCGGCCGCGGCGAAGCCGTAGTGCACGGGGGCGCCGGTGGCCTCGTAGCGGGGCGGGGCGCAGCTGAAGCGGGCGGGCTGGGCGGTGAGTTCGGCCGGACCGGCGGCGACCACGATCATCACCTGGTGGCCGGGAGCGGCCGCGGGCGCCGTGCACTCCGGCGCGGAGGCGCCGGGGTCAGCGGGGTCAGCAGGGGTGGCAGAGGCGGCAGGGTCCGCGGAGGCGCCGGGGTCGGCAGGGGAGTCGGGGTCGGCAGGGGCACCGGGGTCCGCGGGGGCCGCGACCGGCCCGGCGGTGTAGGTGCCGTCGTCACCGAGGTCGTCGCCGAAGTCGAGTTCGTCGTCCAGCGGTTCGTCCGCGCCGTCCTCGGCGAGGGCCGCGGCGGAGGACGCGGCGGCCACCGTCGGGCGGGACTCGGCGGGGGTGCAGCCGGTGAGGCCGGCCAGGGCGGTCACGGTCAACGCGGCTGCGGCGAGGAGGATGCGGGGCACGGCCATGGCACAAGTCTCCCCGGGCGGCGGTGGCGGTCGGCACCGGGGTGCACGCCGGGCGCGTGCCGAAGGGTTCCCGCCCCCGCCGGATGTGCGGATCCGGCGGGGGCGGGAGGTCTCGGGCAGGGCGAACGGTCAGGCCGCGACCGTCCGCTGCGCCTCGTACGCCTGGCGCACCCGCGCCTGCGCCGCCCCGTCCGCGCCCAGGTGGTCGAGCCCGAGCAGCGCCGCGCCCAGCACCGGCGGCGCGACGACCACCCGCGGCTCGGCCAGCGGCGCGGCCCGCGCCAGGCGGTCCGTCAGATTGTCCAGCAGCAGCGGCTGGCGGGAGGCGAGCACTCCGCCGCCGAGCACCACCGGGGTCGGCGAGTCCAGCAGTTCCAGCCGTCCGAGCGCGACCACGGCGAGCCGGACGATCTCGTCGGCCTGCCGGTCGATCAGCTCCAGGGCGACGGCGTCCCCCTCGACCGCGACCGCGAACAGCAGCCGGACGATCTCGTGCAGCCGTGCGGCCGGCAGGTGCCCGAGGTGGACGGCCTCGGCGACGGCCCCGGCACTGGGCAGGCCGAAGTGTTCGGCGATGGCAGGGGCCAGTGCGGTGGGCCCGCCCCGCCCGTCCTCGGCGCGGACGGCGTGCCACATGCTGTTGACGGCGAGTCCGGAGCCGCCGCCCCAGTCGCCGGTGAGTTCGCCGAGCGCCGGGAAGCGGGCGGTGCGCCCGTCCGGCAGCAGTCCGACGCAGTTGATCCCGGCGCCGCAGACCACCGCGACCCCGCGCGGGCCGTCGGTGCCGGCCCGCAGCAGGCCGAAGGTGTCGTTGACCACGGTGTTGCTGAGGCCCCAGGGGTGCGATGCGAGGGCGGTGCGCAGCGCCTCCTCCTCGATCGGCAGGTCGGCGTTGGCCAGGCAGGCGCTGACGTGGCTGGTGAGCACTCCGGCGGTGCCGGTCAGGCCGGCGGCCGCGGCGGCCTGCTCGACCAGGGGGGCGAGGCCGGCCACGGCCGCGGCGCCGCCGATCTTCTGGGGGGCGAAGCCGCCGCCGCGGGCGGTGCCGAGGACGGTGCCGTCGGCGCCGATCAGGGCGACGTCGGTCTTGGAGTTGCCCGCGTCGATGGCGAGGACGCCGGACAGGAGTGGTTCGGGCTGGTGGGTCATCTGGTCCCCGGGCTCGTACGTGGCCCGGCCGTGGAGCCCCGGCCGGGGGTGGTCGGTCTCCTCGCGGTGCCCGGCCCGCCGTCGCGGCGGGCCGGGCCGGGGGCGTTCAGGCCCAGGCGAGGTGCTCGCGGTTGTGGGCGAGCAGCCGGTCCGTGAGCTGGTCGGCGAGCTCGATCTGGCCGACCAGCGGGTGGGCGAGCAGGGCGTCGAAGACCCGGTCGCGTCCGCCGTGCAGGGCGGCGTCGAGCGCGAGGTGCTCGTACGAGGTGACGGCGGCGACCAGCCCGGCGAACAGCGGCTCGACCGGCCGCTGCGGCAGCGGCCGGACACCGTCGGCGTCCACCTCGGCCGGGACCTCGATGACGGCGTCGTCGGGCAGGAAGGGCAGCACCCCGTCGTTGCGGGTGTTGACCACCTGGACGGACGTCCCGCCGCCGGTGCCCAGCAGCGCCGAGATCAGCTGGACGGCGGCCTCCGAGTAGAAGGCGCCGCCGCGCTTGCCGAGCAGTTCGGGCTTGGTGTCCAGCGCGGGGTCGGCGTACAGCTCCAGCAGTTGCCGCTCGATCTCGGCGACCTGCGCGGCCCGCGAGCCCTGGGCCCGGAGTTCCTCGACCACGGCGTCGTGCTGGTAGAAGTACCGCAGGTAGTACGAGGGCACCACACCGAGCCGCTGGACGAAGGCCTGCGGCAGGTGGAGGTCGTCGGCGATCTCCTTGCCGAAGTCCCGCAGCAGTTCCGGGAGCACCTCCCGGCCGCTCACGGCGCCCGGCGCGTCCAGCAGGGTCACCCCGCGCTCCCAGGTGAGGTGGTTGAGCCCGACGTGGTCCAGCCGGACCAGTTCCGGGTCCACCCCCAGGTGGGCGGCGAACTTGCGCTGGAAGCCGATCGCGACGTTGCACAGCCCGACCGCCTTGTGCCCGGCGCTCTGCAGTGCGCGGGTGACGATGCCGACCGGGTTGGTGAAGTCGACGATCCAGGCGTCCGGGTTGGTCCGGCGGACCCGTTCGGCGATGTCGAGGACGACCGGCACGGTGCGCAGCGCCTTGGCGAGCCCGCCCGCGCCGGTGGTCTCCTGGCCGACGCATCCGCACTCCAGCGGCCAGGTCTCGTCCTGGTTGCGCGCGGCCTGTCCGCCGACCCGCAGTTGGAGCAGTACGGCGTCGGCGTCCGCGACGCCCGCCGTCAGGTCGGTGGTCACCGAGACGGTGGCGGGGTGTCCCTGCCTGGCGAAGATCCGCCGGGCGAGCCCCCCGATCAGCTCCAGTCGCTCGGCGGCCGGGTCGATCAGCACCAGTTCGCCGATCGGCAGGGTGTCGCGCAGCCGGGCGAAACCGTCGATCAGTTCGGGGGTGTACGTCGAACCGCCGCCGACGATGGCCAGCTTGAGCGCGGTCCTGCCGGACGTGAGTGTGGCGGCCATCAGCCCTTGACCCCTGTCAGTGTCACGCCTTCGATGAAGGCCTTCTGGGCGAAGAAGAACAGGACGATCACCGGGGCCATCACCAGCAGGGTGGCGGCCATGGTGAGGTTCCAGTTGGTGTGGTGGGCGGCCTTGAACGACTCCAGTCCGTAACTGAGCGTCCAGGCCTCGTGGTTGTTGCTGGCGTAGATCTGCGGGCCGAAGTAGTCGTTCCAGCAGTAGAAGAACTGGAACAGGGCGACGGCGGCGATGGCCGGCCTGGCCATCGGCAGGACGACCCGCAGCAGGGTGCGCAGGTCGCCGCAGCCGTCGATCCGGGCGGCCTCGATGTACTCCTTGGGGATGGTCATCAGGAACTGGCGCAGCAGGAAGATCGAGAACGCGTCGCCGAAGGCCATCGGGATGATCAGCGGCCAGAGCGAGCCGCCCAGGCCCATCTGCTTGGCCCAGAACAGGTACATCGGGATGACGGTGACCTGCGGGGGCAGCATCATCATCGCGATGACCGCCATCAGCGCCAGGTTGCGGCCGCGGAAGCGGAACTTGGCGAGCGCGTAGGCGACGGGCAGGCTGGAGACGACGGTGAGCAGGGTGCCGGCGCCGGCGTACACCAGGGTGTTGCGCCACCAGGTGAGGAAGCCGGGGGTGTCCCAGACCTTGGCGTAGTTGCCCCAGTTCCAGGAAGTGGGCCAGTAGTCGGTGGTGAGCGCCTGTTGGTCGTTCATCACCGAGGTGAGGAAGACGAAGACGAAGGGCAGCAGGAAGAACAGCGCGGCGGCGATGGCCAGCGAGTGCACGGCCACCCAGTTGAGCAGCGCCCGTCGCCGGGCGGCCCGGGCGGCGGCGGTGCCGGTGGCGGCGCGGGCCGGCGCCTCGGTCAGTGTGGAGCTGAGTGTCATGGGAGGGTCCTCACATCCGTCCGCTAGTCGTCGCTCGCCATGAAGCCGGACTTGCGGCGGAGCAGGATCGAGGTGACGGCCATCGACAGGGCGAACAGCACCAGGGCGACGACGCAGGCCGCGCCGTAGTTGAAGCGCTGGAAGCCGAGGTTGTAGACCATCTGCGGCAGGGTCCAGGTGGAGCCCTGGGGGAAGCCGGGCTCGAACGGCTGGCCGGAGTTGCCCGCGATGCCGCTGGCGACCTTCCCCGCGACGATCGCCTGGGTGTAGTACTGCATGGTCTGGATGACCCCGGTGACCACCGCGAACATGATGATCGGCGAGATGTTCGGCAGCGTGACGTACCGGAACCGCTGGAACGGGCCGGCGCCGTCCAGTTCGGCCGCCTCGTACTGCTCCTTGGGGACGTCCAGCAGCGAGGCCATGAAGATGACCATCAGGTCGCCGACGCCCCACATGGCGAGCAGGGTGAGCGCGGGCTTGGACCAGTTCGGGTCGGCGAACCAGCCGGGCTGGGGCAGGCCGAGCTCGCCGAGCAGGTGGTTGAGCGGGCCGGTGCCGGGGTTGAGCAGGAAGGCGAAGGCCACCGTGGCGGCCACCGGCGGGGCCAGGTAGGGCAGGTAGAAGGCAGTGCGGAAGAAGCCGGCGCCGGTCTTGACCTTGGTGATGAGCAGCCCGATGCCGAGGCCGAAGGCGACCCGCAGGCTGACCATGATCACGACCAGCCACACGGTGTTCCGCAGGCCCTGCCAGAAGGTCGGCAGCTCGTTGAGGACGTAGTTCCAGTTCTTCAGGCCGTTGAAGGTCGGGTTGCCGAAGCCGTTGTACTGGGTGAAGGAGAAGTAGGCGGTGGAGACCAGCGGGTAGACGAAGAAGACGCCGAACCCGATCAGCCAGGGGGACAGGAAGGCGAGGGTGCGGGCCGCCTCCCGGCGGCGCTTCCGGCGCAGCAGGTGCTGCGTGGACGGCGCCGCCGGGTCGGTCGCCCCGGTCCCAGCGCCCTTGCGGGTGCCGAACGCGAGTGACATGGGGAACTCCGTGGACCGTTCCCGCTACTTCGCCTGGGCGATGTCGGTGTCGATCTGCTTGGCCGTGGCGGCGAGGCCCGCCCGGACGTCCGGCTGCTTGCCGGACTCGATGTCGTAGCCGAGGTTCTGCAGCGAGACGATGTAGCCGCCGCCGTTGACGCTCGCGGGCGTGGTGCCCGAGTCGGGGTTCCTGGCGACGTCCAGGAAGGTCCTGAAGTTGGCGTCGCCGACCAGCTTCGGCGAGTTGAGCGCCTCGAAGGTGCTGGGCACGTTGTGGATCGCGTTGGCGAAGCCGACCACCGCGTCGGTGTCGGTGGTCAGGAACTTGACGAACTCCCAGGCCGCGGCCTGCTTCTTGCTGGTGCCGGCGATGCCGACGATGGTGCCGGTCTGGTAGCCGCGGCCGTAGGTGGCGGCCTGGTCGTCCGGGACGGGGAACGGCGCGGTGGCCCAGTCGAAGTCGGGCTTGTTCTCGGCGAGCGAGGCGGTGCGCCACTCGCCGTCGATGGCCATCGCGACCTGGCCGGTCTGGAACGGGTTCTTGGCGCTGAACTCCTCGCCGAAGGTGGCGCGGTACTTGTCCAGCTTCGCGTAGCCGCCGAGCTGGTCGACCATGCCCTTCTGCCAGCTGAGCATCGCCGCGACCCTGGGGTCGGAGGCGATGTTCGACTTGCCGTCGGCACCGAAGTAGGTGGCGCCGTACTGGCCGAGGAAGTGCTCGGTGGTGGACTCGTAGCCGTGGTAGAGCGGCATGAACCCGAGCTGCTTGTACGAGTCGCCGTCGGCGACGGTGAGCTTCTTGGCGTCGTCGGCGAACTCGCTGAAGGTCTTCGGCGGGGCACTGATGCCGGCCGCGGCGAAGGCCTTCTTGTTGTAGTACAGCCCGTAGGCGTCGCCGAGCAGCGGCAGCGAGCACTGGTTGCCCTGGAACTGCGTGTAGTTGAGCATCGCGGCCGGGAAGGTCCTGGCCGCGTCGATGCCGCTCTTCTGCAACAGGGGCTTGAGGTCGATGAAGGCCTTGGTCGAGCAGAACATGCCGACGTTGTTGGTGGTGAAGGAGGACACCACGTCCGGCGCGTCGTCGCCGCCGGCCCGCAGGGCCTGGTTGACCTTGTCGTCCGCGACGTTGCCCACCGGCTTGACGTGGATGTTGGGGTGGGCCTTCTCGAAGGCGGCGATGGTGTCGTTGATCGCCTTCACCTCGCTGTCCTGGCTCCAGCCGTGCCAGAAGGTGATGGTGACGTCCTTGCCGCCGGCGGAGTCGTCGTTGCCGCCCGACTCGCTGGAACCGGTGCAGGCGGAGGCGAGCAGGGCCAGGACGGCGCTGCCCGCGACGGCGGCGATCGTGCGGCGGCCTCGGCGGGAGGTGGTGGCGTGCACTTCGAGGTCCTCCTGGGGGTGCGCGGGCAGGCGTCATCGCCTCGGGGCCCGCGTAGGGGATCGGGGAGAGGTGGGTGCAGGGGGGGCGTCAAGGGGGTGGGTCGGCGGGTGGGTCGGCGGGTGGGTCGTCAGTGGGTGGAGAAGACCGCCTCACGGGCGTCCGTCAGGGCGCGCTGCAGGGCGCCGAGCAGGACGGGTGAGCCGGGCAGGGCACTGCTGCGGATCTCCGGACGGGCGAGGCAGATCCGGGCCAGTTCGTCCTCGACGAGCGCGCGCAGCCGCTCGCCGCCGGCGCTCGGCACCGCACCGGAGAGGACCACCAGCTGGGGGTCGACCACGGCGACGATCACGGACAGCCCGACGGCGAGCCGTCCGGCCAGTTCGGTGAGGAACGCGTCACCGGCGCCCGGGGTCTCCAGGGCCTTGGCGATCGACTCCTCCGCGGTGGGCGCGCCGAGCCCGTGCTCGCGCGCCAGGGTCCGGACGGCGGGTGCGCCGACCTGGGCCTGGAAGCCGCCGAACTTGCGGCGGCGGGCGTCCCACTCGACCGGTGAACCGGGCACCGGCATGTAGCCGACCTCGCCGGCGCCGCCGGTGAAGCCGCGGTGCAGCCGCCCGGCCAGCACGATCGCGGCGCCGACGCCGGCACCGGCCCAGAGCAGGACGAAGTCCTCGAAGCCGGCCGCCGCGCCGGAGACCTGCTCGGCGACCGCGGCCAGGTTCACGTCGTTCTCGATCGACACCGGCGCGCCGATCGCCTCGGTCAGCTCGGCCACCAGCCGGGGCGAGTGCCAGCCGGGCAGGTGGGAGGCGTAGTGCAGCTTCCCGGTGACCGGGTCCGGCGCGCCGCCGACCCCGATCGCGACCGTCCGCAGACTCCCCGCCGGCACCCCGGCCGCCCGCACCGCCTCGCCGACGGCCGCGGCCACCCGCGGCACCGTCCCGGCGGCCGGGACGCCTCTGGTGGACACGCTGTGCTCGGCCAGCGTGCTGCCGGTGATGTCGGCGACGGCGACCCTGATCCCGCTGTTGGTGACGTCCAGTCCGGCGACGTACCCGGCGGCCGGATTCACCTGGTACAGCTGCGCGTTGGGGCCGGGACCGCCCTCGGTCGTCCCGACCGGCAGGACCAGCCCGGCCGCCTCCAGCCGGGACAGCAACTGCGAGGCGGTCGGCTTGGACAGCCCGGTCAGCGCCCCGATCTGGGTGCGGGACAGCGGCCCGTTCTCCAGCAGCAGTTCGAGGGCGGCGCGGTCGTTGATGGCGCGCAACAGGCTGGGGGTGCCGGCGAGGGGGGCCTTGGCGGTGCTCTTGGTCATGCCCGGAATCCTCCCCTTCCCACCGGTCGACGTGAACTGTTAGGAAACTTTCCAGTCGCTTGGCACAGGACCGTACGGTCCCCTCACCGGGGTGTCAATGGCCCCCGAACGCCCAGATGCCGAAGCGTTACCGCCCACCCGGGCGCCGCCGTCCGCCGGAGCGCCGCCTGAACGACGGAAGGCCCCGCCCCCACCGGAGTGGGAACGGGGCCCTCGGGCGACGGATCGGCCTACGGCTTGGCGATCGTCGGGTCGTCCGTCGGGGGCTTGGGCAGGGGGATCGGTTCGGTGGCCCGGTAGCGGGGCGAGGCGGGGTCGGAGAGGGCGGACGGCGGGGCGGGCTCCGCCGCCGTGATCGAGACGCCGGTGGCCACCGCGGTGGCCTCCTCCTTGACCTTGATCCCCGCCTGGTCGAAGGCCGTCTTCAGCCGCTGGCGCAGCGCCCGGGAGACCGTCGACGCCTTGCCCGGCGCGGTCCGGGCCTCGACCCGCACCATCACCGAGTCCGCCGCCACCGACTCCACGCCCAGGACCGACACCGGCGCCCAGACCAGCTCGTCGTACGGCGCCTCCTTGGCCAGCCCCTCGGCGGTCTCCTGGATCAGGTCCTCGACCCGCTGCAGGTCCTCCTTGTACCCGACCTGCACGTCCACCGAGGCGGTCGCCCAGCCCTGGCTCATGTTGGCGATCCGCTTCACCTCGCCGTTGCGGATGTACCAGATCTCGCCGTTGGCCCCGCGCAGCTTGGTCACCCGCAGCCCGACCTCCAGCACCGTGCCGGTGGCCACCCCGGTGTCGATCTCGTCGCCGACGCCGTACTGGTCCTCCATGATCATGAAGACCCCGGAGAGGAAGTCCGTCACCAGGTTGCGGGCGCCGAAACCGATCGCCACACCGGCCACACCGGCGCTGGCCAGCAGCGGCGCCAGGTTCATCCCCAGCGCGGAGAGCACCATCAGCGCCGCCGTGCCCAGAATGGTGAAGGACGCCACGCTGCGCAGCACCGAGCCGATCGCCTCCGAGCGCTGCTGGCGCCGCTCCGGGTTCACCACCCCGTGGTTGGCCAGCAGCCCGCCGAGCCGGCTCTCCTCGTGGTGGTCGTGGCCGCGCGCCATCCGCGCTATCAGCTGGGTGATCAGCTTGCTCACCACGACCCGCAGCACCAGCGCCAGCACGATGATCAGGACGATCTGCAGGCCGGCCGCCAGCCAGCTCTGCCAGTGGGTGTCGAACCAGCTGGCCGCCTGCTTGGTGGTGTCGGTGACCTCCTGCGCGCTGGTGGGGATCCGCAGCTGCGGCAGCTCCGGCGCGGTGGGGGAGGCGGTGGGGGACGGCACCGGCGTCGGGGTGGAGAGCGCCGAGGACGCGTCGGTCGGACCGGTGGCGCCGAAGCGGAACACGTGCGGGACCTTCCTTGCTGGGGGCCTGACCGGTCCGCGCCGCGCAAGCGGCCCACGGACCGTGCGGGCTAGCCTATCCGGCGCCGAACACCTGCCCGGACCGCGCGCGGGGCGTACGGCGCACCCCGGACGCCCCGTCAATGCCCCGGTGCGCTCCCCCGAGGGCACCCGCCGGCCCCGCCCCCGCACCACTCCGCGCCACGCCCGCACCGCCCCGCACCACCGGCCCCACCACCCCGAACGGCCGCAGGACCGCCGCCGTACGGCCCAGCGGGCTGCTCCGACCGGCCGAGCCGCGCTCCCCGCCCGGCCCCCGCCCCCGCCCCGGCGGCACCCGGGTGCAACCGGACCTTCCCCCGGGCATACCGGCTATGACGGACACCACACCCGGAGTTCACGTCAGGTCCGTTACACAGGAGTGGTGGCGCCGTACGAAGGCGTAAGGCGACACTGGGGGAGATCGCGCACTCGTTGCGGGATCCAACCGCTCGTCCCGGCGCGAGCCACGCGCCGCAGGCGTCCAAGGAGGCATCCGTGCCGCATGTCCTGGTCCTCAACGCGTCCTACGAGCCACTCGGCGTCGTATCGATGCGCCGCGCACTCATCCTGGTCCTCAACCACAAGGCGGTCAGCCTGGAGGACACGGGAGTCACTCTGCACAGCGCCACCAGCGCCCTACCGGCGCCGTCCGTCGTCCGTCTGACCCGCTTCGTCCGGGTCCCGTTCTGCGGGCCCGTCCCGCTCACCCGCCGGGCGCTGTTCGCCCGCGACCACGGCCGCTGCGTCTACTGCGGGGCCGCCGCCACCAGCGTCGACCACGTCATCCCGCGCAGCCGGGGCGGCCAGCACCGGTGGGACAACGTGGTGGCGGCCTGCCGCCGCTGCAACCACACCAAGGCCGACCGCCACCTGACCGAACTCGGCTGGCGGATGAAACGACCACCCGCACCGCCCAGCGGCCTCGCCTGGAGGATCATCGGCACCGGGATCAAGGACCCGCGCTGGCGGCCCTACCTGGAGCCGTACGGCGGCGGTGACCAGCTGCGCGCGCCGCAGTGGGGCGAGTACGAGCACCACGACCATACCGAGCCGACCCACTCCGTCCCGATCGGCCGGGCGCACGCCGCCCACCCCGCCCCCGTCCGCCGCGGCGAGCAGCCCGAACCGCTCTCCGCCTGACCGAAGCGACACAAAGGGCCCGCCCGTCACACGTCGGTACGCGCCTCATGGGCCGCCGCGCCCCCCGCGAAGGGGAGCCCGGCGGCCCGCCGCTGTTCTGAACGGGAAGCGCTACGGCTTCGTCGCCGGCGGCGCGACCGGCGCCCCCGACTGGCCCGGCTGCCCCGGCTGCCCCGGCGGGTTGGCCGGCGGCTGCTGCGGGGCGGCCGGAGCCGTGACGGCGTACAGCTCGATGCCGTACAGCGAGTAGCCGAACTTGGTGGCCCGCGCCACGCCCTGCATCCGGACGTACCGCACGTTCGGCGCGTCGAAGCGCACCGTCTCGTCGCCGCCCTTGCCGTTGTCCACCGTCGCCGCGTCCGTCCAGCTGCTGCCGTCCGCCGAGACCTGGATCTTGTACGAGGAGGCGTACGCGGACTGCCAGTGCAGCACCGCCGCCCCCAGGTGGGACGCCTGCGGCAGCGCCAGCTGCACCCAGGCGTCGTCCTTGGCCGGGGAGGACCAGCGGGACTTCGGGTCGCCGTCGGCGACCGCCGAGGCCGGGAAGTTCGGCGTCTCGTCGCCCGAGGAGCTCGCCTGCGCGCCGACCGCCAGGTCCGGCCCGCCGGTCGGCGGCACCACGTGCACCTGCAGCACCTGCTTCACGGTCGTGCCGCCCGCCACGTATGACACCGGCACCTGGTAGGTCCCGGAGGGCGTCCCCTGCGCGGCGGTGACCAGCAGCGGCACGCCGACCCGGCCGCCGCGCGGCACGGTCACCGGGCCGGCCGGGGTCACGGTCAGGCCCTTGGCGGCGGCCGGAACCTCGGTGCGCAGCTCGCCGGTGGTGCCCTCGGGGCGGCCGGCCTCGACGGTGGCCTGGGTCCTGGTGGGCGCGGCGGCGCCGGTGACCACGTCCAGGGCGGGATCGGCAAGGCTCAGCCGGGCCGCCGGGGCGTCCGCGTACCAGGGGATCACCTGGTTGACCACCGGCGGGTCGCCGCCGGGCTTCCAGGTCAGCCGGAACGCGTCGGCGGCCTGCCCGCCGGCCGGCAGCTCGTTGTAGCCGGGCTGTACGGTGCCGATGTCCACCCAGCTGCCGTCCGCGTGGCGCACCGCGACGGTGGCGGTGGCGCGCACGTTCGGGTCGGTCAGCACGGTGAGCCGGTCCAGCGGGCGGGCGCTGCCCAGCTCGACGACGAGCGGCGCGTCCAGCGCGGTGGGCGCCTGGGCGGCGCGGTACGCGGTGTCCGGGTTGCCGTCCAGCACGGCCGCGGCCGAGGAGCCGGGCAGCGCGGCCGGCCCGCCGGAGACGCTGGCCGGGGACTCGTCCGGGGCGGTCACGGTGAACTCGCGCACCGCCACGGCGGTCTTCTGCGCGGCGGTCGCCCGCAGCCGCACCGCCCGCACCACGGTGCCGGCCGGCAGCTGGGCGCTGACCGTCTTCTGGTTCTTCACCACGGCGAGCTGCTGCCAGCCGCCCTCGCCGGTGCTGTACTCCAGCACCCCGTCGCGGATGTAGTCGTCCACGGCGTTCTGGGCGTCCGGACCGTCGCCCCAGCCGCCCATCAGGACGGTGACGCCGCTGATCGGCCGGCCCGCGCCGAGGTCGACGCCGACCGAGTCGCCGGCCTGCGGGGGAGCGGAGCTCCAGTAGAAGGTGCCGGCCTGGCCGTCGACCATCAGCGCGGGCAGGTGGTCGTGGGCGGTGCCCATGCTGGTGGTCGGGGTGATGCCGCCGCTGACCACGCCGGACCAGTTGTCGGCGGCGCGCACGGCGCGGTCCAGGAACGGGCCGAGCACCCCCGCGCCGATGGTCGCCGGGGTCTGGGCGAGCTGCGCCCGCAGCTGGTTGAGCCTGACACGGGCCTTCCAGGCCGCCGCGCCGTCGCCACCGTGCTGGGCCAGCAGCATGTCGAGCGCGGCCTGCCCGGCCAGCCCGTAGTCGCGCAGCGGGCCCAGCCAGGGGCCGGCCTCGGCGGCCAGCTGGGCGGTGGCCTGGGTGCCGGCCAGGGTCTGCTGGGCGCCCGCCATCGTGGTGAAGGCGTCCCGCAGCGGGGCCGCCGCCGCTATCAGCTTGTTGAGGTCGGGGGCCGCGCCGGAGGTGGGCTCGGCGTTGGCCCAGAACTGGTCCAGCAGCGGTTGCAGGTAGCCGGACTCCTGCTTGGCCAGCGGCGATGAGGTGCTGTTGCCGGCCAGCGCGGTGACGGCGGACAGCGCCGACCCGGCGGGCGTCGCGGCGGCGCCGGTCGGGCCGGCCAGCGAGCGCACCGCGGCCCGCCAGGAGTCGTCGGGCTTGTAGCCGGCCGGGTTCCAGGCGAAGTCGCCGGCCGTGGCGAGCGCGATCCGGGAGGCCACCGGCTGCTGCATGGCGCCGGTCAGCAGCACGGCGGAGCGGGTCGCCACCTCGGGGTCGCGGCCGGTGTAGGCACCGAGGAAGAGCCGGTCCGGGCTGGCGTCGTTGACCGGGTAGTTGTCCATGGTGACCAGCGGGTGCCCGTACAGGCTGCCGGTGTCCGAGGTCTCGGCGCCGGTGATCTTCTCCGGGATCACCGCGCCGCCGCTCCAGGCCACCTGCACGCCGGCCGGCAGCGCGTCGGCCAGCGCCTTGCGGTACGGCGTCGAACCCTGCTTGTGGTACTCGGTCGGGACGACGGACAGCGGCGCCAGGCCCGGGTTCTTCGCGATCAGCCGGTCCTGCACCTTCTTGACCAGCGCGGCCTGCGCCTTGGCCGCGGCGGCCGGGCCGGTGCCGTACTCGTCGCGGTCGTCGCCGCAGTGCCACTCGGTGTAGCTGACGTCCAGGAACTGCAGCTGGAACGCGGTGAAACCGAGCTTGCGCAGCCCGTCCAGCTTCCTGACCAGCGCGTCGACGTCGTCGTCGTCGGTGAAGCAGAGCGACTGCCCCGGGTCGATCGCGTAGCCGAGGGTGACGTGGTTCAGTCGGGCCCGGTCACCGAGCTCGCGCAGGTCGGACTGCTGGTCGGCGGGGTAGGCGTCGCGCCAGCGGCTGAGCCGGAACGGGTCGTCACCCGGGGCGTAGAGGTAGAAGTTCTGCTTGGAGCGGCCCAGGAAGTCGACCTGGTCGAGCCGCTGCTGGGCGGTCCACGGGGTGCCGTAGAACGCCTCCGCGGTGCCGCGCACCGCCGCGCCGCTCGGCCAGTCCCGCAGCGTGATCCCGGGCACGCCGAGCCCGGCCGCGCCCGGCCCCTGGCCCTGCCCGGCCGGGACGGCGGCGAGCAGCTGGCGCAGGCTCTGCGCGGCGTAGAAGGTGCCGGCCGCGTCCGCACCCGCCAGCACCACCGCGCCGTACGTCCCGCCGCCCTGGGCGGGCAGCTGACCGGCCGACAGCACGTAGCCGCTGGGCGGCATGCCCGCTGTGGACGGCGCGGAGCCGTCCTTGCCGCCGGCCGCGGCGGTCAGCTGGCGCAGCGTCCGGTCCACCTCGCCCCCGGCGCCCTCCGCGGTCCCGCCGACGTACACCACCAGCGAGCCGGCCGCCGGCGTCCCGCCGTCCGCCTGCGGCGACACGTCGGTCGCCCCGGCGACGGTCAGCACCTCGCGGACGGCGTCCACCGCGCCCCGGTCCACCTTGGGCGCGGTCACCAGCGTCACGGCGGCCGGAACGGTGACGGCCTTGCCCGCCACGGTCTGCTCCTGCGGACGCGGGAACACCTGCGGGTCGGTCACGCTCCCCAGCGGCGTCTGCGGCGCGGTGCTCACCACGTCCGGCCCGGGCGTCGCCGCGTACGCCGTCGACGGCAGCGGACCGGCCAGCAGCCCGCCCACCACCGCCGCGGTCACCACCCCGGCCGCGATCTGCATCGCCCGCCGCCCCGGCCGCCCGGCCGCACGCTCCGCCCGCACCGACGCCAACAGCGGCTCCGTCCCCTTCAGATCGGCGATCACCCGGTCCGCGGTCCGCGGCGCCAGCTGACGGCACGTCCGCGCCGTCGCCCGCCGCGCCGCCAGCGCCGCCGGATGGTGCAGCACCTCGCGCAGCGCCGGAGTCTGCTCCAACTGCTGCCGCAGCCGCCGCCCGGCCACAACGGACACACGGGCTTGCACAGGGGCCTCCTCGCCAGGCCTGGACCACAACGCGAGCAACCCCACCAGCTACCCAACCCGGTGTCAATGTCACCGACGGCTATGCCTACTTTGCCCGATTTCATCCCACCATCCGAACCATCCCCGACACACCCCCGACACACCTCGGGCCCGCTCCGCCACGAGGCGGAACGGGCCCGAGAACCAGCAGCTCAGGACGCGGACGTCAGGAACGCGGAGGAGCGGGCGGCACGGCCGTCCGCAGGTTCGGGACGGACCACTGGTGGTTGAGGCCGAGCTGGTCGGTCTGGCAGTCCCACAGCTGGAGCCGCGTGCCGTTGGTGGTGTTCCCGCCCGGCAGGTCGAGGCACCGGCCGGAGGCCGGGTGGTACAGCGCCTCGTTGGCGAGCGGGATCCACTTCTGCGCGGCGGTGCCGTCACAGGTGTGGTACTCCATCTGCACGCCGTTGCCCGTACCGGCGTTCACCGGCGCCAGGCATCCGTTCATGACCCGGACGGTGCCGTCGCCGCCCAGCGAGAACTGCTGCGCGGTGCTCCCGTTGCAGTCGTAGAGCTGGACCGCGGTGCCGTTGCCCGCCACGGCGCCGTTGAGGTCCACGCACTTGTTGACGTCGACGCGCGAGCGGATGACGCTCGCGGAGCCTGGAGCGGTCGGCGCCACCGCGAACGGGTAGACGGCGGTGCTGCTGATGCTCCCGTCGAAGCTGTCGGTCGGCTTGGACTGGTACCGGTACCGGCCCAGGACGAACGGCCCCGAGGGCGGCGGGCTGGTGCTCGCCCGGTGGTAGCCGGTCGTGGCGAGGACGCCGTCCACGTACAGCGACATCGCGCCGGTATCGGCGTTGTAGGAGGCGGTGAGCCGGGTCCACACGCCGGGTCGGAAGTAGGCTCCGGCGTTCCTGGTGTCCGTGTAGTCGTACGACCAGTTGTCGTCGTCACTGACCGACAGGGCGAAGGCCCAGAAGCCGTACTTGGCGTCCGCGTACAGGATGAAGTTGCTGCCGTGCACGGTGTCCTGGCTGGCGATGACGCCGCCCTTCGGACCGGTCTTGGCCCAGGTGGAGACCGTGAAGCTCTTCCGGGTGTCGACCACGGGGCGCGACATCGTGACGGTCGATCCGGCGCCGGGGCTGAAGGCGCCCACGGTGGTGGCGCGGCCGTCCACCGTGTCCCCGACCCAACTCACGCCCGACGCCGTCCCGTCGGCCTTCTTCTGGCCGTCGGGAACGGTGTTGCCGCCGTTCGGCGCGGCCAGCCAGTTGCCGACCGGGTGGTTGAGGTTGCCGAGTACGACCGGCTTCGTCTCCAGACCGGTCACCGTCGGGCCGCTGTTGACGTCGGCTGCCTTGGTGCCGACGCCGGCCCAGGCGACCAACTGGTTGTTGGTGTCGACGGCCCAGAGGTCCGGGACGCCGTCACCGGTGACGTCGCCGCTGGAGCCGACCTTCGGGTAGAGCTTGGCGTCGACGCCGTTGGCCAGCCAGCCCTTGGTGGGATCGGCGAAGGCCGAGGCGTCGACGGTGCCCTGGGTGGCGCCCTTGGCCAACTGGTAGGCGTGGACGGTGCCGTCCCACTTCGACCGGGCCCAGACGGTCGGGATGTTGGTGCCCTTGGCCGGGCCGGGGGTGATCAGGTCGTAGGAGTCCCAGGCCTGGCTCTGGGAGAGCAGGATGGCGGGGCCGTCGAGCTGCTTGACGTTGTACGACAGGCTGAGCCACAGCCTGCTCTTCTCGACGAAGAGCAGGGAGGAACGGGGCAGACCGGCGGTGGAGGTGCCCGCCCGGTCGGGCGTGTCACCGAAGGGCGAGCCGAGCGCGGCGATCTGGGTGACCGCGGACCAGTCGCCGCCGTTCCCGTTGGCCGCGCAGTCGATGGGCGTGCCGTCGGGCAGGACGCAGGTCCGGCTCTTGGCCAGCGTGGTCGCCGCCTGGCCGTCCAGGTGTCCGGCGATGTCGTCGTTCGGGTAGAGGGAGAGGAACGGGCTTCCGGGCGCGTGGGCGACCAGGTCGTCCACGTTCCGGTCGCTGAACGAACCCCGGTGGGTGATCTGGGCCGTGCTCCAGTCCTGGTTGTCGGCCGCTCCCGGTGCCGAGGCCGGCTTGGTGTTCGGAGCGGCGTACGGATCGGCGTTCGCGCCGACCAGGCGCAGCGAGCCGGTGCCGTCCGGGAGCAGGACGTCACCCTTGCGGTCGCCGTCGATGTCGCCCATGACGGGGTCGCCGGCGGCCGGGTTGCTCGGTACGAAGTAGGTGTAGACGACCGGCTGCGACATGTTGCCGGCGTTGTCCTGGGTCTGCAGGTAGAGGAAGTTGGTCCCCCAGTGCCAGGGGGTGTACTTCAGCTGGAAGCTGCCGTCGCCGTTCATCTTGACGATGTTTCCGCCGTCGTTGCAGTTCCACCCGGTGGCGGCGGCCTGGATCGGGTCGGTGGTCCAGCGCGCGCAGGCCAGACCGGAGGAACGGCCGCCGCCGGACGGCGTCGGGTCGGTGCCGCTGAGGGTGAAGACGCCCTCCTGGCCGACGAGCTTCGGGTGCCCGCCGAGGGTGCCCGACTCCGGGAAGTCCGTCGAGGTGATGCGGGCGGTCGGCGGGGTGCGGTCGATGCGCAGGAAGCACATCGCGGTGTTGTCGCTGTCGAGGGTGCCGTCGCCGGTGTGGCCGAACCAGCCGTACTGGTGGCCGTCGATCAGGGAGCCGACACTCACGGTCCGGCGGCCCGAACTCGCGGCCCACCCGGTGTCGTAGATCTTCGAGGAGCCGTTGTCGTCGTCGTCCCAGATCTTGAACGTGGTCCAGAGCTGCTCGCCGGTCGGCGACCAGGTGTCCGCGGCCAGGTTGATGTCGGTGTTGGCCCCCACCCAGCCCGGGTTGTCCCAGGGGTGGGCGGTACCGGGGGTCTGGCACTGGTCGTAGGCCGCGTCACGCGCGAAGCCCGGCGTGGGGCTGGCGCCCGGACTGCCGACGTGCGGTGCGAAGTCGTAAGTGACCGAGATGTGCGGGTTGTTGGCGAACCGCTGGCGGTAGTACTTGTTGGTCTCGTTGTCCGGCGCGAACATGAACGTCCAGCCGCCCCAGTGCTCGCGTGCGGCCTGGACCATCTGGTTGTAGACGTTGAACTCGACGCCGCCCTCACCCTTGATCGACTTCGTCTCGACCTTGGCGCAGTTCCACGGTTCCTTGCAGGGCTGGGCGTTCCACGTCGTCCACTGGTTGATCGGGTTGCTGGTGCCCGAGCCGGTCGAGTAGAGGCCCATCGGTGTGTCGGTCGACGGACTCGACGAGACCGCGACGGTGGCGTAGAGCGTGGCGCTCAGTACGGCCGAGTCCCAGAAGGCGGAGTTCAGGCCGACCTGGAAGTAGGCGCGTTCCCTGCCTTCCTTCTCGCAGCGGTGCTGCGAGTCGATGTAGCCGCAGTAGCCGGCGGCCGGCTTGTCCTGGCCGTACTGGGTGCCGTTGTACTCGGGGGTGTCGGGGTAGGCCCACTGCACCTGCGCCCAGGCCTGGGCGCCGTTGTCGACACTGGGGTTCCAGCCCGGGTCGATGTACCAGGGGCCGGTGCCCTGCCCGAGCACCGAGGCGTCGGGGACGAGGTCGATGCCGCTGCCGTTGACCGTGGTGGTGATCGTCGCGGTCTTCGCACCGGGGCCCGGAGCCTTGCTGGTGGACCCGGGCGCGGCGGCACCGTCGTCCGCCGCAGGTGCGGCGGCGACCTTGCTCTGAGCCTTCCCGGCGACTGCCGGCGCGGCGCCTGTGGTGGAGTCCCACATGACCGGCGTGGGCGCGGTGAAGCGCGCCGCGCCGGACGCGTCCTCGGCCGTCAGGTTGCCGTTGGCGTCCGCCTTGACGGTCAGCCCGTCGACAGCGGTGTCGAGGTGGAGCTTCTTGATCCTCGGATCGGTCGCGGCCTGGGCGGTGCGGACGATCAGGACCTGGCGCCAGCCGCCGGCGGTGGTGGCGCTCAGCTCCAGGTCGACGTCGGGCAGGACGGACCGGTAGAGCGCGCTGCTGCCGCTGAGTTCGGGCTTCGGCAGGTCGAACGGGGCCTTGACCGACAACTTCTTGCCGTCCGCCGTGGTCATGGTGGCCAGAGGACCGCTGCCGCCACCCGAGAAGGTGAGCGCCGAGGGCGCGGCCGTCGGCGCGAGCGTTCCGTCCGGATCTGCCCGGAGGGTCGCGTCGACCGGGCGCCAGCTGCCGTCCGGGTTCTTGACCCGCTCCGCCACCGGGCTGGAGTCGTTGGTGACCGTGCCGTCCGGGTTGGCGGTGGTCTGGCTGCTTCCCGTGGTCAGCGCGTCGACGACGACGGGCTTGCCGGTGCTCTTCGCCTTGGCCTGGGCCGCGTGGATCGCCGCGATCTGGGCGCCCCGGGGATCGGACGGACCCTTGGCGGGCTGGGCCGGCGTGCTGGGCCAGGAGGGATCGGCGGGGCCGTGGTTCCGGTCGGTGGGAGCCGCTGCGGCGACGGTCGGTGCGCCGAGCAGACCTGCGCCCAGCGAGAGCACGGCCGTGCAGGCGAACGGAAGGAGAGCCGCACCGAATGTCCGGTTTCTGGGGTTCCGCCTGCGCGTTGGAAGAGATGGAGGTTGTGACCTCAACATGAACAGCCCGTCTCCGATGGCGATGTGAACGGAAGTCAGGCGCACGGTGCCTTCACATTCGATTCGCTGTCAAAGTGTTTTGTCGACATCGTGTCCGAGTTGTCAGGGGTGGTGGCGGGTTGCTCTCAGTGTGATGGTCATCACATGATGTGTTTTTAAGAATTTCTCACATTCGATAGGTCGTATGCCCCTAAGGTGCCGTGGGCTTGGGTCGACACCGTCGGCCCGCCCGAAGACTTGGCAATCCTTGGGGGGATCAAGTGTCGCGTCGCTTCCGGCTGTTCAATCGTTCGCGCAGTTCGCGACTGGCTACGGCCGCCGCTCTGGCCGTGTGCATGTCGGTGGTGACGCTCCCCTCGGTCCAAGCGGTCGCCAAGGCCGCCGCCCCACCCGAGGTCTGGGTGCCGCCGAACACGCCTGTGCCGGAGACCCGCCCGGTGAAGGGCACCGACGGCAAGCCCTCCGGACAGGCACTCGATGCCGGTAAGAAGTGGTCGCCACCGGCCGACTCCGGTCCACCGTCCGGCAGAGCCACCGCCGTACCGGGACAGCCGGTTCAGGCCGGTTCGCTGCCGGTCTGGATCGCGTCGCCCGCCGCCGGTGGACCGACTCCCAAGGCTGCCGATGCGGGCTCGGCCAGGGACGGCGCCGCCGACCCGACCGTCCAGGTCGAGCTGGCCGACCAGGGCCGGACCAAGGCCGCCGGCGTGAACGGCGCCCTGGTCGCGCTCACCGACACCGGCGAGGGCAGCCAGGTCGGTCGGGTCCAGGTCGGGATCGACGTCCAGGCCTGGGCGAAGAACGCGGGCGCCAACTGGGGCTCGCGAGCCCGGGTCGTCCAGCTGCCCGGGTGCGCGCTGACCACCCCGGGCGCGGCCGGCTGTACGACGCGCACCCCCGTGTCGTCCCACCGGGACGAGGCCACCGGCCGCCTGGTGGCCGAGGTCGACGTCCCCCAGCCGACCGGCGCCGTCACCAAGTCCTCGGTGGCCAAGTCCTTTGCCGCGGGGGCCTTCTCCGGCAGCGCCTTCTCCAGCCCGCCGACGGCTTCCCCCGCCGTGGCACTCGCCGTCGAGGCGGACGCCAAGGGCAGCGGCGGCGACTTCACCGCCTCGCCGATCACCCCGTCCGCCTCCTGGCAGGCGGGCGCCAACGCGGGCAACTTCACCTACGGCTACACCGTCGAGCTGCCCTCCGCGCTGGCCGGTCCGGCCCCCGCCGTCTCGCTCGGCTACGACTCCTCCGCGGTGGACGGCAAGACCGCCTCCACCAACGCCCAGTCGTCCTGGATCGGTGAGGGCTGGGAGTGGCACCCCGGCTCCATCGTCCGCGGCTACAAGAGCTGCAAGGACGCGGGGGTCGAAGGGTCGGGCGACCAGTGCTGGGGCGGAGACCTGCTCCAGCTGTCGCTCGCGGGCCACGCCGGCCAGCTGGTCAAGGACGACAAGTCCTGCGAGTGGCACCTGCAGGGCGAGGACGGCACCAAGGTCGAGCGGCTGACCGGCCAGAGCAACGGCGCCTGGAACGGCGAGGCCTGGCGGATCACCACCGGCGACGGCACCCAGTACTACTTCGGGGCCAACCACCTGCCCGGCGGCGACGGCACCGACCAGGCCAGCAACTCGGTCTCCACCGTGCCGATCTACTGGCCCGGCGGCCAGGACCCGTGCCTCAAGGACGGTTCCCCGGCCACCAAGACCTGGAACCAGATGGGCTGGCAGTGGTCGCTGGACTACGTCGTCGACCCGCACCAGAACCTGATCACCTACCGGTACGAGCAGGAGCAGAACTACTACGTCCAGGGCGGCGGCCAGAACAACGGCACCGGTCCCCGGGCCCAGTACCAGCGCGCCAGCTACCCGACCTGGGTCGGCTACGGCCAGCGTCTGCCCGACCAGATCGCCGCCAAGGGCAAGGCCAACCCGGCCGCCCAGGTGTGGTTCCGCACCGCCGAGCGCTGCCTGCCGGACGACACCTTCAGCTGCGACCCGTCCCTGCGGAACAAGTCCAACGCCAAGCACTGGCCGGACACCCCGATCGACCAGAACTGCGACGCGAACGGCGACTGCACCGTCTACTCGCCCACCTTCTGGACCACCAAGCGGCTCACCAGGATCGACACCGAGGTCTGGACCGGTTCCTCCTACCGCGGGGTCGACTCCTTCGCCCTCGGCCAGTCCTTCCCGGACCCGGGCGACGGCACCTCACCGTCGCTCTGGCTCGACTCGGTCCAGCGCACCGGCAGCAACGGCCGCACGCCGATCACCCTGCCGGCGGTGTCCTTCCAGCCGCTGCAGATCGCCAACCGCGTCAAGGGGCAGATCGTCCGCCCGGACGGCACCACGGCCTCGATCGAGCCGTACAACCGTCCGCGCATCCAGAAGATCACCACCGAGACCGGTGGTCTGATCAACGTCGTCTACCGTCCCGCGGAGTGCTCCCGGGAGCCCGGGGGCAAGATGCCGGCCTCCGAGGACAGCAACACGATGGCCTGCATGCCGGTCAAGTGGTACCTGCCCGGGCAGAGCGACCCGGATCCGGTGAACGACTGGTTCAACAAGATCATCGTGCAGTCGGTGACCCAGGAGGACTCGGTCACGACCGGCAGCCCGGTGGTCGTCACCGACTACGTCTACGGCGGCGGCGCGGCCTGGCACCGCAACGACTCCGAGATGCCCAACCCCAAGGCCCGGACCTGGGACCAGTTCCGCGGGTACGCGACGGTCACCACCCTCACCGGCAGTGGCAGCGCCGTGGAGGCGCCGCGCACCAAGTCGGTGGCCACCTTCCTGCGGGGCATGGACGGCGACGTCCTCGCCAACGGCTCCACCCGCCAGGTGTCCGTGACCGACGTCAACGGCGGCAGCATCAAGGACGAGAACGTCCTGGCCGGCTACATCCGCGACTCCGCCAACTACAACGGCGAGAACGGCGAGCTCCTCTCCACCACGGTCTCCGACCCGTGGGTGGGGCCGATCACGGCCACCCGCCAGCAGTCCGGAGGGATGCCCGCGATCACCGCGAGGGCGGTCAACTCCCTCAAGGTGACCAGTCGGCAGAAGCTGGCCAGCGGCTGGCGCACCAGCGAACGCTCCACCACGTACGACTCGACCCCGTTCGCCCGTCCGCTGACGGTCTACGACAACGGCGACCTGGCGCACCCCGAACAACTGCTCTGCACCTCCTTCGAGTACGCCAAGGGCCCCGGCGACGCCACGACGCAGCTGGCCTCGCACACCCTCGTCCTCAAGGGCGCCTGCGGCCAGACCCCGACCAAGGACAACACGGTCGCCGACACCCGGGCGTACTTCGACGGCCTGCCGCTGGGCCAGGCCGGCGCCAAGTCCGAGCAGACCTCGACCGAGGCCCTGGAGCGCTACGACGACGCCGGCCGCCCGGTCTACCGGACCACCGGCCGAGCGAGCTTCGACGCCTACGGCCGAGTCGTCAGCACCGTCGACCCGACCCGTACCGACGCCACCCACCAGACCGGCGCCGAGACCAGGACCGCCTACTCCCCGGCCACCGGCCAGCTGCCGACGCAGGTCACCCACACCAACCCGATGGGCTGGCAGACGGTCAGCACGCTGGACGTCGGCCGCGGATCGCCGCTCAAGATCAAGGACGAGAACGGCCGGATCAGCGAGCAGGACTTCGACTCCCTCGGCCGCGCCGTGGCCGCCTGGAGCCCGGGCAACGACCGGACCAAGAACCCGAACCGACCGAACCGCAAGTTCTCCTATTCGGTCAACGGCACCAAGGCGCCCTCGCAGGTGCTCAGCCAGGCGCTGATGGGCAGCCTGAAGCTCTACACCTCCAGCTTCACCATCTACGACGGCCTCGGTCGCGTCCGGCAGACCCAGGCGACCCCGCCCTCGGGCGCCACCGGCCGGCTGATCACCGACGCGCTCTTCGACTCGCACGGCTGGCAGACCAAGACCAGCGCCGCCTACTACAACGACCAGGCCCAGCCGAGCGGCCAGCTCTTCCTGCCCAACGGCGGGGTGGAGCCGGACAGCAAGATCCCCGCTCAGACCGTCCAGAAGTTCGACGGCATGGGACGCACCGTCGACTCGATCTTCCAGTCGTACGGCATCGAGCAGTGGCGCACCCACACCGACTTCGTCGGCGCCGACGAGGTCCGCACCACCCCGCCGGCCGGCGGCTTCGCATCGGCGACCATCACCGACGCCCGCGGCAACACCGTGGCGCTGCGCCAGTACAAGTCGAACACCCCGACCGGCGCGTACGACGAGACCACCTACGGCTACTCGCCGGAGGGCAAGGAACTCTGGCGCAAGGACGCTGCCGGCAACACCTGGACCTACGAGTACGACCTGCTCGGCCGGCCGGTGAAGACCACCGACCCTGACTCCGGCAGCGGAACGACGTCGTACGACGACAGCAAGAACCTGACCACCGCCACGGATTCGCGAGGCAAGAGCGCGACCACCGTCACCGACCTGCTCGGCCGCACCGTCGCGGCCTACGAGGGCACGACGGTCGACCCGGCCAAGCAGGTCGCCGCCTGGACGTACGACAGCCTCGCCCTGGGCAAGCCGACCTCCACCACCCGCTACGTCGGCGGGGCTACCGGAGCCGCCTACAAGTCGGAGATCACCGGCTACGACATCGGCTACCGCGAACTCGGTGCCAAGGCCACCATCCCGGCGGTCGAGGGCGGTCTGGCCGGTGTCTACCAGACCGACAACACGTACGACGAGGGCGGTCGTCTCTCGACCACGGTGCTTCCCGCCGTGGCCGGGATGGCCAGGGAGACACTGAAGTTCGCCCCCGACGACGTCGGCAACTTCGGCGGCCTGTCCGGTGCCTTCGGCCTGGCCCAGCCCAAGACCTATGTGGCCGACGTCCGCTACGACCCGTACGGCCGGCCGTACCGCACCACGGTGGGCGCAGCAGGCGTCCAGGTGGTCGCCACCATGGCCATCGACGACGCCACGGGCCGGGTCACCCGCTCGATCGTCGACAAGCAGACCGCCGCGACCGCCCACGTCGACTCGGTCGACTACACCTACAACCCGTTGGGTCAGGTCACCTCGGCCCGCGACGCCCAGGACGGCGCCGTCGCCGACCTGCAGTGCTTCACCCACGACTACCTCGGCCGTCTCACCCAGGCCTGGACCGACACCGGCACCCAGACCACCAAGCCGCAGCCGAGCGTGCCCGGCATCGGAGCCTGCAGCAACTCCGACGGTCCGTCCGTCGGTGCCGCGCCGAGCGTCGGCGGTCCGGCCCCGTACTGGCAGCAGTACGAGTACGACCTCATCGGCAACCGCACCAAGCTGGTCCAGAAGGACGTCACCGGCAACGCCGCCAAGGACGTCACCACCACCCAGACCTTCGGCACCGGACCCAACACCCCGTCCACCGACCCGAAGACGGGTGGCGGCACGGGCGGCCCGCACGCGCTGATGAAGTCCACCCGCACCGGCCCGGCCGGCACCGCGGTGACCTCCTACACCTACGACGCGGCCGGCAACACCACCGCGATCACCGACACACCTGGCACCAGGACGCTGACCTGGAACGCCCAGGGCAAGCTGGACCAGATCACCGGCACCGGCCAGAACGGCGCCACCAGCTACCTGTACGACGTGTCGGGCAACCAGCTGATCCGCCGTGACCTCGGCAAGACCACGCTCAACATGGGCACGGACCAGATCACCCTGGACACCGCGACCGGGGCGATCACCGCGGTCCGCAGCTACTCGGCCCCCAACGGCCTCTCCATCACCCGCACCATGACCAGCGGCAACTCCACGCTCGCCTACCAGAGCGCGGACCCGCACGGGACCAACGGCGTCCAGTTCGACGCGTCGACGCTGGCCCACGTCCGCCGCCCCACCGACCCCTTCGGCAACGACCGCGGCACCCAACCCGCGCCGGGCGTCTGGGCCGGCGACAAGGGCTTCGTCGGCGGCACCAAGGAGAAGTCCACCGGCTTCACCCTCCTCGGCGCCCGCGAGTACGACCCCAACACGGGCCGCTTCATCAGCCCCGACCCCGTCACGGTCGCAGGCGATCCCCAGCAGTGGAACGCCTACGCGTACGCCAACAACAGCCCGATCAACAAGTCGGACGCCAACGGCCTGCGCGTCGACTGCAACCAGGAAACGGAGTGCACGGGCTGGTACGGGGACTCCCACGGCAACATCACCGACATCGACCACGTCGCTCCGAAGCGGGTGCTCCCGAAGGCGCCGCCCACCCCGGAGGAACAGCACGCCAAGGACGCCCTCGACGAGGCGAACAAGGTCGTCAACGAGAACAAGCGCAAGCGTGACGAGCTCGTGCACAAGGTTGTCGACATCGTCGGCGATCTGATCGGCTTCAACGACGCCCGTGACTGCTTCACCAAGGGCGATGTGATGGCCTGCATCAACACCGCTCTCAACACCCTGCCCTGGGGCAAGATCTTCAAGGCCATCAAGGTCGGCATCCAGGCCCTGAAGATCTACAAGGAGATCAACAGGATCTACGACGCCATCCGGGGAGGCGAACGCGCGGCGAGGGAGGCCGAGGCCGCCTACGTCACCGCCAAAACCGCCGCATCGGAGGCCCGAGCAGCCGAAGCAGCCGCAGCCAAGGCAGCCGAAGAAAAAGCAGCGAAAGAGACAGCAACCGACGCGGCGGGAACCTCTGAAAAGGCCGTAGCCAAGGAAGCCGACGACTCGGCGGCCGCCAGCTGCCCGCTGCGCCGGAACAGCTTCCCCACCGGCACCCAGGTCCTGATGGCGGACGGCAGTCTCAAGTCCATCGAGGACATTCACGAGGGCGACGTCGTCATGGCGACCGACCCCCAGACCGGCGAGACCCACCCCGAACCGGTGACCGCCACCATCACCACCCCCGACGACAAGGACTTCACCGACCTCACCCTCACCGACGACGCCAACCCCCGCGGCCCCCCGGCCGCCGACCAGTCGAAGATCACCTCCACCCACCACCACCCCTACTGGAGCGAGACTCGCAAGCAGTGGGTCGACGCCGGTGATCTCACTTCCGGCGAACAACTCCGCCAGCCCGACGGCACCACCCTCACCATCCGGTCCGTCCGCAACTACCCCTACGCCGTCACCACCCACAACCTCACCGTCAACCTGATCCACACGTACTACGTCATTGCTGGCGTCACCCCTGTGCTGGTGCACAATAATTGTGGTGATGCAGATGACGATTTGCTCGACTTTGCGGATGCGGCCTTGAGTATTCCTGCCGAAAGTAGGCCGAATGTGGCAACAAAGATCGTCTCTGCTGATGGAAAACACAAGGCCATGGCATATGCTGTGGACAGGCCGACGGTTATGATGCCGGAGGAGACCGCAGCAGCGGTCGAGGCGTCGGCGCACCATGGAGGCTGTGGTGAGATCGGATGTGCCATCAAATTTGAGAAGGAGGGAATTTCTCGGTTGGATGCCACGTTCCAGTCTGTTAAGATCGGCGGCGGTGGTCGTGGAAATGCGTTTGATCTTCCGGAGCATGGGGAGCTGATTGGCCCGTGCCCTGCGTGTAAGAGGTTCCTCAAGATTATTGGTGGAAATGGCTAGCTGATATGGATCCTATTCCGACAAATCTAAAGGAATCACTGCGGAATTTGCGCAAGGTTCGTTCCGGGAGGCCGGCTGGCTCAGAGGAGTCGGAGGCGTTTGCGGCTTGGCAGGAACGGATGGCGGATGCTCTGGAGCGACTTTCAACCGTCCTCTTGTTTGAGTCGGACCGAAAGCAGGCGCAGTCCGGGGCGGCGCTAGCGCGGAGGCGGGCTGTGGAGATTCGTAGAAAACTTCACGGCACCCGGTGAAGGCTGTCGTGGGCGAGCGGGCTGGCCGATCCAGGGGCGATCTTCTGGGATCTGGGGCCTCCTACCTTGCTCTGGGGTCGGGCGTCTCCGTGTCGCGCAGCGTGATCGCATCATCACCCGGGTAGGACTGGGGAGTCCTACCCGGGTGTTGCCGAGACATCGCAGGAGCCGCGAGTGGCCGCTTACCACGACAGTGACGGAGCCGACGGGCTGAAGGTGCCGGCGCAGGATGCGCCGCCGCCACCGGCCGAACTGGTGGCGCTGGCCCAGGCGTACGGGGTGGATGCCCGCTACCCCGGCCCGGGTGGGCAGGCGGTGGGGGCGCGGACGCTGGTGGCGGTGCTGGGGGCGCTGGGGGTGGCGGCGGAGACGCCGGAGGAGGTGCGGGAGGCGCTGGAGCGTCACCGTGCCGAGCAGCGCGAGAAGTTGCTGCCGCCCTGTGTGGTGGTCCGGCAGGGGCGGCGCACCGCGCTGGACGTGCCGGCCGACGCCCGGCTGCACGTGGAGCTGGAGGGCGGCGGCAGTTGGGAGCTGCCGTGCGGCCACTCGCACTGGCTGCCCGCCGACCTGCCGCTCGGGCGGCACACCCTCACGGCGGAGAGCAACAGCAGGAGGGAGCAGGCGCCGCTGATCGTCGCCCCGCAGCGGCTGCCCCAACTCCCAGGCCGCAGCTGGGGTTTCCTCGCGCAGCTGTACTCGGTCCTGTCCGACCGCTCCTGGGGCATGGGCGATCTGGGCGACCTCGCCGAGCTCGCCCAGTGGGCCGGCGCCGGCCTCGGCGCTGGCTTCGTGCAGATCAACCCGCTCCATCAAGCCCTGCCCGGCACCCCCTCCGACCCGTCCCCCTACCGCCCGTCCTCCCGCCGCTTCGCCGACCCGGTGCACCTGCGGATCGAGGCCGTCCCCGAGTACGCCTACCTCGACGCCGAACAGCGGCAGCAGGCCGACGACCTCACCCGCCGCGCCGCCCGCCTCCGCGACGAAGTCCTCGCCCACGACGGCCTGGTCGACCGCGACGCCGTCTGGGCGCTCAAGCGCGAGGCCCTCCAGCTCCTCCACGAGGTCCCGCGCGGCCCCGGCCGGCAGGCCGCGTACGAGGCGTTCCAGCGCCGCGAGGGCGAGTGGCTGCGCCGGCACGCCCTCTGGAACGCCCTGGCGGAGGCCCACGGCCCCGACTGGCACCACTGGCCGAAGGGTCTGCGTCACCCGAACGGCCCACAGATCGAGCAGGCCGCCAAGGAGCTCCAGGAACACGTCGAGTTCCACCGCTGGCTCGCCTGGCAGGTCGACCAGCAGCTCGCCGACGCCCAGCGCAGCGCCCGCGAGGCCGGCATGCCGGTGGGCCTGATCCACGACCTCGCCGTCGGCGTCCACCCGGACGGCGCCGACGCCTGGGCGCTCCAGGACGTGCTGGCCGGCGGCATCTCGACGGGCGCCCCGCCGGACGCCTTCAACGCCCACGGCCAGGACTGGGGCCTCCCGCCCTGGCGCCCGGACGCCCTGGCCGCCGCCGGCTACGCCCCGTACGCGGAGCTGATCCGGAGCGCGACACGCCACGCCGGAGCCCTTCGCATCGACCACGTGATGGGCCTCTTCCGCCTCTGGTGGGTCCCGAACGGCCACCCGCCCACCGAGGGCGCCTACGTCCGCTACGACGCCGAGGCGATGCTCGGCGTGCTGGCCCTGGAAGCCCACCGGGCCGGTACCGCGGTGATCGGCGAGGACCTCGGCACCGTCGAGCCGGGCGTGCGCGAGGAGCTGGCGGCCCGGGGCATCCTCGGCACCTCCGTGCTCTGGTTCGAGCGGGACTGGGACAGCACCGGGCAGATCCTGCCCCCCGACCGCTGGCGCCCCGGCTGCCTGGCCACCCTCACCACCCACGATCTGCCGAGCACCGCCGCCCGCCTCTCCGGCGAGCACGTCGAGCTGCGCCACCGCCTCGGCCTGCTGGCCCGCCCGCTCCCCGAGGAGCAGCAGGAGGCAGCCGCCGAGCTGGCCGACTGGCGGGCCGAACTGATCGACCGGGGGCTGCTCACCCCCGACGAGCCGCTGTCGATGCCGGCGCTCTACCGCTTCCTCCGCTCCACCCCGGCGGAGCTGGTCGGCGTCTGGCTGCCGGACCTGGTCGGCGACCCGCGCCCGCAGAACCTGCCCGGCACCTGGGACCAGTACCCGAACTGGCGCCTCCCGGTCGCCGACGGCGCGGGCGACCCGGTCACCCTCGACCGCCTCGCCACTGCCCCCGCCGCCCGCCTCCTCGCCCACCTCCTGGCGCTGCCCGATCGCCGGAACCCGTGACCGGAGCCCCCGGCCCCACCCCGACGCGCGCCCTCCGGTAAGTGCCGGGTAAGTTGGAAACGTGGACAAGAGGAACGCTTTGCGAGCCGGCGCGGTCACCGCAACGGTCACGCTGATGATGCTGCTGTCGTCGCCCGCCATGGCCCTCACCAGGGACGACGGTGACGACCCGGGCCCCGGCCTGAGCGTCGGCCAGACCGTCGGCCTGTACGTGCTGATCCCGCTCGCCGCGTTCGCGATCATCGCGGGCCTGGCGGCCATGCCGTACGGCAAGAAGAAGAAGTAGCCGTCCACCAGGACCTGCACCACCCGCACCACCCCGCACCACCCCGAAGGGGGCGCCGGACGATCCGTCCGGCGCCCCCTTCGGGGTTTCAGGCGTTCAGGAACCGCTTCACCGCGCCCCGGCCGCCTTGTCGACCGCCTGCGCCTTGAGCGCGCGCTCGACCCCGGCCCGGGCCTCGACCACCTGGCGCCGCAGCGCCGGCGCCGGCTCGGCCGAGGCCAGCCAGGCGTCCGTGGCGGCCAGCGTCGCCTCGGAGACCTGCAGCGCCGGGTACAGCCCGACGATGATCTGCTGCGAGATCTCGTGGCTGCGGGTCTCCCAGATGTGCTTCACCGCGGCGAAGTACTTCTCCGCGTACGGCGCCAGCAGCTCCCGCTGGTCCGACTGCTGGAAGCCGGCGATCACGGCCTCCTGCAGATAGTTGGTCAGCTTGTCGGACTCCACCACCGAGGCCCAGGCCTGCGCCTTCGCCTCCTCCGTCGGGCGGGAGGCGCGGCAGGTGGCCGCGTGCTCCTGGCCGGCCGCCGTGTTGTCCCGCTCCAGCTCGGCGACGACCGCGGCCTCGTCGGCCCGGCCGGTGGCGGAGAGCCGGGACAGCAGCGTCCAGCGCAGCTCGGTGTCCACGGCCAGGCCCTTGATCTCCACCGAGCCGTCCAGCAGCCCGGTCAGCAGGTCCAGCTGACCGTCCGTCCGGGCGACCGCGGCGAGGGTGCGGGCCCAGGCCAGCTGGTGGTCGCTGCCGGGCTCGGCGGCGCGCAGGTGCTCCTCGGCGGCGGTGGCCCAGCGGGCGAGGCCCTGCTCGCGCCAGTCCGGGTCGGTGTAGGCGTCCAGGGCCAGCTTGACCTGGCGCTGCACGGACTGCACGACGCCGATGTCACTCTCCCGCCCGATGCCGGACAGCGCCAGCGACAGGTAGTCGCGGGCGGCCAGCTCGCCGTCGCGGGTCATGTCCCAGGCGGAGGCCCAGCACAGGGCGCGCGGCAGCGACTCGGTGAAACCGCCGAGGTTCTCGGTGACGACGGCCAGCGAGTCCTCGTCGAGGCGGATCTTGGCGTACGACAGGTCGTCGTCGTTCAGCAGCACGACGGCCGGCCGGTGGCGTCCGACCAGCTCCGGCACCTCGGTGCGGGCGCCGTCGAGGTCCAGTTCGATCCGGTCCGTGCGCACCAGCGCACCGTCGACCAGCTCGTACAGGCCGATCGCGATCCGGTGCGGCCGCAGCACGGCCTCGCCCTTGGCGCCGGCGGGCAGCGCGGGCGCCTCCTGCAGAACCGCGAACGACTCGATGTCACCGTCCGTGTTCACCGTCAGGGACGGGCGCAGCACGTTGATCCCGGCCGTCTCCAGCCAGGCCTTGGACCAGGCCTTGAGGTCGCGTCCGCTGGCCTCCTCCAGGGCGCCGAGCAGGTCGCTGAGCCGGGTGTTGCCCCACGCGTGGCGCTTGAAGTAGGAGCGCACGCCCTCGAAGAAGGCGTCCTGGCCGACGTACGCCACCAGCTGCTTGAGCACCGAGGCGCCCTTGGCGTAGGTGATGCCGTCGAAGTTGACCTGGACGTCCTCCAGGTCGTTGATGTCCGCCATGATCGGGTGGGTGGACGGCAGCTGGTCCTGCCGGTAGGCCCAGGTCTTCATCTGGTTGGCGAACGTGGTCCAGGACTGCGGCCACTTCGAGCCGGGGGCCTCGGCCTGGCAGACGGCCTCGGCGAAGGTCGCGAAGGACTCGTTGAGCCAGAGGTCGTTCCACCACTCCATGGTGACGAGGTCGCCGAACCACATGTGGGCGAGCTCGTGCAGGATCGTGGCGGCGCGCGCCTCGTACGCGGCGTCGGTGACCTTGGAGCGGAACACGTACTGGTCGCGGAGGGTGACGGCGCCCGCGTTCTCCATCGCGCCGGCGTTGAACTCCGGGACGAAGAGCTGGTCGTACTTGGCGAACGGGTACGGGTAGTCGAACTTTTCCTGGAAGTAGTCGAAACCCTGCTTGGTGACCTCGAAGATCGCCTCGGCGTCCAGGTACTCGCGCATCGATGGACGGCAGTAGACGCCCAGCGGCACCCGCTGCTCGCCCTTCTCGTAGGCGTCGAAGACCCCCACGTACGGGCCGGCGACCAGGGCGGTGATGTAGCTGGAGATCCGGCCGGTCGGCTCGAACTTCCAGACCTGGGTGGCGCCTTCGCCGACCGGCTCGGGGGTCGGCGAGTTGGAGACCACGACCCAGCCGGTGGGGGCGGTCACGGTGAACGCGAACGTGGCCTTCAGGTCGGGCTGTTCGAAGTTCGCGAAGACCCGCCGGGCGTCCGGCACCTCGAACTGGGTGTACAGGTAGGTCTCGCCGTCGACCGGGTCGACGAACCGGTGCAGGCCCTCACCGGTGTTGCTGTACGCGCAGTTGGCGACCACCCGGAGCTCGTTCTCGGCCGCCAGACCGGGCAGCGGGATGCGGCTGTCGGCGAAGCTCGCCGGGTCGAGCGCCGCGCCGTTGAGGGTGATCTCCTCGACGCCGGGGGCGACGAGGTCGATGAAGCTGTCGGCGCCGGGGGTGGTGGCGGTGAACCGGACCACGGTCGTGGACCGGAAGGTGCCGCCCTCGCGGGCCGAGCCGAGGTCGAGCTCGATGTCGTACGCGTCCACCCGGATGAGGTCGGCCCGGGTGCGGGCCTCTTCGCGGGTCAGGTTGGTGCCGGGCACTCGCTGCACTCCTTCGTCAGGCTGATGGACCGAATCCTCGCACGCCCGAGGGGTGCCCCGACCGGATAAGCCGAAGGCGGGGCGGCCCCGGGACCATCGGCCCGGACCCGCCCCGCCCTTGCTGGGGACGCCAGTCTCCCTACGTCACTTCGACCACTTCGTCATCGGCGGCGCGTAGCCGCTGCTGCGACGGTAGGCGACCACCTGGCTGTTGTCGTCGGGAATGAAGTACTGGACCATGCTCATCCCGATGTCCAGGCCGTTCGGCATCGCCATGGTGCCGATGTCGGTCATCGAGCCGTCGGTCGGCGACAGCGCGACCAGCTTGGCCGGCTTGTCGTAGCCCTGGCCGACGATGGCCCGGACCTTGCCGTCCTTGGTGGTGCCGGGGACCAGTCGCATGTCGTTGCTGGACGACGGGGAGCTGGCCGACCAGATGCGCTTGCCGGTGCCCAGGTCGTACGCGTTGATGCCCGACTTGCTGCCGTCGATCTGGACGTACAGCGTCTTGCCGACGACCACGTTGTTGCTGATGGGGTCGGACTGGCCGGACAGGCGCAGGCTGTCCGAGCCGGCCTCCTTGGTCGACATCGGGTTCCCGGGCTTGTAGCTGTCGTCGAACGGCAGGATGTAGTCGCCGTTCGTGCCGCCGGACATCAGGACCACCAGCGGCTGGGTGCTGATGACCGCGTCGATGCGCTCGATCTGGCCGTTGAGCGGGATCGCCTGGCTGACGGGATTGCCGGTCTCGGCGTTGACGACCTGCAGCACCGACTTCTGGAGGCCGGTGTCGTAGCAGCGGTCGCTGGCCGCGATCACGGAGCCGGCCGCGGCGCCGTACACGGTGCAGTCCTTGCCGCGCCCCTTGAACTGCCAGACGGACTGTCCGTTGTCGATGTTCAGCGCGCCGAGGGAACCGACGGCGACCACCTTGTCGGTGACGCTCAGGGCCGGGTTGGACAGCTTGTCCGGGCTGGCCTTGACGCTCCAGAGCAGCTTGCCCTGGGCGATGTCGACGGCACCGATGGTCGAACAGTCGTAGTCACCGGTGTTGAAGGAGACCGCGATGATGTTCTTGGCGTTGCGCGACCGGGAGGCGGTGCACAGCTCCTTGCTGCCGGACGGCACCGGGATGTTCCAGGCCTGCTTGCCGTCCGCCAGGTTGTACGCCCGGATGCCGTTGGTGTCCGCGCGCACCGCGAACGAGTCGGAGCCCGAGGAGGCCCCCCAGACACCGAGCAGCTGCGAGGACGAGTCCGCGTTGGGGTCCTTGGCGGCGTTCCAGGCGACCTTGTACGTGGTCTTGGACGAGTCGGTCGTGGTGTCCCCGCTGGTTCCGCCGGCGGAGGTGCTGGTGCTGGTGCCGCCCGAGTCGGCCGCGGGACCCGGGTTCGGGTTGGGCTTGGGGTTCGGCTGGAGCAGCACGACCAGTCCGATCACGATGGCGATCGCCAGCACACCGCCGATGATCCCACCCCACAGCATCACCGGGTTGCGCTGCTTGGGCGCCGCGGGCACCGGCATGCCCGGGTAGGTGTACCCGGGCTGCTGCTGGTAGTCGTACCCGTACCCCTGGGACGGGTCCGGCGCGGCGTAACCGCCCCCGGGAACCGGGTCGTACGGGCCGATCGGCGCACCGGGCGGCGGCGCCTGCGCGGGGAACCCCCCGGCCGCGGTCGGCGCGTACGCCATGTAGTCGGCGCCACCCGCCGGCGGCTGCGCCGGCGGCTGGGCCGGCGGCGCGGGCGGCTGGGCCGGCGGCGGGCCGACGGGCGAGGCCTGACCCGGGATCGCCGAGCCGTCGAGCTGTGTCATCTGGTCCGCGACGGCGGCAGGATCCACGCCGCCTGCCGGGCGCCCGAACGAAACGCCCCGGTTTTCCTGCGGGCCGCTGCCGGCTGCGTCGCCCGCACCCGGCGTAGGGTGATCCCCTGCCATCTGATTCCCCGTCATATCTGGAAGCGTCCCCCTGCCGGTACCGTCCACGGTCCGATGGGACGGGTGAGATTCGGCACCATGCTAGTGGCGAGTGGGAATTCAGCCGTTGCCAGGACCACCCGCCCCACCCCGACACCCCCTGACCACGCAACACCTTCACCCTGCACCCACCCCGCCCCCACGCTCCCTCCCTCGTGGACGCGCGGGCAACACCCCGCGCGCCCACACCCCGCCCCCCACCATGGACGCGCGGGCAACCCCCCCGCGCGCCCGCACCCCGCCCCCCACACCACCCCTCCCCCTCCCACTCAACCCAGGCGAGAGGGACGCGCTGCGGGAGGGGGCGGTGGAGGGGGTGGGTGCGGAAGGGGGCGTAACGGGTGATTTTCAGACTGCCAACGGTCCAAAGCCCCCACCCACAGAGTCGGCAGTCCGAAAATCACCCAGCCCCCGGAGCACCCACCCCCGGAACCGCCCCCGGCGTCACCCACCCTCCCGAAAGCCCCACCCCCAACAGCACCCCCCTCACCCCCACCCCCGGACGACACCCCCCAAAGCCCCCGAGCCGTAGGCTTCAGGAGTTGAAGGGGACACCCGACCGAGGGCTCCCCACCCCTGGGAGGGCGGATCATGTCGACGGACACACCGGGCTCACAGTCGTCCCTGCACCGGGCGAACCTGGAACGGGTGCTCCGCGCGGTGCGGATGGCCGGCTCGCTCACCCAGGCCGAGATCGCCCGCGGCACCGGCCTCTCCGCGGCCACCGTCTCCAACATCGTGCGGGAACTGAAGGAGAGCGGCACCGTCGTGGTGGCCGACACCTCCTCCGGCGGCCGCCGCGCCCGCAGCGTCTCGCTCAGCGGTGACGCCGGCATCGTCGTCGGCATCGACTTCGGCCACACCCACCTCCGCGTCGCGGTCGGCAACCTCGCCCACCGGGTGCTGGCCGAGGAGAGCGCCCCGATCGACGTGGACGTCTCCGCGGCCCAGGGCTTCGACCGGGCCGAGGCGATGGTGGAACGGCTGCTGGAGCAGGCGGGCTTCCGTCCGGAGAAGGTGATCGGCGTGGGCCTGGGCGTGCCCGGCCCGATCGACGTGGAGACCGGCGCGCTCGGGTCGACCGCGATCCTGCCGGGCTGGACGGGCATCGCCCCGGGCCGGGAGCTGGCCGAGCGGCTCGGCATGCCGGTGCACGTGGACAACGACGCCAACCTGGGCGCGCTCGGCGAGCTGGTCTGGGGGGCCGGCCGCGGCCTGAGCGACCTCGCGTACATCAAGATCGCCAGCGGCGTGGGCGCCGGCCTGGTGGTGAACGGCCAGATCTACCGCGGCCCGGGCGGCACCGCGGGTGAGATCGGGCACATCACCCTGGACGAGGCGGGCCCGGTCTGCCGCTGCGGCAACCGCGGCTGCCTGGAGACCTTCGTCGGCTCCCGCTACCTCCTCTCGCTGCTCACCTCCACCCTCGGTTCGGACCTCTCGCTGCCCCGGGTGGTGGAGCTGGCGCACCAGGGCGACCTGGGCTGCCGCCGGGTGATCGCCGACGCCGGCCGTCAGATCGGCACGGGCGTGGCGACCCTGTGCAACCTGCTCAACCCCCGCCGGGTGATCCTCGGCGGCGACCTCGCCGAGGCCGGTGAGCTGGTGCTCGCCCCCATCCGGGACTCGGTCGCCCGCTACGCCATCCCCAGTGCCGCCCGCCAGCTCTCGGTGGTCCCCGGCACCCTCGGCGGCCGCGCGGAGGTGCTCGGCGCGCTCGCCCTGGTGATGAGCGAGATGGGCGAGTCCGGCGCCCTCGCCCGCCACTGACGCCCCCGTCCCCGGCCCTGCCCGCCACCCACGTCCTCCCCGCCCCGATCCCGCGACCAGAACACCCGTTCGTCAACGCGGATTGACCGACGCCCCCCGACCGACCTCCCGGAATGGCGGTAACCAGCCGGTGGCACCGGGCGCGCCGCTCGGTGTCCGGCAGGCGGACATTAGACTCGACCGGTCGGTACCGGCCGCGACCACCGGCCTGCCGCCGGACCGGGCAGCGACGCCCGTCGGACCGTCCGTGGTCCGCGAACACTGAACGAGGAGGAACGGGTGGCCCTGCTGACCCGCATTCGGGGACCGCGCGATCTCGACCGGCTCACGCCCGGACAGCTGGCCGCACTGGCCCAGGAGATCCGGACCTTCCTGGTGACCGAGGTCTCCAAGACGGGCGGTCACCTCGGCCCGAACCTCGGCGTGGTGGAGCTCACCATCGCGCTGCACCGGGTGTTCGACTCGCCGCGCGACCGCATCCTTTTCGACACCGGCCACCAGAGCTACGTCCACAAGCTGCTCACCGGCCGCCAGGACTTCTCCCGGCTGAAAATGAGCGGCGGCCTGTCCGGCTACCCCTCCCGCGCTGAGTCCGAGCACGACGTGATCGAGAACTCGCACGCCTCCACGGTCCTCTCGTACGCCGACGGCCTCGCCAAGGCCAACAAGATCCAGGGCAAGGCGGACCCGGTCGTCGCCGTCATCGGCGACGGCGCGCTCACCGGCGGCATGGCCTGGGAGGCGCTCAACAACATCGCCGACGCCAAGGACCTCCCGGTCGTCATCGTCGTCAACGACAACGAGCGCTCCTACTCGCCGACCATCGGCGGCCTGGCCAACCACCTCGCCACGCTGCGCACCACCCAGGGCTACGAGCGCTTCCTCTCCTGGGGCAAGGACGCGCTGCAGCGCACTCCGGTGGTCGGCCAGCAGCTGTTCGAGACGCTGCACGGCGCCAAGAAGGGCCTCAAGGACTTCATCGCCCCGCAGGGCATGTTCGAGGACCTCGGCCTCAAGTACATCGGCCCGATCGACGGCCACGACCTGACCGCCCTGGAGTCCGCGCTGACCAAGGCGCGCGGCTTCGGCGGCCCGGTGATCGTGCACTGCCTCACCGAGAAGGGCCGCGGCTACCACGCCGCCGAGAACAACGACGAGGACCGCTTCCACGCCGTCGGCGTGATCCACCCGGACACCGGCCTGCCGGTCAAGAACTCGGGCAAGGACTGGACCTCGGTCTTCGGTGAGGAGATGGTCGCGCTCGGCCACGAGCGCGAGGACATCGTCGCGATCACCGCCGCGATGCTCCACCCGGTCGGCCTGGCCCCCTTCGCCAAGGAGTTCCCGGACCGCATCTTCGATGTCGGCATCGCCGAGCAGCACGCCGTCACCAGCGCCGCCGGACTGGCCACCAACGGGCTGCACCCGGTGTTCGCGGTCTACGCGACCTTCCTGAACCGCGCCTTCGACCAGGTCCTGATGGACGTGGCGCTGCACAAGCTGGGCGTCACCTTCGTGCTCGACCGGGCCGGTGTCACCGGCACGGACGGCGCCTCGCACAACGGCATGTGGGACATGTCGATCCTCCAGGTCATCCCGAGCCTGCGGCTGGCCGCCCCGCGCGACGCCGACCAGGTCCGCGCCCAGCTGCGCGAGGCCGTCCTGGTCAAGGACGCCCCGACGGTGGTCCGCTACTCCAAGGGCACGGTCGGCCCGGCCGTCCCCGCGGTCGGCCGGGTCGGCGGCATGGACGTGCTGCGCGCCGCCGAGGAGCCCTCCGGCGCCCACCGCGCCGACGTGCTGATCGTCTCGGTCGGTGCGATGGCCCCCACCAGCCTGGAGGTCGCCGACCTGCTGGCCGCCGAGGGGATCACCGCCACCGTGGTGGACCCGCGCTGGGTCAAGCCGGTGGACCCGGCCCTGCCGGGCCTGGCCGCCGAGCACCGGGTGGTCGTCACCATCGAGGACAACGGCCGGGTGGGCGGCGTCGGCGCGGCCGTCGCGCAGGCGCTGCGGGACGCGGACGTGGACCTGCCGGTGCGTGACTTCGGCATTCCGCAGGAGTTCCTGGACCACGCCAGCCGGAACGAGATCCTGGCCGAGATCGGCCTGAACGGCCCCGACATCGCCCAGCGGGTGGCCGCCCTGGTCGCCAAGCTGGACGCGGCACCGGTCAAGGCCTGAGACGACGGTCGGCGGAACGGACCGACGGCGCCCCCGGTCGCCGTAGTCCGTTCCGCCGACGACCGATTGTCGTAACTCTGTAACAGTTCGTCGCGGAACGAGCTGACAATCGCACTGAATAGCGGGACCGGCGCCATCCGTGCCGATCCCGCCCGGTAGGTTGTCAACCGTGCCGACCCCCACCCGCCGCCGCCTCGCCGGCTTGGCCGACCGCCTGCCCGAGCGCGCCCGTACCCACCTTCGTCAGGGGTACTGGACCAGGCTGGTGCCGGTGCTCGCGCTGGTCGCGCTGGCCACCCACGTCCCGTCCTTCGCCCGTCCCGTCTGGAGCCCGGACGAGGGCTTCCTGGCCACCCAGGCCCGGATGCTCGCGGACGGCGGGGTGCTCTACGACACCGTCGTGGACCGCAAGCCGCCGCTGCTGCCCTGGCTCTACCAGGCCTGCTTCGCCCTCTTCGGCTCCGCCTCGCTCTGGCCGCTGCGCACCCTCGCGGTGGCGGCCCACCTGGTCACCGCGATCCTGCTGGCCTCGATCGCCCGCGGCCGCTGGGGCAACCGGGCCGGGGCCGGCGCCGGACTGCTCTACCTGCTGGTCTCCATCGGGCTCTCCCCGGAGGACACCCAGGCGGCGACCTTCGAGGTCTTCATGCTGCCCGCGATGGTGGCCGCCTTCCGCTACGCCGAGCGCCGCCGCTGGCTGGCCGCGGGCATCGCGGTCGCGCTCTGCTCGCTGACCAAACAGACCGGCGGCGCGGTCCTGCTGCCGGTGCTCTGGATGCTCCTCCAGGACACCCGCCGACGGGGGGTGCGCTGGCCGCCCGCGCTGTTCAAGATCGGGTTCGGCTTCGCGGTGCCGATAGCCCTGGTGGCGGTCATCCTGACCAAGCCCAAGGGCTTCCTCTTCTGGGTGGTCACCGGCAGCGGCGACTACGCCTCCTTCGGCGGCGCCTGGCTGCAGATGCTCGGCCGGGCCTTCGGCAACCTGGGCATCCTGGCCGCGGCGGGCCTCGGCTTCCTGTACCCGGTCGGGCGCCGGCTCTGGTTCAAGTACCGTCACCGCCCGCTGCCGGTGGCCGGCGAGGAGTACGGGTCGACCACCGACCTGTGGGTCTGGCTGCTCTCCTCGGTCGTGGCGGTCAGCGTGGGCTTCCACTTCTTCGGCCACTACTACCTCCAGCTGATGCCCCCGCTGGTGCTGCTGGGCACCGGGGCGGTCGCCACGTCGGCGATCCGCTGGAAGCCCGTCCTGGTGTACACCACGGTCGCCGCCACGGTGTTCTGGACCCTGGCACTGGCCTGGCCGGGCGAGCAGATGAGCCGCAACACCGAGGTCGCCACCGCGGTCGCCGCCCAGACCACCCCCAAGGACACCGTGCTGGTCTGGGGCATGCACCCCGAGCTGTACTGGCTGGCCGACCGCAAGCCCGCCAGCCGCTACCTGACCGCCGGCTTCCTCACCAACTACAGCGGCGGCAAGGACGGCAGTCCCAACGTCGGCGAGCAGTTCAGCGTCAACAACGCCTGGCAGACCTTCGACAAGGAGCTCGCCAACGGCCTGCCCGAGGTCTTCGTGGACGACTCCGGCATCGCCCCCTACCAGCCGGTCATGGTGCCCCGGATCGAGAACCTGCTGGACACCCACTACGAGATGATCGGCGTCATCGGCGACACCGTCGTCTACCGCCTCAAGCACTGAGGCCCGAACGCCCCCCCCACGTACGGAGGAGCCCCGGCGACCTGGTCGCCGGGGCTCCTCCGTTGCAGCGCTACGCCTTACGCGGGCACCGAGGCCACGCCGGGGGCGAGGAACTTCTTGCCGTTCACCCGCTCCGAGACGCCCTCACGGTCCAGGTACGGGGTGATCCCGCCCAGGTGGAAGGGCCAGCCGGCGCCGGTGATCATGCAGAGGTCGATGTCCTGCGCCTCGGCGACGACACCCTCGGCCAGCATCAGGCCGATCTCCTGCGCCACGGCCTCCAGGGCGCGGCTGAGGACCTGCTCCTCGGTGAGCACCGTGTCGCCGAAGGTCAGCAGCTCCAGCACCTCGGGGTCGAGGACCTGCTTGCCGTCGACCCAGGTGTAGAAGCCGCGCTTGCCGGCCTTGACCACCTTGCCGAGGTTCTCGGAGACGGTGAACCGCTCCGGGAAGGCGCCGTGCAGGGTCTCCGAGACGTGCAGGGCGATGGCCGGGCCGACCAGCTCCAGCAGCACGATCGGGGACATCGGCAGGCCGAGCGGCTCGACGGCCTTCTCGACGCTGGCGATCGGGGTGCCCTCGTCGATGATGTTCTGGATCTCGCCCATGAAGCGGGTCAGGATCCGGTTCACCACGAACGCCGGGGCGTCCTTGCAGAGCACCGAGGTCTTCTTCAGCTTCTTCGACACGGCGAAGGCGGTGGCCAGCGACGCGTCGTCGGTCTTCTCGCCGCGGACGATCTCCAGCAGCGGCAGGATCGCGACCGGGTTGAAGAAGTGGAAGCCGACGACCCGCTCGGGGTGCTTCAGCTTCGAGGCCATCTCGGTGACCGACAGCGAGGAGGTGTTGGTCGCCAGCACACAGGTCGGCGAGACCACGTTCTCCAGGTCCGCGAAGACGGTCTGCTTGACGCCCATCTCCTCGAACACGGCCTCGATGACGAAGTCCGCGTCGCCGAAGGCGGCGGCCTTGTCCAGCGAGCCGGTGACCAGGCCCTTGAGGCGGTTGGCCTTGTCCTGGCCGATCCGGCCCTTGCCGAGCAGCTTGTCGATCTCGGCGTGGACGTAGCCGACGCCCTTGTCGACGCGTTCCTGGTCGATGTCGGTGAGGACCACCGGCACCTCCAGACGGCGGGCGAACAGCAGCGCCAGCTGCGAGGCCATCAGACCGGCGCCGACGACGCCGACCTTGGAGACCGGACGGGCCAGCGACTTGTCCGGGGCGCCGACCGGGCGCTTGGCCCGGCGCTGCACCAGGTTGAAGGCGTAGATGCCGCTGCGCAGCTCGCCGCCCATGATGAGGTCGGCCAGGGCCGCGTCCTCGGCGTCGAAGCCGGCCTGCAGGCTGGCCTTGTCGGCGAGGTCGGCGTCCTTGACGGCGGCGATGATGTCCAGCGCCTTGTAGGCGGCCGGGGCGGCGCCGTGCACCTTGCCGTCGGCGACCATGCGGCCCCAGAGGACGGCGTCGTCCCAGGCCTTGCCGCGGTCGATCGCCTCGCGCTCGACGACCAGGTCGCCCTTGAGGACCTTGGCGGCCCACAGCAGCGACTGCTCCAGGAAGTCGGCCGGCTCGAAGATCGCGTCGGCGATCCCCAGCTCGAACACGTCCTTGCCCTTGAGCTGCTTGTTCTGGTTCATCGAGTTCTCGATGATGACCTTGACGGCCTTACCGGCACCGATCAGGTTCGGCAGGATGGTGCAGCCGCCCCAGCCGGGGACGAGGCCGAGGAAGACCTCGGGCAGCGAGAAGGCCGGAACGCCCGCGGACACCGTGCGGTAGTCGCAGTGCAGGCCGACCTCGACGCCGCCGCCCATGGCCGCGCCGTTGTAGAAGGCGAAGGTCGGGACGGGCAGCGCCGCGATCCGCTTGAAGACCTCGTGGCCGCCCTTGCCGATGGCCAGCGCGTCGGCGTGCTGCTGGAGCAGCTCGACGCCCTTGAGGTCGGCGCCCACGGCGAAGATGAACGGCTTGCCGGTGATCGCGGCGCCGACGATCTTGCCCTCGGCCGCCTCGGCCTCGACCTGGTCCAGCGCCTCGGACAGCTTCAGCAGCGAGCCCGGGCCGAAGGTGGTCGGCTTGGTGTGGTCGAAGCCGTTGTCCAGGGTGATCAGGGCCAGCTTGCCGGCCTGCAGCGGCAGGTCCAGGTGGCGGACGTGCGCGGTCGTGACGACCTCGCCCGGGAACAGCTCGGCGCCGCGCTGGAGCAGCTCAGTGGTGTTGCTCATGGTCACTTACCACCCTCGAAGTGCGGGTTCTCCCAGATGATGGTCCCGCCCATGCCGAAGCCGATGCACATCGTGGTCAGGCCGTAGCGGACGTCCGGGCGCTGCTCGAAGCGGCGGGCCAGCTGGTTCATCAGGCGCACGCCGGAGGAGGCCAGCGGGTGGCCGAAGGCGATCGCACCGCCGTACGGGTTGACCCGCTCGTCGTCGTCCGCGATGCCGTAGTGGTCCAGGAAGGACAGCACCTGGACGGCGAAGGCCTCGTTGATCTCGAAGGCCTGGATGTCGTCGATGGTCAGACCGGCCTTGGCCAGCGCCTTCTCGGTGGCCGGCACCGGGCCGATGCCCATGACCTCGGGCTCGACGCCCGCGAAGGCGTAGGAGACCAGGCGCATCTTGACCGGGAGGCCGAGCTCCTCGGCGACGTCCTCGGCGGCCAGCAGCGAGGCGGTGGCACCGTCGTTCAGACCGGCCGAGTTGCCCGCGGTGATGTTGCCGTGCGGGCGGAACGGGGTCTTCAGGTTGGCCAGCGACTCCATCGTGGTGCCCGGGCGCAGCGGCTCGTCCACGGTGACCAGGCCCCAGCCGGTCTCGCCGACCTCGGGGTTGGTGTTGCGGACCGAGATCGGCACCAGGTCGGGCTGGATGTCGCCGTTGGCGTACGCCTTGGCGGCCTTCTCCTGGGAGCGCACGGCGTAGGCGTCGCAGCGCTCCTTGGTCAGGTGCGGGAACCGGTCGTGCAGGTTCTCCGCGGTCATGCCCATGAACAGGGCGGACTCGTCGACCAGCTTCTCGGAGACGAAGCGCGGGTTCGGGTCCACGCCCTCGCCCATCGGGTGGCGGCCCATGTGCTCGACGCCGCCGGCCACGACCACGTCGTACGCGCCGAAGGCGATGCCGCCGGCGGTGGTGGTCACGGCGGTCAGGGCGCCGGCGCACATCCGGTCGATCGCGTAACCGGGGACGGACTTCGGCAGGCCGGACAGCAGGGCGGCGGTGCGCCCGATGGTCAGACCCTGGTCGCCGATCTGCGTGGTGGCCGCGACGGCGACCTCGTCGATGCGCTCGACGGGCAGGTTCGGGTTACGGCGCACGAGCTCCCGGATGCACTTGACGACGAGGTCGTCGGCGCGCGTCTCGTGGTAGATGCCCTTCGGGCCGGCCTTGCCGAACGGGGTGCGGACGCCGTCGACGAAGACGACGTCCCTCGCGGTACGAGGCACGGGGGCTCTCCTCCCAGGGACCAACATTTCGAGGTGGACAGGCTGCCGCCGGGAAACACCCGAGCGGCGCCGCGTCACGGTCATGCTACCCGCCGGTAACCAACCTGCCCAGGCCCCTCCGAGGGTTCTGACCATGTGTCCCGCGACACGTCCGGCGGCACGTCCGACCAGGAAGCCTCCCCGGAGACGCCGAAGGGGATGCCGTCCGTGCGGACGGCATCCCCTTTTCGGAGCCCGATCGGTGCCGGGCGGCGCGATCAGCCCTGGGCCGTGGCGGTGGCCGCGGCGGCGGTGAAGGCGGCGGCCATCACCGGCGCCACCAGGTCGACCTGCCACTGCCGGGCACCGAGCCGGCGCAGCGCGGCGGCCACGCCCTCGGCGCCCGGCTCGGCCGGCGGCTCCCAGGACACCCGGCGCACCAGGTCCGGGGTGATCAGGTTCTCGGCCGGCAGGTGATGGCGCTCGGCCAGCTCGCTGACCGCGGCGCGGGCGCCGGAGAGCCGGGCGGCGGCCACCGGGTCCTTCTCCGCCCAGGCCCGCGGCGGCGGCGGACCGTCGTGCGGCGCGGCGGCCGGCGGCAGCTGGTTCTCCGGGACCTCCCGGCCCCGCTGCACGGCCGCCAGCCACTGCTCCAGCTGGCGCCGGTGCAGGCGCGGGCCGAAGCCCTGGACGGCCTGCAGGGCGGCGATGTTCAGCGGCATGGCCAGCGCGGCGTTGACGATCGCGGCGTCCGAGAGCACCCGGCCGGGGGAGACGTCGCGCTCCTGCGCCATCCGGTCGCGGGTCAGCCACAGCTCGCGCACCACGGCCAGCTGGCGGCGCCGGCGGACCTTGTGCAGCTGCGAGGTACGGCGCCACGGGTCGGTGCGCGGGGCCGGACGCGGGGCGGCGGCGATCGCGGCGAACTCCTCCAGGGCCCAGCCGAGCTTGCCCTGGGCGTCCAGCTCCTGTTCGAGTGCGTCACGCAGCTCGACCAGCACCTCGACGTCCAGAGCCGCGTAGCGCAGCCAGGGCTCGGGAAGCGGGCGGGTGGACCAGTCCACCGCCGAGTGCTCCTTGGCCAGGCTCAGCCCGAGCACGTTCTCGGTCATCGGCCCGAGGCCCACCCGGGCGAAGCCGGCGATCCGCCCCGCCAGCTCGGTGTCGAACAGCCGGGTGGGTCTCATGCCCACCTCGGCCAGGCAGGGCAGATCCTGGGTGGCGGCGTGCACCACCCATTCGGCGTCCGCGATGGCAGCGCCCAGCCCGCTGAGGTCGGGGCAGGCGATCGGGTCGATCAGGGCGGAGCCGGCGCCGGCTCGGCGCAGCTGGATGAGGTACGCCCGCTGCCCGTAGCGGTAGCCGGAGGCGCGCTCGGCGTCGACGGCGACCGGTCCGGTGCCCGCGGCGAAGGCGGCGATCGTGGCGGCCAGCGCCTGCTCGTCCGCCACGACGGGCGGGATCCCCTCCTTCGGCTCAAGGAGCGGGACCGGGGCTGCTTCTTCTGGGATGGCTGCTACGGCGTCGGTCACCCACCAAGGGTACGACGGTCCTCGGAACTGGGAGTGTTGTCGGACTGGTCAGACTGTTGATCGCCCGCTCGCCTCCGGCCCGCTTGGACCCGGTGCCGACGGTCGGCGGGCGCTTCGCCACCTCCTTCGTCGGCGGCTCGGCCCTTCTCCCTTTCGGTACCGGCGCGGCCCTTCGGCTCGGGGCGGGAGATCGCCCGCTCGTCTCCGGCCCGCTCGGACCCGGTGCCGACGGTCGGCGGGCGCTTCGCCACCTCCTTCGTCGGCGGCTCGGCCGAGGCGCCGGGGCGCCGGGCGTGCGGGGGCGGCGGCCCAGGAGGAACGTTCCTCCTGGGCCGCCGCGGCTTCGACGAGCGGTTCGGCCCCGGTCGGCTCAGTGGATGATGCCGGTGCGCAGCGCGACCGCGACCATCCCGGCGCGGTCACCGGTGCCGAGCTTGCGGGCGATCCGGGCGAGGTGGCTCTTCACCGTGAGCGCCGACAGGCCCATCGCCACGCCGATCGCCTTGTTCGACTGGCCCTCGGCCACCAGGCGCAGCACCTCGACCTCGCGGCCGGACAGCTCGCGGTAGGCGGCCTGCTGCGGGCCCGGCGCTCCGGGGGCCCCGGGTGCGCCGGGAGCGCCGGCGGCGCCCGGCATGCCCGGCATCCCGGGGCGGCGCATCCGGCCGGCCAGTCCGGCGGCGCCGAGCGGTAGGCCCGGGCGGCCGGGCATCGCGACGTTGGTGCGGGTGCCGGTGACCACGTAACCCTTGACGCCGCCGGCCAGCGCGCTGCGGACCGCGCCGATGTCGTCGGCGGCCGACAGGGCCAGGCCGTTGGGCCAGCCCGCGGCGCGGGTCTCGGCGAGGATGGTCAGCCCGGAGCCGTCCGGCAGGTGTACGTCGGCGACGCAGATGTCGCGCGGGGTGGAGACCCGGGGACGGGCCTCGGCGATCGAGGACACCTCGATCACGTCGCGGACGCCGAGCGCCCACAGGTGACGGGTGACGGTGTTTCGGACGCGGGGATCAGCGATGACCACCATGGCGGTGGGCTTGGTCGGCCGATAGGCGACCACGTTTGCGGGGTGCTCAAGAAGGACCGACACCAGGCCTCCTGCGGGGAGTGGCGGACGGAACCCCGAGGGGGCGGTCGGAGTGTTCCGCGTTCGGAAAGGGTCACAGTCTGCTTCGGCAGCTACCGTGCCCGGCTTTAGCGAAAGATCACGATCTAGTGAGTAACAATACAGACAAATCGCGCATATGACTGATGCGAGATGCCCTGAAATCGCACAAAATCGATCAGATTCGTGCCAGATCGGTCGACTCTGACCGGTTTGTTGACACAGAGCACGACCGAAGTCACACTCCGTCAGTCCTGGGGGTGGCATCGGGCCAGGAGGTGCCGTCCGGCCCGGCCACCACCCGTCAGTGCGACCGCGGGCGTCGCCGCGCGGGCATCGGGACCACCCCACCGAGTGACGTGACCTCGCCCGGGCCCTGGGGGGACGGCGCGGCCGGCGGCAGCCCGGCGCTGATGCAGAGCAGGTCCCCCCAGGCCGCCAGGTGCCGCTCGAACCGGCCGTCGGCCGGCGTCCAGGAGGCCCGGATCTCGATCTCGGTCGAGGACGGGCGGTCCGCCAGGCCGCCGAAGTACTGCGAGGCGCAGCGGGTCACCGTGCCGGAGGGCTCCGCGTACCCGGCGCCGTGCGCCTGCAGAGCGTCCAGCAGCCAGGCCCAGCCGACCTCGGAGAGCATCGGGTCGCCGGCCATCTCGGGCTCCAGCTCGGCCCGGGTCATGGTGACCACCCGGAACTCCCCGTTCCAGGCCTCCTGGCCGGCCGGGTCGTGCAGCAGCACCAGCCGGCCGTCGGCCAGTTCCTCGCCGTCCACCTCCACGGCGGCGGTCAGCGCGAACGCGTACGGGGCGAGCCGGCGCGGGGCCGGCGAGGAGGAGAGCTGGAGCTCCGGCCGCAGCCGCGCCCCTTCGAGGGCCTCCACGGCGGCCCGGAACTCGCTGGGCGCCCCCTCCCGACCCGTTCCGCCACCTGTTCCGCCACCCTGCGCGGGGTGCCCGCCGACCGCTGCCATGACCCGAAGACTAGGTCGAAAACCCGGGTTATCGCCGCAACTTCCGTCCGAGCGGCGTGCCGGAACGGCAAACCCGGCCAGATCTTGGAGGAACCGACGAGACCGCCCGGGGAGGCGGGACTTCGGCGCATGCGAAGATTTGACCCGTGAGCGAGACTACGGCAGACCCGACGGCGGCCACCCTCGACGGCCGATCCACCCCCGCGCGCCGCGGCGCCGCGCACGACTCCGCGTTCCTGCGCGCCTGCCGGCAGGAGCCGGTGCCGCACACCCCGGTGTGGTTCATGCGCCAGGCGGGTCGCTCGCTGCCCGAGTACCTGAAGGTCCGCGAGGGCATCCCCATGCTGGAGTCCTGCATGCGGCCCGAGCTGGTCAAGGAGATCACCCTGCAGCCGGTGCGCCGGCACAAGGTCGACGCGGCGATCTTCTTCAGCGACATCGTGGTGCCGCTCAAGGCCGTCGGCATCGACGTGGACATCAAGGCCGGCGTCGGCCCGGTCATCGCCGATCCGATCCGGACCTTCGAGGACCTCAAGCGGCTGCGCCCGCTGGAGCCCGACGACGTCCCCTACATCACCGAGGCCGTCGGCCTGCTGGTGGACGAGCTCGGCGGGACCCCGCTGATCGGCTTCGCCGGTGCGCCGTACACGCTGGCCAGCTACCTGGTCGAGGGCGGGCCGTCCAAGAACCACGAGAACACCAAGGCCATGATGTACGGGCAGCCCGAGCTGTGGGCCGCCCTGGTGGACCGGCTGGCGGACATCACCTCCGCCTTCCTGAAGGTGCAGATCGAGGCGGGCGCCTCCGCGGTCCAGCTGTTCGACTCCTGGGTCGGCGCGCTCGCGCCCGACGACTACCGCCGCTCGGTCATGCCGGCCAGTGCAAAGGTCTTCGAGTCCGTCGCCTCCTACGGGGTGCCGCGGATCCACTTCGGCGTCGGCACCGGCGAGCTGCTCGGACTGATGGGTCAGGCCGGCGCGGACATCGTCGGCGTCGACTGGCGGGTGCCGCTGAACGTCGCCGCCGAGCGGGTCGGCCCCGGAAAGGGCCTGCAGGGCAACCTCGACCCGGCGGTGCTGTTCGCCCCCACCAAGGTCGTGGAGACCAAGGCCCGCGAGGTGCTGCACGCCGCCCAGGCGCTCGGCACCAGCGGCCACATCTTCAACCTCGGGCACGGCGTGCTGCCGTCGATGGACCCGGACGCGCTCAGCCGCCTGGTCGCCTTCGTGCACGAGGCCAGCGCGCGCTGACCTCCACGCGCTGACGCCCCCGCGGTGGCGGGCCCCCGGGAGCCGGGGGCCCGCCACCGTCGTGCGGGTCAGACCTCGTCGCCGGGGCCGCCCTCACCGGCGGCATCGGGGGCGTCGGGTGCGCCGGGTGTGCCGGGGTGCGAACGGGTCCGGCGCCAGTACCGGTAGATTAGCGCCGCCGGGAAGCCCAGCACCAGCAGGAACGGCGCCAACGCTGCCACCGCCACCGCCAGCGCCCGCGCGATCGTCAGCAGAACGTGCCACCCACCGCCGAGCGCGGAACCGACCGAGTCGCCGAAGCTCTGCTCGCCCTTCGGCGTCGCGGTCGGCGCGGGCGCCACGGCGTCGCGGCGGACGTCCAGGGTCACGGTGGAGTACGAAGTCCGGGCGGCCAGTTCCTTCTGCTGCTTCTGCAGCGACTCCAGGTCCGCCTCGCGGCGGCTCAACTCACCCTCCAGCGAGGTGATGTCGCTCAGCGTCTTGGCCTCCGCCATCAGCGCCCGCACCCGGTCCACGCTCGCCTGCTGGGTCTGCACCCGGCTCGCCACGTCCGCGACCTGCTGGGTCAGGTCGTCCGCCTGGCTCCTGCGGGACACCACCTCGCCCAGGGCGGCCAGCTGGTCCAGGGTCTGCTGGTAGGCGCCGGACGGGATCCTGAGCGTCAGCTGGCCGGACTCGTCCGTGCCGCTGCCGCTGACCGACTCGCCGCCCACGTAGCCGCCCGCGGTGGTGGTCAAGTCCCTTGCCTTGGAGAGCACTTGCGGAACGTCCTTGGTGCGCAGGGTGAGCTGCGCGGTGTACGAGATCAGCCGGGTGTCGGCGGCCGGGGTCACCCCGGACGCCGCCGGGGCGCCGGTGCCGTGGGCGTTCGCCGGAGTCGGCGCGGCCGCCCCGCCGCCCTCACCGGCCTGCTTCGCCGGTGCCGCGGCCGAGTCGTTCCTCGCCGAACCCCCCGATCCGCCCGCGCTGCAACCCCCGGCCAGCAGCACCGCCGCTGCCACCACCGCCCCCAGCGCTCCGGCCTTCGCCTGTCGTCCCATTCCCGGGCCCCTCCCCAAGTCCGTTGGCATTCCTGACCATTGGACGGGAGAGCCGGTCGCGAGGACCAGCCCGGGAGATCGCGAGTCCATCACAGCTCGGCGGCGGGACGGCCACGAACTCAGGCCTCACCGGCCGTGACCTCGATCCCCGCCCGTCGCAACAGCGCCGCCGTCACACCGTCCCCGGGCCGCAGCTCCCCGGAGAAGGTCCCGTCGTACACCTGCCCGCACCCGCAGGACGGGCTGCGCGCCATCAGCACGGCCCGCCGCGCGCCCGACTCCTCCGCCGCCGCAAGCGCCGCCCGGGCCCCGGCCAGGAACTCCGCAGTGCAGTCCGTCCCGGTCGAGTCCACCACCCTCGCCCGCCCGTCCAGCACGTCCGCTCCGTCCCCGCCCACGATCTCCGCCGCCGGCCGCGGCGTCGGCAACCCGCCCGCCCCCTCCGGGCAGACCACGACCGCCCGACCCTCCGCCACGAGCCGCACCGCCTCGACGGACCTCTTCGCCCGCCCGTCGTACCGGCAGGGCACCCCGGCCAGACAGGCACTCACCATGATCGGTTCCATGCGCCCGAGCCTACGACGGCGGCCTCAAGCGTCCCGGAGCTGTTCGCGGCGCACGCGGAACTCGCTTCGCCCGCACACGGTTTCGAGGTGGTGCGGCCGCCAGGTCGACACCGTGACCACGTCGTCGTCGCCCGCGTCCAGCACCGTGCAGTCGATCTCGACCGGCACCGGGTAGGGAGAGTCCGCGTCGAGCCGGACGGTCGCCCCGAACATCGTCGTCTTGTCGATCACCGACCAGCGTCGGCCGTCCGCATCCGGGAACCGGACCTCCACCACCCCGGGGCACCCGTCATCCACCCACCGGACCGCCTCGCCCCCCAGTTGCACCATGGCCCTTCGCCACCGCACGACCGGATCGGTCCGCCAGGCCGATTCCGAACTCGCCGCGTCGGCCCGGTGCGTGAGCTTCCCGAGCGGATGTACGCGCCCCGCAGCGAGGGCCGGTTCGGTCAAGCTCCGCAAGGACGCGGAGGCGGGGATCCCGCACTACTGGATCGTCGAGGAGGACGGCCGGCCGGTCGTGCACGTCTTCGAGCCGGAGCGGGCGCTCCCCGCCTACGCGCCGGCCGGGGTCTTCGCGGGATGGTGGAGCCCCCGGTGCCCTTCGTGATCTCCGTCGACCTCGCGCGTGCAGCGGATTGAGGGTTCCGTGTAAAGACCTGCGAGACTGCGAAGCATGTCGGATGCACAGGTCGTCGTCGTCGGTGGTGGGATCGCGGGGCTGGCTGCGGCCGCCTTCCTGAGCGGGGCGGCCGGGGGGTCGGCGCGGGCGCGGGTGACGGTGCTGGAGGCGTCCGGGCGGGTCGGCGGGAAGCTGTGGGGCGGGGAGGTCGGCGGGGTCCGGGTGGACCTCGGGGCCGAGTCGGTGCTGGCGCGGCGGCCGGAGGCCGTGGAGCTGGCGCGGGCGGTCGGGCTGGGGGAGGAGCTGGAGCCGCCGACCACCGCGAAGGCGGCGATCTGGACCCGCGGCGCGCTGCGGCCGCTGCCCGGCGGGCAGGTGATGGGCGTCCCCGGTGACCTGGAGGCGCTGGCCGCCTCCGGGGTGCTCACCGCCGAGGGCCTGGAGCGGGCCCGCGACGAGCGGACCACCGAGGTCGGGGCGGACGTCGCGATCGGCCGCTACGTCGCCGACCGGCTGGGCCGGGAGGTGGTGGACCGGCTGGTCGAGCCGCTGCTGGGCGGCGTCTACGCCGGGCGCGCCGACGAGATCTCGCTGCGTGCCGCCGTGCCGCAGCTGCTGCCGATCGCCCGCGGCGGCGGCTCGCTGGTCGAGGGGGTGCACGAGCTGGCCTCCCGGCCGCAGGTGGTCGGCACCCCGGTGTTCCAGGGCCTGCGCGGCGGCCTGGGCACCCTGCCGGAGGCGGTCGCCGCGGCCTGCGTCAAGGCTGGCGTGGACCTGCGCACCGACACCCCGGTGGAGGAGCTGCGCCGCACCCCCGAGGGCTGGCGGGTGGTGGCCGGCGGCGAGGTGCTGACCGCGGACGCCGTGGTGCTGGCCGTCCCGGCGCCGGCCGCGGCCCGGCTGCTGCGCGCGGACGCCCCGGCGGCGGCCGTCGAGCTGGACACCGTCGAGTACGCGGGCATGGCGCTGGTGACCCTGGCGTTCCGCCGCGCCGACCTGCCCGAGCCGCCCACCGGCAGCGGCTTCCTGGTGCCGCCGGTGGACGGCCGCCGGATCAAGGCCTCGACCTTCTCCTCCAACAAGTGGGGGTGGCTGGAGCGCTCCGCCCCGGACGCGTTCCTGCTGCGCACCTCGCTCGGCCGCCACCGCGAGGACGAGGTGCTGGAACTGCCGGACGAGGAGCTGGTGGCCCGCTCGCTGGCGGACCTGGAGGAGGCCGTCGGCCTGACCGCCCGGCCGTACGACACCTTCGTGTCGCGCTTCACGGCCGGCCTGCCGCAGTACCCGGTGGGCCACCTGGACCGGGTCGCCCGGGTGCGGGCGGCGGCGGAGGCGGTGGGGGCGCTGGCGCTGTGCGGCGCCGCGTACGACGGGGTGGGGATCCCGGCCTGCATCGCCTCGGCGGCCGCCGCGGCGGCCGCCGTCGACGAACTGTTGACCCCGGCGACCGGGGAAGGTTCCACGGAGAGGACAATGGGCGCATGACTGAGAGCGTTGAGCGGGAGCCGGAGCAGCAGCCCGAGAAGAAGAAGGCGCGCGACCTGAACCAGGTCATCCGCTACACGATGTGGTCGGTGTTCAAGCTCAAGGGCGCCCTGCCCGAGGACCGCACCGGCCTCGCCGCCGAGGTGGACGAGCTGTTCGCCCAGCTCGCCGCCAAGGACGTGACGGTGCGCGGCACGTACGACGTGTCCGGGCTGCGCGCGGACGCCGACATCCTGGTCTGGTGGCACGCCGAGGACTCGGACGACCTCCAGGAGGCGTACAACCGCTTCCGCCGCACCGGCCTCGGCCGCCAGCTGGAGCCGGTCTGGTCGAACATGGCCCTGCACCGCCCGGCCGAGTTCAACAAGTCGCACATCCCGGCGTTCCTCGCTGACGAGCGCGCGCGCGACTACGTCTGCGTGTACCCGTTCGTCCGCTCGTACGACTGGTACCTGCTGCCCGACGAGGACCGGCGCTCGATGCTCGCCGAGCACGGCATGCAGGCCCGCGGCTACCCGGACGTGCGGGCCAACACGGTGGCCTCCTTCGCGCTCGGCGACTACGAGTGGCTGCTCGCCTTCGAGGCGGACGAGCTGCACCGCATCGTCGACCTGATGCGCGACCTGCGGGCCTCCCGGGCCCGGATGCACGTCCGCGAGGAGGTGCCGTTCTTCACCGGCCGCCGCAAGCCGGTGAGCGAGCTGCTGAACGGCCTGGTCTGATCCCACCCGCGCCGTACGGAGGCCGGTCCCCCCCGCTGCCGAGGCGGAGGAACCGGCCTCCGGTGGTTCCGGGGAGCTCAGCCCCGGTGAGGGCGCAGGGCGGCGCGCAGGCGGGCGTCGGGGAGGACGGCGGGGCCGTTCATGGCGACGGCGGTGAGCAGCTCGCGCTCCTCGTCGTCGGCGAGGCCGTGCTGACGGGCCGGCCGGACCTCGCGCAGCACCTCCAGGCCGATCGGCGAGGCCCAGCGGGTGTAGGGGTAGACGTCGACCCGGGCCATCAGCAGGGTGCCCGCGGTGAGCACCAGCGGCAGCGCAAACCAGGCGAGCGGGGCGACGGTGTCACCGCCGGTGAAGCCGCTGACGGACAGCGAGGCGGCGAGGAGCACCAGGGTCAGCAGCATGGCGTGCCGGACCTGGCGGACCACCAGCACGGTGTTGCGCTGGACCAGGGCAGGGGTGGCCAGGCCGGCCAGCGCCAGCCGGGCGCCGATCTCCAGCACGGTGGGGTGCTCGGCCATCGCCCGGCGCAGCTCGTCCGTACGGCACTGGCCGTCGGGGCCGACGGTGGAGACGACGGCGCGCTCCAGGCGGCTGCGGCCCTTGGGGTCGACCACGGTGGTCCACCCGGTGTGCGCGAGGTGGAGCCGGCCGCGGCCGGCCATCAGGACGAGGGCGAGCTCCACCACCCGGTCCGGGCCGCCGGCCAGGTAGGCCGTCTCGTAGAGCCCGATGCCGACGGCCTCCGGCGGGCGCAGCCGGTCCTGGTCGGCGAGGGCGTCGGCGGTGGCGGTCATCCGCACCAGCCGGAGGCAGGAGAACACCGCCGCGACACAGGCCGGTATCAGGAACAGCAACCACATGGGCTTGTTGTATGCCTGGGGCCGTCGTGCGGGGAACGGCTTCCCCGGCCGCGATACCGAACTGTGACATCAGGATCCGCCGCAGCTGCTCCCGCAGCTCGAACCGCAGCTGGACGAGGAGCCGCAGCTGGAGGAGTGCGAGGAACCGCACGAGGAGTGGTGCGAGGATCCGCAGGAGTGGTGGTGGGTGGAGCCGGAGTCGGCGGCGCCGCAGGAGGAGCCGCCCGACCAGGACGAGCAGGACGAGGAGGACGAGGAGGACGAGGAGGACGACGACGCCTGGGCCTGTCGCACCGCTTCCTCCTCGGCCGCCGCGGCCAGCATCGCGGCCTCCAGCTCCGGGTTGTCCAGTGCCGCCGCGGCCAGCCCGCCGAGCGCGACCGCGCCCAGCATCGCGCCGCCCGTCAGCCGGGGCGAGACGCCCGAGCTGGGCGTCCACGCGGTGCTGCCCTGCATCAGGCTGAGCTGGCGCTGCCCGGCGGGGGTGATCCTGCCCTTGGCCGGGGAGGTGACGGCCAGGGTGACGGCGCCGAGGAGCAGCAGGAAGCCCGGGATCAAGAGGTCGGGGTGCTCGTAGAGGGCCTCGTTGTCGTCGAGCAGCAGGGCGAGCACGGTGAAGACCACGACGTCGAGCATCGCGAGCCAGAGCAGCCGGCGGGCGGTGCGGGCCCGCTGGAGCCGCTCGGGGCGCCGCATCAGGCCGCGGTCGGCGAGCCGGTCGCCGATCTCCTCGACGGCGGCGGAGCGCATCACCATCCGGCGCAGGGCGCCGAGTTCCCGGCTGCCGGTGGCGCCGACGGCGTTGTGGACCGCCTGGTCGACGGCGTCGTACGGCTTGGCACCGGTGAGGGTGACCAGTCCCGCGCGGTTGATCACGATCTGCTCGGCGAGGTGCATCCGGACCAGCGCGGTGTCGACGACCCGGCCGGGGCCGCCGGCCAGGAAGGCGGTGTCCAGCAGCGGCAGTCCGCGGCCGGGCAGGCCCGTCGGGTGCGGAACGTGCCGGACCCGCTGGTGGGTCTGGGCCGCGTACAGGCCGGCCGCGGCCAGCAGGACGGCGGGGACGATGAAGTAACTGTTGTGCCACATGGGCGGTTCCCCCGGGGTGTGGATTCGGTCAGCGGCCGCGCAGGGCCCGGCGCAGGCGGGCGAGCGGGCCGTGCGGCCGTGCGGCCTGCTGGGCCCGTTCGGCCTGCTCGGCTTGTTCGGCCGGTTGGGGCGCCCGCCGGAGCCACTGCTCCAGGGCGCGGCGGTGGTCGGCGGCGAGTGTGCCGCCGTCGGTGAGCACCCACGCGGCGAAGGCCCGGGCGTCGGCGCGGTAGCCGCCGGTCTGCGGGTGGGTGCGGGCGTAGTCGAGGAAGAGCGGCCCGTAGCACGCCCCGAGCAGGCGGGGCAGGTCGGGGACGACCTTCGCGGTGGTGTCGCGCCGCTTGGCGGCGAGGCCGGTGGACTGGGCGCGGACCTGGTCCGGGTCGAAGCCCGGCGGGACGGGCCCGCCGGCCACCAGGGCGGCCAGCAGTTCCTCCTGCCGCCGGGCCAGGCGCTCCCGGGCGATGCCGGTGGTGCGCTCGCCGTGGTCCAGGTCGTTCATCGCGGGGTGCTCCCCTCCAGCACCCGGCGGATGGCGTCCAGTTCACCGGCCAGTTCGGAGGGCGGCGGGAAGTTGGCGTCCCGTTCCAGCAGGACGCCGGGCGGTGCGACCCGCGCGCAGAGTTCGGCCAGGACCTCCAGCACCGGTTCGGTGACGGGGTGGGCGTGGGTGTCGTGCCATACGCCGTCGACCAGGGTGCCGCCGGCGACGTGCACGTAGGCGAGCGCCTCCAGCGGCAGGTGGTCGAGTTCGGCCGCCGGGTCGATGCCGAGGTTGACCCGGTTGGTGTGCAGGTTGGCGACGTCGATCAGCAGCCGGACGCCGGTCCGCGCGACCAGTTCGGCGAGGAACTCGCCCTCGGTGAACTCGTCCTCGGGCCAGGCGAGTTGGGCGGCGATGTTCTCCAGGGCGAGTGGTACCGGAAGCTGGTCCTGGGCGATCCTGATGTTCTCGGCGATCACCCGCAGCGAGTCCCGGGTGCGGGGCACGGGCAGCAGGTGCCCGGCCTCCAGGCCGCCGGCCCGGACGAAGGCCAGGTGCTCGGTGACCAGCGGGGAGCCGAGCGCGAGCGCCGTCTCGGCGAGCGTGCCGAGCCGCTCGGGATCGGGCAGCCCGGCGCCGCCGAGGCCGAGGCCGACGCCGTGCGGGACGACGGTGACGCCGCGCTCGCGCAGCACGGTGAGCGAGGTGGGCAGGTGGTCGGGGCAGAGGTTCTCGGCGACCACCTCGACCCAGTCCAGGCCGGGTTGGCGCTCGACCACGGTGTCGATCTCGCTGCGCCAGCCGAGGCCGACGCCGAGCGCCGTTCCGGTGCCGGTTCCGCACGAGGTTCCGGTTCCGGCCCCGGGTCGGGGCGTGGAGGCAGGGGAAGTCATCGGTGTCGCCCCCTTCGGAGGGCTGGGTGGGGAGGCCGTCCGGCGGTGCGGGCGTCGTCGCCAGGACCGCGCGGCCGTGTTGCTGAGGATGTCCCCGGGCGGGGTCGCTGCCAAGCCTCACCCGGTCTTCTCAGAGCATTATTTGAGCTTGCCGATCCTGGTGGTGGGGTCCTGCGGGCCGCGACCGGGACGATCTCCCCAGACGGGGCGCCGGGTGGGGGCGGAGAAAACCGGAGGCGGCCGGCCGACGGCGGTGGATAGCGTGGGAATCGATGACGACGACTGCACTGACGATCCGTGACTTCCGCCCCGAGGACGCCGAGGCGGTGGCGGCCGCCCACCGGGCCGGGCGCGAGCACCTGGTGATGACCGCCGAGGCCCTGCTCTGGCTGAACGCCCAGCAGGATTCCGCCCAGCACTTCCGCACCTTCGTCGCCGAGTTGGACGGCCGGGTGGTCGGCGGGGTGCGCTGCGCGGTGGTGCTCGGGACGTCGACCGCCGGCGTCGGCTACGCCAACGGCAGCGTGCTGCCCGGGTTCCGGCGGCGGGGCGCGGCCACCGCCCTGCTGGCCGCGGCCGAGCGGCACCTGATCGGCCACGGGGTGACGGAACTGCACACCTGGCTGGACGACGAGCCCGCCTCCCTGGCCTTCGGCGCCGCGCGGGGTTACGAGATCGGCCGCAGTGCGCAGTTCGGCGGCCGGGACCTCACGCTGCCGCTGCCGCAGGCGCCCGTGCGGCCGGCCGGCGTCGAGCTGCGCCCGGCCACCGACTGGGCGGACGATCCGCGCCCGCTGTTCCTGGTGGAGGCGGACGCGATCCGGGACGAGCCCGGCGATTTCGAGACGGACGCCCTGGAGTACGAGGAGTGGCTCAAGGCCGACTGGGCCCGGCCGGACCTGGACCTGGGACTGACGGTGGTGGCCGTGGTGGACGGCGAGCCGGCCGCCTTCGCCCTGGTGCAGACCGACGGGGTGGACCGCTACTGGTCCGCGTTCACCGCCTGCCGCCGGGAGTTCCGCGGCCGCGGCCTGGCCCGGCTGGCCAAGCTGGAGTCGCTGCGGCTCGCCGCGGCGGCCGGCTACCGGCGGGCGTACACCAGCAACGACACCACCAACGCGCCGATGCTGGCGGTCAACTCCTGGCTCGGTTACGAGCGCTGCGCGGGGGAGCGCAAGGGGATCAAGCGCCTCGGGTGACCTTCGGTGCGGAGATCGCTACGCTGCGAATCGCCGGACGGGGGTATTTTCGGCCACGGGCGGGGACTTAACCAGGGCGCACAGTTCGTGGTCGAGTCTTCCTCCGGGGGATCATATGGAGATCCTGCTCCAGGTGCTGATCGCATCCGTTCCGGCCGTGATCGGTTTTCTAGCGGCCCGTTCCCTCGCCCGCACCAGACTGTTCCTGCGCTACGGCTTCCTGCGGGCGCTGCTGGCGCCGTACGGCCGGGTGCAGATCGTCATCCCGAGCCTGGAGGTGGCGGAGTTCGCCTTCACCGCGGACGGTTGCCAGTTGACCAGCCGGGGGCCGAAGAACGTGCTGTTCGTGCCGATGGCCGAGGCCAGGGCGATAGCGGAGCTGACCGACCTGCTGCGGAAGGTCAACCGGAAGGCGACGATCGAGCTGGTGGTGGCGGGGGCGCAGGATCCGCGGATGCCGACCTTCTCGATCGGCGGGCCGAGCGTCAACTCCTACTCCGGCGGGGTGCTGGAGGCGGTGTTCCCGGACTTCGCCATCGAGTTCCCGGACGAGGCCCGCGCCCGCTGGGGCGGGATGACCTTCGAGGCGTTGTACGGTCCGGCCGGGGAGCTGATCCGCGACCACGGCTTCATCTTCGTCACCCGTACGCCCCGCCACGCGCCCTGCGTGGTGCTCTGCGGGGTGTTCGCCTTCGGCTCGGCGATGGCGGTGGAGGCACTGACCTCGGCGAACCGGGGTTCTTCGCTGGCGGCGCTGTTCCGCTCGGGGGAGAAAGGATTCGTCGCGGTGGAGGGTCGGGTGATCGGGCTGGACACCGTGGACGTCACGGTCGAGGTCTGCCGGGTCCTGCCCGCGCCGCGGTCCGACGTCCCGTCCGGGTTCCGGGGTGAGGTGTCCACCGGCCGTCCCGAGATCTGAGACAATTGGTCTCGACCACGGAGTACGAATCGGGACAGGGCGGGAGAGACCGGGGCACGAATTCCGGCTGTCCGCAGCGGTTTTGCCCCATCCCTGACACAACATGGGCATAATCGCGCGCATGACGATCAACCGTGCGAACGTGAGCGCGATTGCCGAGGACCTGTACGTGTGGCTCCCGCCGAAGCGGGGTTGGGGCCTGGCCAACTGCGGCCTGCTGGCCTCCGAGACCACCGCGCTCTGGATCGACACCCCGTACGACCCCTCGATGGCCGGGGAGTTCCTGGCCGCCAGCCGGCGCCTGCTGCCCACCGGGGTCGACATCGACCGGGTGGTCGTCACCCACGCCAACGGCGACCACCTCTGGGGCGCCGGGGTGCTCCCCGACGCCGAGGTGATCGCCACCCGCGAGGCGCTGGAGCACATCCACTGGGAGCCCACCCCGCAGCAGCAGCACGCGCTGCTCACCAACAGCGACCCGGACTCCCCGCTCGGCGGCTACCTCCGCGAGCACTTCGGCCGCTTCGACTGGTCCACCGCCGAACCCGTGCATCCCGACACCGTCTTCACCGGCGAGCTGGAGCTGAAGGTCGGCCGCTACCCGGTGCAGATCACCAGCCTGCCCGCCGCCCACACGGGCGGGGATCTCATGGTCCACCTCCCGCACCAGCGCGCGGTGTTCACCGGTGACGTGATCTTCTCCTCCACCCCCGAGCAGCCCGGCGACCACCCGTCGCACTGGGCCGGCCCGCTGGAGAACGTCATCGGCGCCTGCGAGCAGGCGCTGGCCACCGGCGCGGAGATCTTCGTCCCCGGCCACGGCCCGGTGCTCGACCGCGACGGCGTCCGGGAACACATCGGCTACCTGGCGTACGTCCGCGAGCGCGCCCACGCCCTGCACGCCGCCGGGATACCCGCGCTGGACGCCGCCCGGCGCGTGATCGCCGAGCAGCGCCACCCCGAACTCGGCCTGCCCGAGCGGCTGGTGCTCACCGTCGCGGCCGAGTACCGGCACCTGGACGGCTCCGAGCTGCCCGGCGTCCTGGACGCCATGGGCCAGGTCGCCCTGGTGGCCCGCGAACTGGCCGAGGACGCCGACCGCGTCCCGCACCCGCGTTCCGGGCGGAGCTGACGCCCGGGCTCCGGGCGGAACCGACCCCCATGCTCCGGGCGGAGCCGACACCCCTGCCGGCTGCCACCGCGCGGCGGGGGCCGACCCCGGCGCCCGCCCGGACCACCGACAGGAACCGAACACCGGGCGACGGCCCGGCCCGACCAGCGAGGACACCCGAGGACTCCGATGACGCAGATCGCGCTGATCGCCCTGGCGCTGGTCGCCGCCGCGGCCACGGTCGTGCTCGCCCTCGGCCGGGCCAGGGCCATCGCCCGGGCGACGGCCGCCGAGGCCGCCCTCGGTCGCGGCGAGCAGCAGGCCCGCGCCGTGGAAGCCCGACTCGCCCTGGCCGAACAGGAGTCGACCGAGGCCCGGGAATCCGCCCGGCAGTCCGCCGAGCAGACCCGACGGGCCGAGGAGCGCACCCGGGAGGCCCGCCGGGCCGCCGGTGACGCCGAGCAGCAGGGCGAGGCGGCGACCACCCGGGCCGCCGAGGCGGAGGCCCGCGCGGCCGAGGCGAACGCCCGGGCGACCGAAGCGACCGGCCTGGCCGAGGCGGCGACCACTCGCGCCGAGCAGGCCGAGGCCCGGCTCGCCGCTGCCGAGCGGCACGCCACCGCGCTGCTCGCCGAGATCGGCCACCTCGCCCAGGAGCGGGTCGCCGCCACCGCCGTGCGGCTGACCCACGCCAACGCCCCGCTGGTCGGCCCGCTGGACGCGCAGGCCGTCGGCTCCGAGGGCGTCCGGGCGCTGCAGTCGGTCCTGGACGCCACCACCGCCGCCCTCGCCGACGAGCGCGAGCGGGTCGACGCCGCCGCCCGGGCCGCCATGCGCGGCGCCACCTCCCGGATCCAGACCCTGCTGTACCAGATCCAGAGCCTGGTCCAGCAGCTCCAGCACGACAACGACGACCCCCGGCTGCTGGAGGTCGACTTCCGCAACGAGGTCGCGCTGCGCCGGATCCAGACCGTCGCCGTGCTCTGCGAGGCCTGGCCCGGTCTGGCCCGGACCGACTCCCCGCTCGCCGAGGTGGTCGTCGGGGCGCTCTCCCGAGTGCCCGGCTACGCCCGGATCAAGGTCGCCAACCACCTGCGCGAGCAGCGGTTGGCCGTGGTCGCCCGGGCCGCCGAGCCGATCGCCATCACCATCGCCGAACTGCTCGCCAACGCCACCGCGTACTCCCACCCGGAGACGGACGTCCCGGTCACCGTCCAGCAGGGCGGCCGCGGCGCGCTGGTGATCATCGACGACAGCGGCATCGGCATGGACGAGGACCAGCTGCGCCGGGCCCGCCGCCTGCTGGCCGGCCCGCCGGACGTGCTGCTCACCGAGCTCGGCAACCCGCCCAAGACCGGCTTCGCGGTGGTCGGCAAGCTGGCCCGCCAGTACGGCTTCGCCTGCCACATCGAGCCCTCGCCGTACGGCGGCATGCGGACCATCCTGCGCATCCCGGCCGCGCTGGTGACGGTGGTGGACGACGAGCAGCAGCTGTCGGTGCTCACCCCGCTGCCGCTGCGGGCCGGCACCGGCCCGGCGCAGGCGCCCGCCGTCGCGGCCGTCCCGCCGATGCGCGACGCCGACGAGCAGGACGGGCCGCTGCTCGCCGACCGCCACCACCAGCCCGGCCCCCACCCGGCGGCGGCCATCCACGTGGTGCCCGACCCGGACGCGGGCGCCGTCCAGGGCGGGGACGGCAGCGGACTGCCCAGCCGGCGCCGCCGCCGTCCGCTCACGGCCGAGGAGCCGGGGGCCGGCGCGGGCGTGGGCACGGGCGTGGGCGCGGAGGCTGGACCGGGGAACGCCCCGGGGGAGCAGCCAGCGCCGTACGTCCGCAGCCCCGAGCAGGCCGCCGCCCACTGGCAGGCGCTGCAACGGGGCACCGACTCCGGCCGGGCCGCCGCGGCGCAGGCCACCGACGCGCAGGCCACCGACGCGCAGGCCACCGGCACCGACGAGAGCGCCAGCACCGGCGGCACCACCGCCGGCCGCGAAACCGGTGACCACACCACCGGACCGACCTTAGAAGGAGCCGAGCAGTGAGCAGCTCGCCCAGCCCGACCGCCACCGACGAGATCTCCTGGGTGCTGAACCCGCTGCTGGAGCTGCCGGGGGTGCTGCACGCGGTGGTCGCCACCGGTGACGGCCTCGTCGAGGGCGCCTCCGACGGCCTCGGCCGGGCCTCCGCCGAGCGGGTCGCCGCGATGACGGCCACCGTGCACGCCGCGGCCCGCGCCTTCACGACCGCGTTCACCGACACCGAGCGGCCGCGGCTGGCCCAGACGGTGGTGGAGTCCGACCTCGGCTACGCGATCGTCGTCCCCGCCGGGGAGAACACCTCGCTCGCCGTGTTCACCGCGCCGGACGCCCAACTCGGCAACGTGGCCTACCAGATGCAGCTCCAGGTCGCCGCGCTGGGCCGCGCGCTCGCCAGCCCCTCCCGGCAGCAGGCCGCCGGAACGCCGGGCGTCGGCTTGCCGGGCGCCACCCCCGGGTCATGACCGCCGTCCCCCGCAGGCGGATGGTGCCCGCCTACCTCGCCACCGGCGGCCGCAGCCGCCCCGGCACCGAAGGCTTCGAGCGGCTGACCGTCCTGTTCGCGGACCGGGCCGACCGCGCCGAACCGCCGACCGAACTCGAACCCGAACACCGTCGGCTCTGGGAACTGCTGCGCCCCGGCGCACTGACCGTGGTGGAGGCCGCCGCACACCTGCGCCTGCCGGTCAGCGCCACCGTCTTCCTCGCGGCCGACCTGGTCGAGGCGGGCTGCCTGCACGCCCGCGCGCCGATCCCGCGCGCCCAGCAGACCGACCGCTCCATCGTCGAGAGGCTCCTCGTTGGACTCCGTGCCCTCCGGTAGCCCGGATGACCGGCCTGACCGGCCGAACGACCTGCCGAATGACCGGCCCAGCCGGGTCGGCTACCTGCCCGACCGGGACCAGACGCTGATGAAACTGCTGGTCGCCGGCCCGTTCGGGGTCGGCAAGACCACCCTCATCCGCACCCTCTCCGAGATCGCCACCCTGCACACCGAGGAGGCGATGACCGAGACCGGACGGCCGGTGGACGACCTGGCCGGACTGCCCGAGAAGTCCACCACCACCGTCGCGGTCGACTTCGGCCGGCTCACCCTGCCCGGCAACACGGTGCTCTACATGTTCGGCACCCCCGGCCAGCGCCGCTTCTTCCCGCTCTGGCAGGACATCGCCCGCGGCGCCCTGGGCGCCCTGGTGCTCGCCGACACCCGCCGGCTGGCCGACTCCTTCGAGATCATGGACATGGTCGAGGAGCAGGGCCTGCCGTACGCCGTCGCCGTCAACCGCTTCCCGGACTCCCCGGACCACCCGACCGAGGTGCTGCGCGCCCACCTGGACCTGCACGCCGCGACCCCGCTGCTGCTGTGCGACGCGCGTGAGCGCGGGAGCAGCCTCGACGCGCTGATCGCCCTGACCGAGCACGTCCTCGACACCCTGCCCGCCGCCTCCACCGACCTCCGGGAGCGCCCGTGACCGTCGAGACCCGACCGACCCCGATCTACGGCCCGGTCTTCGCCGCCGACCCGCAACTGGTGTACGAGCGGCTGCGCCGCCACGGCGCGGTCGCCCCGGTGGAGATCGCCCCCGGCGTCGAGGCCCTGCTGGTCACCGACTACCAGGCCGCCCTGGACCTGCTGCGCGACACCGACACCTTCTCCAAGGACTCCCGCGCCTGGCAGGCGACCGTCCCGCCGGACTCCCCGCTGCTGCCGGTGCTCGGCTACCGCCCCACCGCCCTGTTCAGCGACGGCGCGACCCACGCCGGCTACCGGGCGGTGATCACCGACGGCCTCGCCCTGTTCGAACCGCACCGGCTGCAGCGCCAGGTCGCCGAGGTCGCCCACCAGCTGATCGACCGCTTCGCCACCGTCGGCCACGCCGACCTGATCGCCGAGTACGCCCGCCAGCTGCCCGCCTTCGTGCTCACCACCTGGTTCGGCGTGCCCGAGGAGCAGCACGCCGACGTGGTGGCAGCGATCACCGGCCTGATCGAGTCCACCGCCCGGGCCGGCGCCGCGTACGGCGAGCTCGTCGCGGTGGTCACCGCGATGGTCGCCGAGCGCCGCGAGCGCCCCCGGCACGACCTCGCCTCCTGGTTCGTCACCCACCCGGTCGGGCTGGACGACGACGAGGTGATCCGGCAGATCACCCTGACCCTGATCGCCGGGCACGAGCCGACCACCAACCTGATCGGCAACGCCCTGCTGCGCCTGCTCACCGACGCCCGCTACGCCGGCTCGCTGTTCGGCGGCGCGATGACCGCCCACCAGGCGATCGACGAGGTGCTGTGGCACGAGCCGCCGATGGCCAACCTCTCGGCCCACTACCCGCGCTACGACATCACCTTCCACGGCCGCGAGATCAGGGCCGGCTCCCTGGTGCTGGTCTCGTACGCGGCCGCCAACTCCCAGGCCGCGCCGCCCACCGACGGCGGCGAACTGCGCAGCGGCGAGAGCGCCCACCTGGCCTGGGCGGCCGGCCCGCACGCCTGCCCCGCCCGGGACCCGGCCCTGCTGATCGCCATCACCGCCATCGAACAGCTCACCAGCCGCCTCAGCGACCTCGAACTGTCCACTCCGGCAGGGGATTTGCTCTGGCGCCCCGGCCCGTTCCACCGGGCCCTGGTCCACCTCCCGGTCCGCTTCGCGCCGCTGGCCCAGTAGCCGGACAGCCAGAGGGCCCGGGCGACGAGGCGTTTCCAGCGATCGTCGTCCGGGCTCTCCGCGGTTCCTGCTACTCGGCCGGCTTCAGCGTCAGCGAGATGCTGTTGATGCAGTAGCGCTGGTCGGTCGGGGTGCCGTAGCCCTCGCCCTCGAAGACGTGCCCCAGGTGCCCGCCGCAGCGGGCGCAGCGCACCTCGACCCGGCGCATGCCGAGCGAGGTGTCCTCGATGTACTCGACCCGGTCCTCGGCCAGCGGCGCGTAGTAGGACGGCCAGCCGCAGTGGCTGTCGAACTTGGTCTCGGAACTGAACAGCTCCGCCCCGCACGCGCGGCAGCTGTAGACGCCGACCGTCTTGGTGTCGGTGTACTCGCCGACGAAGGGGCGCTCGGTGCCCGCCTCGCGGAGCACGTGGTACTCCTCGGGGCTGAGCTGGGCGCGCCACTCGGCCTCGGTCTTCTCGATCTCGTAGCTCATCACGACTCCCGCTCGGCGTACGTCAGACGTTGGAGGCAACGTTCGCGAGGTGCTTGAGAATTTCGGGCCCGAGGTTGGTGACGTCACCGGCGCCCATGGTGAGCAGCAGGTCGCCCGGGCGGGCCAGGCCGGCCAGCAGGGCGGGCGCGGCGGCGAAGTCGTGCTCGGCGGTGACGTCGGCGCCGGCCCGGCGGGCGGCGTCGATGATCAGCTCGCTGGTCACGCCCGGGATCGGGTCCTCGCGGGCCGGGTAGATGTCCAGCACCACGGAGGCGTCGGCCAGCGCCAGCGCCCGGCCCATCTCCTCGGCGAGCTGCTGGGTGCGGCTGAACAGGTGCGGCTGGAAGACCACCAGGACGCGGCCCTCGCCCTCCAGGCCCTCGCGGATGGCCTCCAGGTCGGCGGTCATCTCGGTGGGGTGGTGGGCGTAGGAGTCGATCACCTGGACGCCGGCCGCCTCGCCCTTGAGCTGCAGGCGGCGGCGCACTCCGGTGTAGGCGCCGAGCGCCTTGGCCAGGTCGGCGGCCGGGACGCCCAGCGCGATGCCGGCGGCCAGCGCGGCCACGGCGTTGTGGGCGTAGTGCCGGCCGGGCACCGAGACGGTGAAGGTCAGCTCGGCGCCGTCCAGCAGCACGGTGACCTCGCTGGTCATGCCGCGGGGGACGACCGAGAGGACGCGCAGGTCGGCGTCCTCGGCGGCGCCGACGGTCACCACGTCGAGGCCCTCGCGGCCGGCCACCCGGGAGGTGAGCTCGCGGGCGCCGTCGTGGTCGGCGGAGACGACCAGGGTGCCGCCGGGGGTGATCCGGCCGACGAAGGTCTCGAAGGACTCGTAGATCTCGTCGATCGAGGCGTAGTTGGCGTGGTGGTCGAGCTCCACGTTGAGCACGATCGCCACCTCGGGCGCGTACTTGTGGAAGCTGCGGTCGCTCTCGTCGGCCTCGGCGACGAAGATCTCGCCGGTGCCGTGCTGGGCGTTGGAGCCGGGGGCGTCGAGGTCGCCGCCGATCGCGTAGGACGGGTCGAGGCCCAGCTCGCCGAGGGCGACGGCGAGCATGCTGGTGGTGGTGGTCTTGCCGTGGGTGCCGGCCACCGCCAGCGCCCGGCGGCCGCCCATCAGCGCGGCCAGCGCGTCGGAGCGGTGCACCACCGGGATGCCGCGCTCGCGGGCCGAGACCAGCTCCGGGTTGTCGGCGCGGATCGCGCTGGAGACCACGATGCTGCTGGCGCCGTCCGGCACGTGCTCGGCGGCGTGACCGACGTGCACGGTCGCGCCGAGGGCGCGCAGCGCGAGGACGGTCTCGGACTCCTTGGAGTCGCTGCCGGAGACGCTGGCACCGCGCACTGCGAGGATCTTCGCCAGGCCGGACATCCCGGCGCCGCCGATGCCGATGAAGTGCGGGGCGTGCAGGTCGTGCGCGGCGTCGTTCAAGGCGTGGCTCCGTACGGGCGGGGGCTGGGTGGGCACAGGTGGGTCCTCGCGATGCGCGAATCGTCCTCGCGGCGGACCGCAAGGACGATTCTGCACCACGGGCGCGAGAGGTCAGGAGTCGCTGGCGAAGAGCCTCAGCACCGGCACCCCCACCTTGTGCCGGGCCTGGGAGGCCCAGTCGCGGTGGAAGAACTCCTCCACGAAGTGCGGTGAGGTGAGCACCACCACCTCGTCGGCCCGGTGTTCCTGGACCGCCGCGCGCAGCCGGTCCAGCGGCTTCTCCTCGACCAGTTCGCCGATCGCCTCGGCCCCGGCCGCGCGCAGGTGGCGCAGGCTGTGCTCCAACGACTCGCTGGCGACGGTCGGTCCGCTCTCGGACTCGTCGTGCTCGTGCACCACCTTGTCGAGGTGGCCGAGGGCGACGTCGTCGAGCGCCCGCAGCAGTTCGTCCTGCTTGCCGCGCGGCTGCATCAGGACGACGAAGGACACCTTCTCGTCGCTGTGGAGCGTCGTGACGAGCTCCACGTCCGCGTCCGAGAGAGCCTTTTCGATCATCAGTACCGTCTTGAACACGTGAGTCCCTTCCAGTGGCCGGCCCCCGGGCCCCGGCATCGCATAACGGGATCACGATCGGGGGGTCACGGGGTCATCCGAACCCAGGTGACGCAGGTAGCGGGTGAAGAGGAATCCTTTCTGCTCGATCAATGAGACCAGCCGCATCCGCTGCACGTCAGGCATTTCCGCACGGTAAAGGATGCGCGGCGCGTCGCCTCCCGTGACCAGCGGGGCCAGTGACAGGCACAGCTCGTCCAGCAGGTCCGCCGCCGCCAGCTGCCCCAGCAGCCGCGGTCCGCCCTCGGTCAGCAGGCGCGTCCAGCCCCGCTCCACCAGGGCCGCCACGCCGGCCCGCAGGTCGACCGAGCCGCGTCCGGCGAGCACCACGTCGGCCACCTCGGCGACCTCCCGGCGACGCTCCTCGGCGGCGTCCTCGACGGTGATCACCACCGTCCTGACCAGCGGCTCCGTGAACAGCGGCGCGCTCAGGTCGAAGTCCAGCGACCGGCTCACGATCGCGATCGCCGGGGCCGGGGACTGCCCCGCCGCCGCCCGTGCGGCCGCGAACTCCCGCCGGGCCCGGGCCGGCCGGTAGCCCTCCGCCCGGACCGTCTCGGCGCCGACCAGCACCACGTCCGACAGGGCGCGCAGCACACCGAAGATCCGCTTGTCCGCGTCGCCGGACAGGCCCTCCGACAGGCCGTCGAGCCGCGCCCCGCCGTCCAGCCCCGACACCATGTTGGCGCGCAGCCACGGGCGCCCCCGATTCACCTGGTCGGGGTACGCGTAGACGGCGGCGAGCGATTCCAGATCGGACGGATCGGCGACCGGAGCGCCCAACGGGCTGATCAACTGTTGCATGTCCTCAGTGTTCCACCGAGGGCCGTTCGGAGGCGTTTCGAGGGCGGTCACCGGCAGGCGTACCCTCTACTACCGTGCCCGCAGCCTCCCGCCCCGCCACCGCGACCGATCCGATAGCCGCCGCGAGCCCGGCCGGCGACCCGATCGCGCTCACCGACCGCCGCCCCGTCGTGCCCGCCGAGCGGCTGGTCGCCGAGATGGTCCCGCCGCCCCGGTTCGCCGACGTGAGCTTCGGGACGTACCTCCCGGACCCGACCCAGCCCAGCCAGTACGAGGCGGTCCAGGTCCTGGAGCAGTTCGCCGGCACCCTCGGGGGAGGAAACGGTTCTGCGCCCAAGCGCAGCTGGTTCCGCCGCTCCGCCCCCGCGCCCACCGGCCCGGCCGGGGTCTACCTCGACGGCGGCTACGGCGTCGGCAAGACCCACCTGCTCGCCTCGCTCTGGCACGCCGCCCCCGGCCCCAAGGCCTTCGGCACCTTCGTCGAGCTGACCAACCTGGTCGGCGCGCTCGGCTTCCAGCAGGCCGTCCGGACCCTCTCCGGACACACCCTGCTCTGCATCGACGAGTTCGAGCTCGACGACCCGGGCGACACCGTGCTGGTCTCCACCCTGCTCGGCCGACTGGTCGAGAACGGCGTCAAGCTGTGCGCCACCTCGAACACCCTGCCGGAGAAGCTCGGCGAGGGCCGCTTCGCCGCCGCCGACTTCCTGCGCGAGATCCAGGGCCTGTCCGCGCACTTCCGCCCGATGCGGATCGACGGCCAGGACTACCGCCACCGCGGCCTGCCCGACGCCCCGCCGCCGTACGCCGACGACGCCGTCGAGGCCGTCGCCGCCCGCACCCCCGGCGCCTCCCTGGACGACTTCGACGCCCTCCTCGGCCACCTCTCCGCCGTCCACCCCAGCCGCTACGGCGCGCTGCTGGACGACGTCACCGCCGTCTGCCTGCGCGGCGTGCGCCAGGTCGACGACCAGTCCACCGCGCTGCGCCTGGTCGTCCTCGCCGACCGGATGTACGACCGCGAGCTGCCCATCACCGCCTCCGGCCTGCCCTTCGACCAGGTCTTCCCCGAGGACATGCTGCGCGGCGGCTACCGCAAGAAGTACCTGCGCGCGATATCGCGCCTGGTCGCCCTCGCCCGCGACAGCGCGAAGGGCTGATCCGTGACCGACCTCCCCGTTCGGCCGTTGGACCAACGGCCGAACGAGGAGGTCGGATGACCGGAGACGGCTACCACACCCGTTGGGTCGTGCCGCCGGAGCACCGCGAGAGCGAGGAGTACCGGGCGGCAGGGCGGCGGATGGCGCCGGCCGAGGCGCGAGCGCGGAGTGGCGGGTGTACACGGGGCTCGACGAGGAGACCGTCGAAAGCATCGAGGAGAGCGGGGTCGACCCGACCCTGCCGCTGATCGAGCTGCTCGCCGCCGCCTTCGACGCGGCCGTGCGCATCGACCCCGCCCGCGAGCCCGGCATGAGGTTCGAGGCGCACGCGGCCTGACCGGAGCGGCCCCGGTTGTCAGTCGGGGGTCGTACGGTGGAGGCGTGCGTCCCATCACGAGTATTGAGCGGTCCGTGGCGCCCTTCGAGGTCGTCAGTCCCTACCAGCCGAACGGTGACCAGCCCGCGGCGATCGCCGAGTTGGAACGGCGGATCAGGGCGGGGGAGAAGGACGTCGTGCTGCTCGGTGCCACCGGTACCGGCAAGTCGGCCACGACGGCCTGGATGATCGAGAAGCTGCAGCGCCCCACCCTGGTGATGGCACCGAACAAGACGCTGGCCGCCCAGCTGGCGAACGAGTTCCGGGAGCTGCTGCCGAACAACGCGGTCGAGTACTTCGTCTCGTACTACGACTACTACCAGCCCGAGGCGTACGTCCCGCAGACGGACACCTACATCGAGAAGGACTCCTCGATCAACGAGGAGGTCGAGCGGCTGCGCCACTCGGCGACCAACTCGCTGCTCACCCGCCGCGACGTGGTCGTGGTCGCCTCGGTCTCCTGCATCTACGGCCTCGGTACCCCCCAGGAGTACGTGGACCGGATGGTCCCGCTCAAGGTCGGCCAGGAGATCGACCGCGACGTCCTGCTGCGCCGCTTCGTCGACATCCAGTACGCGCGCAACGACGTGGCCTTCACCCGCGGCACCTTCCGGGTCCGCGGCGACACCATCGAGATCTTCCCGGTCTACGAGGAGCTCGCCGTCCGGATCGAGATGTTCGGCGACGAGATCGAGTCGCTCTACACCCTCCACCCACTCACCGGCGAGATCATCAGCCAGGACGAGCAGATCTACGTCTTCCCCGCCTCGCACTACGTGGCCGGCCCCGAGCGCATGGAGCGGGCGATCACCGGCATCGAGCAGGAGCTGGAGCAGACGCTCGGCAAGCTGGAGAAGCAGGGCAAGCTGCTGGAGGCCCAGCGGCTGCGCATGCGCACCACCTACGACATCGAGATGCTGCGCCAGATCGGCACCTGCTCGGGCGTCGAGAACTACTCGATGCACTTCGACGGCCGCGAGCCCGGCTCCCCGCCGAACACCCTGCTGGACTACTTCCCGGAGGACTTCCTCCTGGTCATCGACGAGTCGCACGTCACCGTCCCGCAGATCGGTGCGATGTACGAGGGCGACGCCTCGCGCAAGCGCACCCTGGTCGAGCACGGCTTCCGGCTGCCGTCCGCGATGGACAACCGCCCGCTGAAGTGGGAGGAGTTCCTCGGCCGGATCGGTCAGACGGTGTACCTGTCGGCGACGCCGGGCCCGTACGAGCTGTCGCGCGGCGACGGCCAGGTCGAGCAGATCATCCGCCCGACCGGTCTGATCGACCCCGAGGTGATCGTCAAGCCGACCGAGGGCCAGATCGACGACCTGGTGCACGAGGTCCGCAAGCGGGTCGAGCGGGACGAGCGCGTCCTGGTCACCACGCTGACCAAGAAGATGGCGGAGGACCTCACCGACTACATGCTCGGCCTGGACATCCGGGTCCGGTACCTGCACAGCGACGTGGACACCCTGCGCCGCGTCGAGCTGCTGCGCGAGCTGCGCGCGGGCCGGTTCGACGTGCTGGTCGGCATCAACCTGCTGCGCGAGGGCCTTGACCTGCCGGAGGTGTCGCTGGTGGCGATCCTGGACGCGGACAAGGAGGGCTTCCTGCGCTCCGGCACCTCGCTCATCCAGACGATCGGCCGTGCCGCCCGCAACGTCTCCGGTCAGGTGCACATGTACGCGGACCGGATCACCCCGTCGATGGAGAAGGCGATCGACGAGACCAACCGCCGCCGGGCCGTGCAGCAGGCCTACAACAAGGAGCACGGGATCGACCCGCAGCCGCTGCGGAAGAAGATCGGCGACATCCTGGACACCCTCGCCCGCGAGGACGTGGACACCGACGAGCTGCTCTCCACCGGCTACCGGGGCCAGGGGAAGGGCAAGGCCCCGGTGCCGGTGCTGGGCGCGGAGCGCAAGCCGGCCAAGTCGCTGCCGGCGGCCGAGCTGGCGGAGCTGATCCAGGAGATGACCGACCGGATGCACACGGCGGCCGCCGACCTCCAGTTCGAGGTCGCGGCCCGGCTGCGCGACGAGGTGAAGGAGCTGAAGAAGGAGCTGCGGCAGATGCGCGAGGCGGGGGTGGCCTAGCAGGCCTGTACGGCGGCCTCGGGCGTCGGGCTTGGGCGTCGGGCTTGGCCGGTTCGGCACCGGTCAAGGCCTGCGGTGTCTCATCCTTGCCACAAAGCGGGTAACCCGGAGGAGTCGCGGGTGCCGCAGGCCCTAGGCTGGCCTGCGGCATCGCGCCCTCGGGACGGGGAAGCGGGCCGTCAGCAGAGGGGGCCTCAGCCGGGGGACGGCGACGGGGTGTTCCACCGGGGAGCCGTGCGGCAACGACCGCGTGGCCGGCAGAGAGGACAACGTCGTGTCGGTGAACCTTGCCAAGGGGCAGCGGGTCAGCCTCCAGAAGGGGGCGGGCGACACCCTGACCGTGGTCCGGATGGGGCTCGGCTGGCAGGCCGCCCCCAAGCGGGGTCTGTTCGGCAGCCGGACCAGGAAGATCGACCTGGACGCCTCGGCACTGCTGTACGCCGAGAAGACTCCGTCGGACGTGGTGTTCTTCCAGCACCTGGAGTCCACCGACGGCTCGGTGCGGCACACCGGGGACAACCTGGAGGGCGGTTCGGGCGCGGAGGACGACGAGGCGATCCTGGTCGACCTGCTGCACGTGCCGCCGCACATCACCCAGGTGGTGTTCACGGTCAGCTCGTACACCGGGCAGACCTTCGCCGAGGTGCGCCAGGCGCACTGTCGGCTGCTGGACGAGACCACCGGCGTGGAGCTGGCCCGGTACGAGCTGGCGGGCGGCGGGCCGCACACCGGGCAGATCATGGCGAAGGTGGTCCGGGACGGCAACGGAGGCTGGGAGATGCAGGCGATCGGTGCCCCGGCGAAGGGGCGGACGTTCCAGGACCTGCTGCCGGCGATCGAGCCGTTCCTCTGACGGTCCTTTACCTTCTTTACCCTTCCTTGCCTTCCCTGTTACTCTCGATGGCAGCGGAGGGGAGTATTCCCCAACAGCCGACCCCGTCATCACGGGCGCCCGTCGCGGCGCCCCGGGGCGCTGGTCCCCGGGCGAGCCCGTGGGCGGAAGAGACCTCCGGCAGTGACGACCTTTCTCGCCCAGCTGCCGGAGGAGCAGTAAATGGACGTTTCCGTAACCATGTGGGCCACCACGATCGGTGTGCTGATCGCACTGATCGTGGCGGACTTCTTCATCGGCGGGCGCAAGCCGCACGAGGTCTCGATCAAGGAGGCCGGGATCTGGACGGCCGTCTGGGTCGCGCTGGCGGTGCTCTTCGGCGGTTTCCTCTGGTGGCACTCCGGCGGGCAGCCGGCGGGCGAGTTCTTCGCCGGCTACATCACCGAGAAGTCGCTCAGCGTCGACAACCTCTTCGTCTTCATCCTGATCATGGGCAAGTTCGCGGTGCCCAGGATCTACCAGCAGCGCGTGCTGATGTTCGGCGTGATCATCGCCCTGGTGCTGCGGGCGGCGTTCATCGCCGGCGGCGCGGCGCTGGTGGCGCAGTTCTCCTGGGTGTTCTTCCTCTTCGGCGCGTTCCTGATCTGGACGGCCTGGAAGCTGATCAAGGAGGCCCGGGCGGGGGAGGAGGACGAGGAGTTCGAGGAGAACCGCCTGCTCAAGTCGATCACCCGGCGCTTCCCGTCGACCGACCGCTACCACGGCACCAAGCTCTCCATCGTGGAGAACGGCCGCCGGCTGATCACCCCGATGCTGATCGTCATGCTGGCGATCGGCACGACGGACGTGCTGTTCGCCCTGGACTCGATCCCGGCCATCTTCGGCCTCACCCAGGACCCGTACATCGTCTTCACGGCGAACGCCTTCGCCCTGATGGGCCTGCGCCAGCTGTACTTCCTGATCGGCGGCCTGCTGAAGAAGCTGGTCCACCTGAGCTACGGCCTGTCCGTGATCCTCGGCTTCATCGGCGTGAAGCTGGTGCTGCACGCGGCGCATGAAGCCGGCGCCCACGTCCCGGAGATCGGCATCCCGTTCTCCCTGGGCTTCATCGTGGTGGTGCTGGCCGTGACGACGGTGACCAGCCTGATGGCCTCCAAGAAGGCCGAGCAGGCCGAGCCCGAGCCGCAGAAGCTCGACGCCTGAGGCGCCCGAGGCACCTGAGGCACCCGGAGCACCCGAGAACCGCCGGGGCCCCGCGACGGTCTGCGTCGCGGGACCCGGCGCGTCCGGGAGCGAGGGTCACCAGCCGCGCTCGCGCCACTCGTCGAGGTGGGGGCGCTCGGCGCCGAGGGTGGTGTCGTTGCCGTGGCCGGGGTAGACCCAGGCCTCGTCGGGGAGGACGTCGAAGATCTTCTCGTTGACGTCCCGGAAGAGGGTCCTGAAGGCCTCCGGGTCGCCCCAGGTGTTGCCGACGCCGCCGGGGAAGAGGCAGTCGCCGGTGAAGACGTGGGGGTGGCCCTGGGGGTCGTCGTAGACCAGCACGATCGCGCCCGGGGTGTGGCCGACCAGGTGCCGGACGGTGAGCTCGACCTCGCCGACCCGCAGCTTGTCGCCGTCCGCGAGCAGCAGCTCGGTGGGCACGTCGATGCCCTCGGCGTCGTGCTGCCCGGCGGCGGTGCGGGCGCCGGTGGTGGCGACCACCTCGGCGAGGGCACCCCAGTGGTCGTGGTGCCGGTGGGTGGTGACCACCGTTTCGAGGTCGTCCCCGACGGTCTCCAGCAGCACCGGGGCGTCGGCGGCCGCGTCGATCAGCAACTGTTCGTCGGTGGCCCGGCAGCGCAGCAGGTAGGCGTTGTTGTCGTACGGGCCGACGGCCACCTTGGTGATGATCAGGTGGGCCAGCTCCCGCACGTCCGGCGGTCCGCCGACCTTGACCGCTCCGTGGTACGTCATCCGTCCGCTCCTCGTCCGGGTCCGGTTGCAACAGGGTTCAGGATCATCCTGACTCCGTCAGCCCAGCGGGGGAAGCTGGGGGAGCGCGGTGTCGGGGATGCGCTTGAGGTCCGCGCCGTCGGAGCGGCCGGAGAGCCAGGCGAGCAGGGCGCGGACGGGGCCCTGGACGGTCAGGGAGACGGGACCCGAGCCGATCAGGCCGCGGTCCCCGGTGTCCTCGGCGACCAGGTCGACGGCGGGCAGGTCGGTGCCGTGGAGCTTGAGGGCGAGCTTGTGGAACTCGGCGACGGCGAACTCCTCCGGCCACTCGGCGGGGGAGTAGCCGCCGTCCAGGTCGACCAGGTGGTACTCCAGCTCGCCGAGGCGCTTCCAGACCAGGTCGCAGGCCGGGAAGACGGCGCCGGAGCGGTGGCGCACCTCGGCGGCCCAGTCCTCGTCGGTCATCAGCGCGACGGCCGCGAGGAAGCGCTCGTGCGACTCGCGCAGGTCGGCGAGCTGCTCCTCCAGCGGGCGGCCGGCGCCGTCCTGGATGCCCTGCTCGCGGGCCTCCTCGCTGGCGTACTGCGGGATGTCGGTGCCGGTGCGGGCGCCGGTCAGCAGGTTGACCAGGGAGTCGGCGTTGCGGGCGAGGTGGGCGAGCACGTGGCCGCGGGTCCAGCCGGGGAGCGCGGAGGGCTCGGCGACGGCGTCGGGCTTCAGCTCGGCGACGGTGTCCAGCAGGCGCCGGGTGCTGCCCTCGACCAGGCTCAGCCGCTCGGCGGCGACGGCGGCTGCGGAGGCTGCGGACTGCGGGTCGGTCATCGAATCTGCCTTCGGTGCGAGACGGTGCGTTGCCCGGAGCGGGCTCCGCTCGTTGACCAGGCGACGCTATCGCCGAATCCGCGTCCTGAGCAGGGGCTTTTTCGGTCCGGGTACGGACGGTCCTCGGGACGGGCCTCACTCGTTCGGGTGGTCCCGGCTGGACAAGTCGAGATTCGAACGTCTGAGCTAGTAGGCTGGCTGCCGCATCCTGGAAGAAGAACACCTCACACCGCAAGCCCTCTCGCCCCGGAGAAAGGCGCCAGAAGCAGTGGCCGACCGCCTCATCGTCCGCGGTGCTCGCGAGCACAACCTCAAGAACGTCTCGCTCGACCTGCCCCGCGACTCCCTCATCGTCTTCACGGGCCTCTCCGGCTCCGGCAAGTCCTCGCTCGCCTTCGACACGATCTTCGCCGAGGGCCAGCGCCGCTACGTGGAGTCGCTGTCCTCCTACGCCCGTCAGTTCCTCGGGCAGATGGACAAGCCCGACGTGGACTTCATCGAGGGCCTCTCCCCGGCCGTCTCGATCGACCAGAAGTCCACCAACCGCAACCCCCGTTCGACCGTCGGCACGATCACCGAGGTCTACGACTACCTGCGCCTGCTGTTCGCCCGGATCGGCAAGCCGCACTGCCCGCACTGCGGACGCCCGATCGCCAAGCAGTCGCCGCAGGCGATCGTCGACAAGGTGCTGGAGCTCGCCGAGGGCACCCGCTTCCAGGTGCTCAGCCCGGTGGTGCGCGAGCGCAAGGGCGAGTTCGTCGACCTCTTCGCCGACCTCCAGTCCAAGGGCTACTCCCGCGCCCGGGTCGACGGCGAGACGATCCAGCTCGCCGAGCCGCCGAAGCTGAAGAAGCAGGAGAAGCACACCGTCGAGGTGGTCGTCGACCGCCTGACCGTCAAGGAGAGCGCCAAGCGGCGGCTCACCGACTCGGTGGAGACGGCCCTGCGGCTGTCCGGCGGCATGGTGGTGCTCGACTTCGTCGACCTCCCCGAGGACGACCCGGAGCGCGAGCGGATGTACTCCGAGCACCTCTACTGCCCGTACGACGACGTGTCGTTCGAGGAGCTGGAGCCGCGCTCGTTCTCCTTCAACTCGCCGTTCGGCGCCTGCCCGGACTGCTCGGGCCTGGGCAACCGGATGGAGGTCGACCCGGAGCTGGTCGTGCCGGACCCGGAGCGCTCGCTGGACGAGGGCGCGATCCACCCGTGGTCGGCCGGGCACGCCAAGGACTACTTCCAGCGCCTGATCGACGCGCTCGCCGAGGAGCTCGGCTTCCGCACCGACATCCCCTGGGCCGGGCTGCCCGCCCGCGCCAAGAAGGCGCTGATGTACGGGCACAAGCACCAGGTGCAGGTCCGCTACCGCAACCGCTTCGGCCGCGAGCGCTCGTACAGCACCGGCTTCGAGGGCGCGGTGCCGTTCATCCAGCGCCGGCACACCGAGGCGGAGAGCGACAGCAGCCGCGAGCGCTTCGAGGGCTACATGCGCGAGGTGCCCTGCCCGACCTGCCAGGGCACCCGGCTCAAGCCGGTGGTGCTGGCGGTCACCGTCGAGGACAGGTCGATCGCCGACGTCTCCTCGATGTCGATCAGCGACTGCGCCGAGTTCCTGGGCGCGATGAAGCTCAACGACCGGGACAAGCAGATCGCCGAGCGGGTCCTCAAGGAGGTCAACGAGCGGCTGCGCTTCCTGGTCGACGTCGGCCTGGACTACCTCTCCCTGGACCGCGCGGCCGGCACCCTGTCAGGCGGCGAGGCCCAGCGCATCCGGCTGGCCACCCAGATCGGCTCCGGCCTGGTCGGCGTGCTGTACGTGCTGGACGAGCCGTCCATCGGCCTGCACCAGCGGGACAACCACCGGCTGATCGAGACGCTGGTGCGGCTGCGCGACATCGGCAACACCCTGATCGTGGTCGAGCACGACGAGGACACCATCAAGACCGCGGACTGGGTGGTCGACATCGGCCCGGGCGCCGGCGAGCACGGCGGCAAGGTGGTGCACTCCGGCTCGCTGAAGCAGCTGCTCGCCAACAAGGAGTCGCTGACCGGCCAGTACCTCTCCGGCAAGCGGTCCATCCCGATCCCGGCCGGCCGCCGTGACCGGGACAGGAAGCGCCAGCTGACGGTGCACGGCGCCCGCGAGCACAACCTCAAGGACGTCACGGTCGGCTTCCCGCTGGGCACCCTGACGGCGATCACCGGGGTCTCCGGCTCCGGCAAGTCGACCCTGGTCAACGACATCCTCTACACCCACCTCGCCCGGGAGCTGAACGGCGCCCGCAGCGTGCCCGGCCGGCACACCCGGATCACCGGCACCGACCTGGTGGACAAGGTGGTGCACGTCGACCAGTCGCCGATCGGCCGCACCCCGCGGTCCAACCCGGCCACCTACACCGGGGTGTTCGACCACGTCCGCCGGCTCTTCGCGGAGACCCAGGAGGCCAAGGTCCGCGGGTACCTCCCTGGCCGGTTCTCCTTCAACGTCAAGGGCGGCCGCTGCGAGAACTGCACCGGTGACGGCACCATCAAGATCGAGATGAACTTCCTGCCGGACGTCTACGTGCCGTGCGAGGTCTGCCACGGCGCCCGGTACAACCGGGAGACGCTGGAGGTCCACTACAAGGGCAAGTCCATCGCCGAGGTGCTGGACATGCCGATCGAGGAGGCGCTCGCCTTCTTCGAGGCCGTCCCCGCGATCGCCCGCCACCTGCGGACGCTCAACGACGTCGGCCTCGGCTACGTCCGGCTCGGCCAGTCCGCGCCGACGCTCTCCGGCGGCGAGGCGCAGCGCGTCAAGCTGGCCTCCGAGCTGCAGAAGCGCTCCACCGGGCGGACGGTCTACGTGCTGGACGAGCCGACCACCGGTCTGCACTTCGAGGACATCAGCAAGCTGATCAAGGTGCTCAGCGGGCTGGTCGACAAGGGCAACACGGTGATCGTGATCGAGCACAACCTCGACGTGATCAAGACTGCCGACTGGGTCGTCGACATGGGCCCCGAGGGCGGCTCCGGCGGCGGCACGGTCGTCGCCGAGGGCACCCCGGAGCAGATCGCGGCCGTCCCGGAGAGCCACACCGGCAAGTTCCTGCGGGACATCCTGCCGGGTGATTTCGCGGACGCCCCGGTCGCGGCACCGGCCAAGAAGGCCCCGCGCAAGCGGGCCACCGCCGCCAAGAAGTAGTCGCCCGCCCCGCCGCCCGCCCCCGCCGCTCCCGGGCCGCTCCGACCGTCGGAGACGTCCGGGAGCGGCGGGCGCGTGCGGCATAGACTTCCGTGGTCCCTCGCAGCAGCATCAACCCGTAGGAGCGCACCGATGTCCGAGGCACCCGAGACCAGCCCCGCCACCTCCCGGCGCACCCTGCTCTGCGGGGCCGCGGCCGTCCTGGCGGCGGGAGGCACCGTCGCGGTCACCGGCTGCAGTTCCTCCACCGGCTCCTCGGAGAAGAGCAGCGCGCCCCAGGGCCCGGTGGACCTCGGCCCGGCCTCGGCGATCCCGGAGGGCGGCGGCAAGGTCTTCCGCGAGCAGAAGATCGTGGTGACCCAGCCGACCGCCGGCCAGTACAAGGCCTTCAGCGCCAAGTGCACCCACGCCGGCTGCATCGTGGACCAGGTGCAGAAGGAGCAGATCCAGTGCCCCTGCCACGGCAGCCGGTTCGGCATCGCCGACGGCGCGGTGCAGGACGGCCCGGCCCCCAGCCCGCTGCCCGCCTACACCGTCACGGTCGAGGGCGGGAACCTCAAGGTGACCCCGAGCTGAAGCAGTTGAGCGCCTCCCCCTCGATCCCGTCCCCGCGGCCCCGACCGCACTCGGTACGGTGGAGCCATGGCTGACCCGAGCACCTACCGCCCGGCGCCGGGCGCGATCCCGGCCTCCCCGGGCGTCTACAAGTTCCGTGACGCCCACGGCCGGGTCATCTACGTCGGCAAGGCCAAGAGCCTGCGCCCGCGCCTGTCGTCCTACTTCCAGGACCTCGCCGGGCTGCACCCGCGTACCGCGACCATGGTCACCACCGCCGCCTCGGTGGAGTGGACCGTGGTCGCCACCGAGGTCGAGGCGCTCCAGCTGGAGTACTCCTGGATCAAGGAGTTCGACCCGCGGTTCAACGTCAAGTACCGCGACGACAAGAGCTATCCGGAACTCGCCGTCACCCTCAACGAGGAGTACCCGAGGGTCCAGGTGATGCGCGGGGCGCACAAGAAGGGCGTGCGCTACTTCGGTCCGTACGGGCACGCCTGGGCGATCCGCGAGACGGTCGACCTGCTGCTGCGGGTCTTCCCCGTACGCACCTGCTCCAACGGCGTGTTCAAGCGCGCCCGGCAGGTCGGCCGCCCCTGCCTGCTCGGCTACATCGGCAAGTGCGCCGCCCCCTGCGTCGGCCGGGTCTCGCCGGACGAACACCGTGAACTGGCCGAGGACTTCTGCGACTTCATGGCCGGGCGGACCGGCAACTACCTGCGCCGGCTGGAAGACCAGATGCAGGAGGCCGCCGCCGAGATGGAGTACGAGAAGGCGGCCCGGCTGCGGGACGACATCGGCGCCCTCAAGCGCGCGATGGAGAAGAACGCCATCGTGCTCGCCGACGCCACCGACGCCGACCTGCTGGCCGTCGCGGAGGACGAACTGGAGGCCGCCGTCCAGATCTTCCACGTCCGCGGCGGCCGGGTGCGCGGCCAGCGCGGCTGGGTCACCGACAAGGTCGAGGACGTCGACACCGCCGGACTGGTCGAGCACGCCCTCCAGCAGCTCTACGGTGGCGCCGCCGCGGAGGAGCGCAACGAGTCCGTCCCGCGCGAGGTGCTCGTCCCCGCCCTGCCCGAGCCGCTCGCCCCCGTCCGGGAGTGGCTGAGCGGCCTGCGCGGCAGCCAGGTCGACCTGCGCATCCCGCAGCGCGGCGACAAGAAGGACCTGATGGCCACCGTGCAGCGCAACGCCCAACAGGCGCTCGCCCTGCACAAGACCAAGCGCGCCTCGGACCTCACCACCCGCAGCCGCGCCCTCCAGGAGATCGCCGACGCGCTGGAGCTGGACTCCGTTCCGCTGCGCATCGAGTGCTACGACATCTCCCACCTCCAGGGCGAGGACGTGGTCGCCTCGATGGTCGTCTTCGAGGACGGCCTGGCCCGCAAGAGCGAGTACCGGCGCTTCCAGATCAGGGGCTTCGAGGGCCAGGACGACGTCCGCTCGATGCACGAGGTGATCAGCCGCCGCTTCCGCCGCTACCTCCAGGAGCGCGAGGAGACCGGTGAGTGGGCCGTCCCCGAGGAGCCCGACGACGACCAGCCGGCCGACGGCCCGCGCACCGAGGACGGCCGCCCCAAGCGCTTCGCCTACCCGCCGCAGCTGCTGGTGGTCGACGGCGGCCAGCCGCAGGTCGCCGCCGCCAAGCGGGCCCTGGAGGAACTGGGCATCGACGACGTCGCGCTGTGCGGACTGGCCAAGCGTCTGGAGGAGGTCTGGCTGCCCGGCGAGGACGACCCGGTCGTGCTGCCGCGCTCCAGCGAGGGCCTGTACCTGCTCCAGCGGGTGCGCGACGAGGCCCACCGCTTCGCGATCAGCTATCAGCGCAACAAGCGTTCCAAGCGACTCACCGCCGGGGAGCTGGACTCCGTCCCGGGCCTCGGCGAAACTCGCCGCCGGGCGCTGCTCAAGCACTTCGGCTCGCTGAAGAAGCTCCGGGCCGCCACCGTCGACGAGATCTGCGCGGTACCCGGCATCGGGCGCCGCACGGCGGAAACTGTTGCGGCGGCGTTGTCGTCCCGTACACCCGCCGCACCCGCGGTCAACACCGCGACCGGCGAGATCATCGAGGACGGGCCTGACCGGGCCGCCGAGCCGGTGGCCGCAGCACCCCAGACCGCACCATCCCAGGAGACGCCATGACGGCCGACGCCGCCCGTCCATCGGCGCGCCCCGAACCCGCCCGCCTGTCCGGGACGGGGAAGGGCGGCCGTGCCGTGCGCGTTCTCCCCAGCAGAAAGACCGAGAGCGGGGAACCGAAGTGACCGTGTCAGACGTGGCTGAGAACGCGCCGGAGCTGGTGATCATCTCCGGCATGTCCGGAGCCGGCCGCTCCACCGCCGCGAAGTGCCTGGAGGACCTGGGCTGGTTCGTGGTGGACAACCTGCCGCCGGCCCTGATCCCCACCATGGTCGACCTGGGCGCCCGCTCCCAGGGCAACGTCGCCCGGATCGGCGTGGTCGTGGACGTCCGCGGCCGCCAGTTCTTCGACGACCTGCTCACCTCGCTGGACGAGCTGGAGAAGCGCGGCGTCCGGCTCCGGGTGGTCTTCCTCGACTCCTCCGACGAGGCCCTGGTCCGCCGGTTCGAGAGCGTCCGCCGCCCGCACCCGCTGCAGGCCGACGGCCGGATCGTGGACGGCATCGCCCAGGAGCGCGACCTGCTGCGCGACCTGCGCGGTGAGGCGGACCTGGTGATCGACACCTCCAACCTCAACGTCCACCAGCTGCGCGCCAAGCTGGACGCCCAGTTCGCCGACCACGACGAGCCCGAGCTGCGCGCCACCGTGATGTCCTTCGGCTTCAAGTACGGCCTGCCGGTCGACGCCGACCTGGTGGTGGACTGCCGCTTCCTGCCGAACCCGCACTGGGTGCCCGAGCTGCGGGCCCGCACCGGCACCGACGCGGACGTCGCCGACTACGTGTTCCAGCAGCCCGGCGCCAACGAGTTCCTGAACGGCTACGCCGAGCTCCTCCGGATCGTTACCGAGGGCTACCGTCGGGAGGGGAAGCGCTACATGACGCTTGCCGTAGGCTGCACCGGTGGCAAGCACCGCAGCGTCGCCATGTCCGAGCGTCTGACCAAGCGTCTCATCGCCGACGGAGTCGAGACGGTGCTCGTCCACCGTGACATGGGTCGGGAGTAACCGCCGCCTTCCCTGCCGGGCCGCCGGCGGAGCCGGTTGGCGGGGCCGAGGAACGCGAGGTGAGTGTGGCGGGATACGTGCCCGGGCGGCAGCCGCAGAGCAGGACCGGCGAACGGGCGGGCAGCCCCTCGCCGAGCCGTCCGCGCAGCAGTCCCGCCCGGGCCAACCCGGCTCCCCGGATCACCGCGCTCGGCGGCGGCCAGGGCCTGTCCGCCTCGCTGTCCGCGCTGCGCCGGCTCACCAGCGACCTGACCGCCGTGGTCACCGTCGCCGACGACGGCGGCTCCAGCGGACGGCTGCGCGAGGAGCTGGGGGTGCTGCCGCCAGGCGACCTGCGCAAGGCGCTGGCCGCGCTGTGCGGGGACGACGACTGGGGCCGCACCTGGTCCGAGGTGATCCAGCAGCGCTTCACCGGCAACGGTGAGCTGGGCGGCCACGCGGTCGGCAACCTGTTGATCGTCGCGCTCTGGGAGAAGCTGGGCGACCCGGTCGCCGCGCTGGACTGGGTCGGACGGCTGCTGAACGTCCAGGGCCGGGTGCTGCCGATGTCGGCGGTGCCGCTGGACATCGAGGCGACCGTGCGCGGCCACGACCCGGCGCGTCCGGGTGAGGTCTCGGCCGTCCGCGGCCAGGCCAGCGTGGCGGTCACCCCGGGCACCGTGCAGTCGATCCGGCTGCTGCCGGACGAGCCGCCGGCCGTGCCGGAGGCGGTCACGGCGGTCCGGGAGGCGGACTGGGTGGTGCTGGGCCCCGGCTCCTGGTTCACCAGCGTGCTGCCGCACCTGCTGGTGCCCGAGCTGGCCAAGGCGCTGATGGAGACCCGCGCCCGCCGTCTGCTCACCCTGAACCTGGCCCCGCAGCCCGGCGAGACCGAGGGCTTCACCCCCCAGCGCCACCTGGAGGTCATCGCCGACCACGCTCCCGGCCTCGTGGTGGATGCGATCCTGGTGGACGAGCGCGCCGTCACGGGCGGCGCCTTCGGGCAGGCCGACCTGGCCGGTCTGGAGAAGGCCGCCGAACGGATGGGTGCCGCACTGGTGCTCGGTACGGTGGCCCGCACCGACGGCACCCCGCGACACGACCCCGAGCTGTTGGCGGCCGCGTACGACCGGATTTTCCGGACACATGGAAGGATCGGGCCATGGCGATGACTCCAGCGGTGAAGGACGAGATCAGCCGGCTCCCGGTCACCCGGGCCTGCTGTCGCAAGGCGGAGGTGTCGGCGATCCTGCGGTTCGCGGGCGGACTGCACATCGTGAGCGGCCGCATCGTGATCGAGGCGGAGCTGGACACCGGGGCGGCGGCGCGGCGGCTGCGCAAGGACCTGCTGGAGATCTTCGGGCATTCCTCCGACCTCGTGGTGATGGCGCCCGGCGGGTTGCGGCGCGGCAGCCGCTTCGTCGTCCGGGTGGTCAAGGACGGCGAGCTGCTCGCCCGCCAGACCGGTCTGGTGGACGGTCGCGGCCGTCCGATCCGGGGCCTGCCCCCGGCGGTCGTCTCCGGGGCCACCTGCGACGCCGAGGCCGCCTGGCGCGGGGCCTTCCTGGCGCACGGCTCGCTCACCGAGCCGGGTCGCTCCTCCTCGCTGGAGATCACCTGCCCCGGCTCCGAGGCGGCGCTGGCGCTGGTCGGCGCGGCCCGTCGGCTCGGCATCCCGGCCAAGGCCCGCGAGGTGCGCGGGGTGGACCGGGTGGTCATCCGCGACGGTGACGCGATCGGCGCGCTGCTGACCCGGCTGGGGGCGCACGAGTCGGTGCTCGCCTGGGAGGAGCGCCGGATGCGGCGCGAGGTCCGGGCCACCGCGAACCGGCTGGCCAACTTCGACGACGCCAACCTGCGCCGCTCGGCCCGGGCCGCGGTCGCGGCCGGCGCCCGGGTGGCCCGCGCCCTGGAGATCCTCGGCGAGGAGGTGCCCGAGCACCTGGCCGCGGCCGGTCAGCTGCGGATGCAGCACAAGCAGGCCTCGCTGGAGGAGCTGGGCGCACTCGCCGACCCGCCGCTGACCAAGGACGCGGTGGCTGGCCGGATCCGCCGCCTGCTGGCGATGGCCGACAAGCGCGCGGCCGAGCTCGGCCTGCCGAGCACCGAGGCCAACCTGACCGACGAGATGGCGCTCAACTGATCCACCGGGTGCAAGGGCCGGTGTCCGGATTCCGGGGCACCGGCCGTCGTCGTGTCCGGGGCCGGACGGGAGCGGACGGCGAACCGAAATTGGTCAAGACCACTTGACCAGGACCGACGGACGGGGTCGGCAGGGACGGCGGGCCCGGGATCGCGCCACGCCACGTCTTGCCTGATGGCGCGATGTGCCCTCCCAGGCCCGGGAGAGGTAGGGTCGTAGGCGGTCGGGGACTTCCCAAATCTCATCCCCGTCGGCTCAGCGCCGGCGTACCTAACGAGGAGATCGGTTCGTGACGATCCGGGTAGGCATCAACGGCTTCGGCCGCATCGGCCGCAACTTCTTCCGCGCCGTCAAGGCCCAGGGCGCGGACATCGAGATCGTCGGTGTCAACGACCTCACCGACACGAAGACCCTGGCTCACCTGCTCAAGTACGACACCACCCTGGGCACCTTCCCGGGCGAGGTCTCGCACACCGAGGACAGCATCACCGTCGACGGCCACACCTTCAAGGTGACCGCCGAGCGTGACCCGGCCAACCTGCCGTGGGCCGCCCTGGGCGCCGACATCGTCGTCGAGTCCACCGGCATCTTCACCAAGGCCGAGGCCGCGAAGAAGCACCTCACCGCCGGCGCCAAGAAGGTCATCATCTCGGCGCCCGCCACCGACGAGGACGTCACCATCGTCCTGGGTGTCAACGACGACAAGTACGACGCCGCCAACCACCACGTCATCTCCAACGCCTCCTGCACCACCAACTGCGTGGCGCCGATGGCCAAGGTGCTGAACGAGAGCTTCGGCATCGTCAAGGGCCTGATGACCACCGTCCACGCGTTCACCAACGACCAGGTCACCCTGGACTTCCCGCACAAGGACCTGCGCCGTGCTCGTGCGGCGAGCCAGAACATCATCCCGACCTCGACGGGTGCCGCCAAGGCGACCGCCCTGGTCCTGCCGGAGCTGAAGGGCAAGCTGGACGGCACCTCGCTGCGCGTCCCGGTCCCGACCGGCTCGATCACCGACCTGGTCGTCACCCTGGAGCGCGAGGTCACCAAGGACGAGGTCAACGCGGCCTTCCAGAAGGCCGCGCAGGAGGGCCCGCTCAAGGGCATCCTGGCCTACACCGAGGACCCGATCGTCTCCTCGGACATCGTCAACGACCCCGCCTCCTGCATCTTCGACTCCAGCCTGACCATGGTCCAGGGCAACCAGGTCAAGGTGCTCGGCTGGTACGACAACGAGTGGGGCTACTCGAACCGCGTCGTCGACCTGGTCACCCTCGTCGGTGGCCAGCTCTGACGGTGTGGGAGCTGACGTGATGTAGGGGCGAGGGCCCGGACGGCGAAACGTGCCGACCGGGCCCTCGCTCTGCGTACAAGGACTTCTCAGGCGGCCCCTGCGCCGTGCCGCCTCTGCGCATCAACCATCTCCCCAGGAGACCGAAGAACCCGTGAAGACCATCGAAGACCTGGACGTCGCCGGCAAGCGCGTCTTCGTACGCGCCGACCTGAACGTTCCGCTGTCGGACGGCCGGATCACCGACGACGGCCGGATCCGCGCCGTCGCCCCGACCATCGCCAAGCTCGTCGAGCGCGGCGCCAAGGTCGTCGTCGCCTCCCACCTCGGCCGTCCCAAGGGCGCGCCGGACCCGCAGTTCTCGCTCGCGCCGGTGGCCGAGCGCCTCGGCGAGATCCTCGGCAAGCCGGTCGCCTTCGCCGCCGACACCGTGGGCGAGTCCGCGAAGTCCGCCGTGGCCGCGCTGGCCGACGGCGAGGTCGTGCTGCTGGAGAACCTGCGCTTCAACGCCGGTGAGACCAGCAAGGACGACGCCGAGCGCAAGGCCTTCGCCGAGCAGCTGGCCGCCCTGGCGGACCTGTACGTCGGCGACGGCTTCGGCGCCGTGCACCGCAAGCACGCCTCGGTGTACGACCTGCCGGGCCTGCTGCCGCACGCCGCCGGCGACCTGATCGCCACCGAGGTCGGCGTGCTGAAGAAGCTCACCGAGGACGTCAAGCGCCCGTACGTCGTCGTGCTCGGCGGCGCCAAGGTGTCGGACAAGCTCGGCGTGATCGACAACCTGCTGAAGAAGGCCGACCGGATCCTGATCGGCGGCGGCATGGCGTACACCTTCCTCAAGGCCAAGGGCCACGAGGTCGGCATCTCGCTGCTGCAGGAGGACCAGATCCCGACCGTCCTGGGCTACCTGGCCGAGGCCGAGGAGCGGGGCGTCGAGTTCGTCCTGCCCGTGGACGTCCTGGTCTCCGCGGAGTTCCCGGACCTCAAGGGCAAGACCCCGGCGAACTACGAGGTCGTCGGCTCGGACGCGATCCCGGCCGACAAGGAGGGCCTGGACATCGGCCCGAAGACCCGCGAGCTCTACGCGGCGAAGCTGGCCGACGCCGGCACGGTGTTCTGGAACGGCCCGATGGGCGTCTTCGAGCACCCGGACTACGCGAACGGCACCAAGGCCGTCGCGCAGGCCCTGACCGACAGTGCGGCGTTCACCGTGGTCGGTGGCGGCGACTCCGCCGCGGCCGTCCGCATCCTGGGCTTCGACGAGACGAAGTTCGGGCACATCTCGACCGGCGGTGGCGCGAGCCTTGAGTACCTGGAGGGCAAGACCCTTCCCGGTCTCGCCGCCCTGGAAGGCTGAAGGCATGACTGAGCGTCTCCCGCTGATGGCGGGCAACTGGAAGATGAACCTCAACCACCTTGAGGCCATCCAGCACACCCAGAAGCTGGCCTTCGCGCTGGCCGACAAGGACTACGAGGCCGTCGAGGTCGCCGTCCTGGTGCCGTTCACCGACCTGCGGTCGGTGCAGACCCTGGTCTTCGGCGACAAGCTGAAGATCAAGTACGGCTCGCAGGACATCTCGCAGCACGACGGCGGCGCCTACACCGGCGAGGTCTCCGGCCCGATGCTGGCCAAGCTGCAGTGCACCTACGCGGTGATCGGCCACTCGGAGCGCCGCCAGTACCACGGCGAGAACGAGGAGATCGTCAACGCCAAGGTCAAGGCCGCCTACCGGGCCGGGGTCACCCCGATCCTCTGCGTCGGCGAGCCGCTGGAGATCCGCAAGGCCGGCACCCACGTCGAGTACACCCTGGCCCAGCTGGACGGCGCCCTGGAGGGCGTCACCGCCGACCAGGCCGAGTCGATCGTGGTCGCGTACGAGCCGGTCTGGGCGATCGGCACCGGCGAGGTGGCCACCCCGGAGGACGCGCAGGAGGTCTGCGCCGCCATCCGCGGGCGGATCGCCGAGCTGTACGACGCCGAGCTGGCCGACAAGGTCCGCGTGCTGTACGGCGGTTCGGTCAAGGCGTCGAGCGCGGCCGGCCTGATGGCCAAGCCCGACATCGACGGCGGTCTGATCGGCGGTGCCTCGCTGGACGCCGACGAGTTCGTCAAGATCGTGCGCTACCGTGAGCAGGCAGTAGGCTAACGCCGCCGCAGCAACGTAGGCTTTGGGGCCGGACCGCCGTACGCGGCCCGGCCCCTTCGCCGAAGATACGAGAGAGTTGGTCCCGCCGTGGTTCTCGGGTTCTCGATTGCCCTGATCGTCTTCAGCCTGCTGATGATCCTCCTGGTGCTGCTGCACAAGGGGAAGGGCGGCGGCCTGTCGGACATGTTCGGCGGCGGCGCGATGTCGACCGGCGGCGGTTCGGCGGTGGCCGAGCGCAACCTGGACCGCATCACGATCGTGGTCGGCATCGGCTGGTTCGCGTGCATCCTGGTGCTGGGCCTGGTCCTGAAGTACAAGAGCTGACACAACCCTGACGCCCCGTCGCCCGAGCGCCTATCCTTGGACGGTCGGGGCGGAGGCGATGGTGGCGGAAGCTTAAGTCCTGCTTACACTAGGACGACTTTCGCCACCGGCGCGCACCGCGGCGGGTCGGCGCACCAGCACGCAGGGAGTCAGACCGTGGCAAGTGGCAACGCCATCCGTGGCAGCAGGGTCGGGGCCGGCCCGATGGGGGAGGCGGAGCGCGGCGAGTCCGCTCCGCGCAACCGGATCTCCTTCTGGTGCGCCAACAAGCACGAGACCCGGCCCAGCTTCGCCGCCGAGGCCGTCATCCCGGACACCTGGGACTGCCCGCGCTGCGGCTTCCCGGCCGGCCAGGACGAGCACAACCCGCCGGCGCCCTCGCGCAACGAGCCCTACAAGACCCACCTCGCCTACGTCCGTGAGCGGCGCACCGACGCCGACGGCGAGGCGATCCTCGCGGAGGCGCTGGCCAAGCTGCGCGGCGAGATCTGACCGGGCCGAGCGCCGGAGAAGCAGGAAGGGCGCCCACCGTCGAACGACGGTGGGCGCCCTTCGGCGTCGTACAGGCTAGGCCGAGGCCGGCGGGTACAGCTGGGCGGGGATCCGCTCGGCGGCGGCGCGGTCCAGCAGCCACAGGGTGCGGCTGCGGCCGTACGCGCCGGAGGCGGGCGCCTGCAGTTCGCCGGGGCCGGACAGGGCCAGCGCGACCGCGCCCGCCTTGTCCTCTCCGGCGGCCAGCAGCCAGACCTCGCGGGCGGCCCGGATCGCCGGGAGGGTGAGCGAGATCCGGGTCGGCGGGGGCTTGGGGGCCCCGCGCACGCCGACCACGGTCAGCTCGGTCTCCCGCACGCCCGGGTGCTCCGGGAAGAGCGAGGCGATGTGGGTGTCCGGTCCGACGCCGAGCAGCAGCACGTCGAAGGCCGGGACGCCGAGCCGGTCGCCCGGTCCGGCGGCCTCGGCCAGCTCCTGCGCGTAGCGGGCGGCCGCGGCCTCCACGTCGGAGCCGTCCTCCCCGTCCGAGGCGGGCATCTCGTGCACCCGTGCCGGGTCGAGCGGGACGGCGTCCAGCAGTTCGGCGCGGGCCTGGACGGCGTTGCGGTCACCGTCGGCGGCGGGCACGAAGCGCTCGTCGCCCCACCAGAGGTCCAGCCGGCCCCAGTCGACCGCGTCGCGCGCCGGGGAGGCGGCGATCGCGGCCAGCAGGGCGTTGCCGTTGCGGCCGCCGGTGAGCACCACCGAGGCGGTGCCGCGGGCGGCCTGGGCGTCCACGATCCGGGTGATCAGCCGGGCCGCGGCCGCCTGGGCCATCAGCTCCTTGTCCCGGTGGACGACCAGCTGCGGAGTGGCCCTGGTCATTCGCCGTCCTTGGTGGCGGCGCGCTTGCCGGCGGCCTTCTTCGCGGCGGGCTTCTTCCCAGCCTCGACGGCCCCGACCGGTCCGCCCGGCCCGCCGTCCGCGTCGGCCACCGAGGCCTCGACCGCCTGGGCGATCTGCTCGGCGGCCGCCGGGACGGTGTCGTCGTGCTCGCGCAGCCGCTCGACGGGCGTGCGCACGGCCGTCGAGTAGATGTCGTCCGGGTCCAGCCGGCGCAGCTCCTCGGCGATCAGCTCCGAGGTCTCGCGCCGCTTGAGCGCCACCTGGCGGTCCGGCGAGCCGGGCATGGAGAGCATGCCCATCAGGCCGTCCGGGCGGTCCAGGGTGATGTCCCCGTCCTTGGTGCGCAGGCGCACCGCGGTGATGCCGGGGCCGCCGGTGACGACCCGCTCGACCGGCACGTGCAGCCGGTTGAGCAGCCACAGGCCGAGCAGCTCCACGCTGGGGTTGTAGGACTCGCCCTCGACCGCCGCGGAGACGATGGTGGACGGCCGCTGGTCCAGCGCGGCGGCCAGCATCGAGCGCCAGCCGGTGAGCCGGGTCCAGGCCAGGTCGGTGTCGCCCGGGGTGTAGCTCTGGGCGCGCTGGGCGAGCTGGCCGACGGGGGACTCGGCGGTGACCGCGTCGGTGATCCGGCGCTGGGCGAGCGCGCCCAGCGGGTCCTGGGCCGGGTGCAGCGGCGCGTTGTCCGGCCACCAGACCACGGTCGGGGCGTCCGGCAGCAGCAGCGGCAGGACGACCGACTGGGCGTGCGCGGCGAGTTCGCCGTGCATGCGCAGGACAACCGTTTCGCCCGAGCCCGCGTCCGAGCCGACCAGGATCTCGGCGTCCAGCCGGGTCTCCGCGCGGGCCCGGGGCGAGCGCCCGGCGCGCTTGATCACCGCGAGGGTGCGCATCGGGTGCTCGCGGGAGGCGTCGTTGGCGGCCTTGAGGGCGTCGTAGGCGCTGCCCTCGTCGGTCACGATCACCAGGGTGAGCACCATGCCGGCGGCGGTGGAGCCGCTGGCCCGGCGCGCCTCCATCAGCGCGGCGTTGATCTTGCTGGACGTCGTGTTGGTGAGGTCGATCTTCATGGCCGGCGCCAGCTCCTGCCGTCTCGTGCGAGCATCTCGTCAGCCTCGGCGGGGCCCCAGGTGCCCGCCGCGTACTGGGCGGGCTTGCCGTGGGTGTCCCAGTACCGCTCGATCGGGTCGAGGATCTGCCAGGAGAGCTCGACCTCCTGGTGGCGCGGGAACAGGTTGGCGTCGCCGAGCAGCACGTCGAGGATGAGCCGCTCGTACGCCTCCGGGCTGGACTCGGTGAAGGACTCGCCGTAGGCGAAGTCCATCGTGACGTCCCGGACCTCGAAGGAGGTGCCCGGCACCTTGGAGCCGAACCGCACCGTCACGCCCTCGTCCGGCTGGACCCGGATGACCAGGGCGTTCTGCCCCAGCTCCTCGGTCGCGTAGGAGTCGAACGGCAGGTACGGGGCGCGCTGGAAGACCACCGCGATCTCGGTGACCCGGCGGCCCAGCCGCTTGCCGGTGCGCAGGTAGAACGGGACGCCCGCCCAGCGGCGGTTGTTGATCTCCAGCTTGATGGCCGCGTAGGTGTCGGTCTTGGACTCGGGGTCGATGCCGTCCTCGTCCAGGTAGCCGACGACCTCCTCGCCGCCCTGCCAGCCGGCCGCGTACTGGCCGCGCACGGTGTGCCGGCCGAGGTCGGCCGGGAGCTTGACGGCGCTGAGCACCTTGAGCTTCTCGGCCACCAGCGCCTTCGGGTGGAAGGACGCCGGCTCCTCGATGGCGGTGAGCGCCATCAGCTGGAGCAGGTGGTTCTGGATGACGTCACGGGCGGAGCCGATGCCGTCGTAGTAGCCGGCCCGGCCGCCGATGCCGATGTCCTCGGCCATGGTGATCTGCACGTGGTCGACGTAGGACCGGTTCCAGATCGGCTCGAACATCTGGTTGGCGAAGCGCAGCGCCAGGATGTTCTGGACCGTCTCCTTGCCCAGGTAGTGGTCGATCCGGAAGACCTCGTCCCGGGGGAAGACCTCGTGGACGACCTTGTTGAGCTCCTGGGCGCTCTCCAGGTCGTGGCCGAAGGGCTTCTCGATGACGGCGCGGCGCCAGGAGCCCTGCGGCGGGTCGGCCAGGCCGTGCTTCTTGAGCTGCTGGACGACGGTCGGGAAGAACTTCGGCGGGACGGACAGGTAGAAGGCGAAGTTGCCGCCGGTGCCCTGGGCCTTGTCCAGCTCCTCGATGGTCTCGCGGAGCTTGTCGAAGGCGTCGTCGTCGTCGAAGGTGCCGTGGACGAAGCGCATGCCCTTGGCGAGCTGCTGCCAGACCTCTTCCCGGAACGGGGTGCGGGCGTGCTCCTTGACCGCGTCGTGGACCTCCTGGGCGAAGTCCTCGTTGTCCCACTCGCGGCGGGCGAACCCGACCAGGGAGAAGCCCGGCGGCAGCAGACCGCGGTTGGCCAGGTCGTAGATGGCCGGCATCAGCTTCTTGCGCGACAGGTCGCCGGTGACCCCGAAGATGACCAGGCCGGACGGCCCCGCGATGCGCGGGAGCCGCCGGTCGGAGGGGTCACGAAGCGGGTTGACGGGGGAGGGCGGGAGGTCGTCCGCGTCCGATTCCGACGTCAACTCGGGGAAATCAGTGCTCACTTGGTGTGCTCCGCTTTCGTGCGCCGATTGTGTGAGCGGGGGTCACTTCTCGGTGGCGAAGGAAGCCAGCGAGGCGGTGACGGTGTCGAGCAGCTCCTGCCAGGACTGCTCGAACTTCTGCACGCCCTCGTCCTCCAGGACCTGGACCACGTCGTCGTAGTCCACGCCGGCGGCCGCGACGGCGTCCAGGACGGCCTTGGCGTCGGCGTAGTTGGGGACGATGGTGTTGCCGCTGACCACGCCGTGGTCGGCGGCGGCGTCCAGGGTGGCCTCGGGCATGGTGTTGACGGTGCCCGGGGCGACCAGCTCGGTGACGTACAGGGTGTCCGGCAGGGCCGGGTCCTTGACGCCGGTCGAGGCCCACAGCGGGCGCTGCGGCTTGGCGCCGGCGGCCTCCAGGGCCTTCCAGCGGGCATTGCCGGCGGTCTTGCCGTCGACCGAGCCGAAGACCTCCTCGTACGCCTGGTAGGCGAGGCGGGCGTTGGCCAGGGCGGCCTTGGAGCGCAGGTCCTTGGCGTCGCCGCCGATCTTGTCCAGGCGCTTGTCGATCTCGGTGTCGACGCGGGACACGAAGAAGGAGGCGACCGACTCGATCTGGGAGAGGTCCAGGCCCTTGGCCTTGGCGGTCTCCAGGCCGGTCAGGTAGGCGTCGATGACGGCCTTGTAGCGCTCCAGGGAGAAGATCAGCGTGACGTTGACGCTGATGCCCAGGCCGATGACCTCGCTGATGGCGGGCAGGCCGGCCTCGGTGGCGGGGATCTTGATGAAGACGTTCGGGCGGTCGACCAGCCACCACAGCTGCTTGGCCTCGGCCACGGTCGGGGCGGTCTCGTGGGCCAGGCGGGGGTCGACCTCGATGGAGACCCGGCCGTCGCGGCCGTTGGAGGCGTCGTAGACCGGACGCAGCACATCGGCGGCGTCGCGCACGTCCGAGGTGGTGATCATGCGGATCGCCTCCTCGGTGGTGACCTTGCGGACGGCGAGGTCACGCAGCTGGCCGTCGTAGGAGGTGTCGCCGCTGCCGGCGATGGCCTTCTGGAAGATGGTCGGGTTGGTGGTGACACCCACCACGTGCTTGTTCTGCACCAGCTCGGCCAGGTTGCCGGAGTTCAGCCGCTTGCGGCTGAGGTCGTCCAGCCAGATCGCAACGCCTTCGTCGCTGAGGCGCTTCAGTGCGTCAGTCATGGTGCTTCAGTCCTTCTTCTGCTTCGTGGGGTAGTCAGAGGGGCCGCGTACCCGCGTGCGGGCGAGGTACGCGGCCGGAGCGGAACTAGCGGTTGACGGCTTCGAGGGCGCGCAGGGCGTTGTGCGCCTCCGCGATCACGCGCTCGGCGGTCAGGCCGAACTCCTCGAACAGCACCTTGTAGTCGGCGGAGGCACCGAAGTGCTCCAGCGAGACGATCCGGCCGTGGTCGCCGACCAGCTCGCGCCAGCCCTGGGCGATGCCGGCCTCGACCGAGACGCGGGCCTTGACCGACGGCGGCAGCACGCTGTCGCGGTAGGCCTGGTCCTGCTCCTGGAACCACTCGAAGGACGGGACGGAGACCACCCGGGTCGGGACGCCCTCGGCCTCCAGGGCCTCGCGGGCCTGGACGGCCAGCTGGACCTCGGAACCGGTGCCCAGAAGGATCACCTGCGGGTCGCCGGTGGAGGCCTCGGCCAGCACGTAGGCGCCCTTGGCGGTGCCCTCGGCGGAGGCGAAGACCTCGCGGTCGAAGGTCGGGACGTTCTGGCGGGTCAGCGCCAGGCCGACCGGGCCGGGGTGGCTGGTCTGGCGCTCGATGATCGTGCGCCAGGCGACGGCCGTCTCGTTGGCGTCGGCCGGGCGGACCATGGACAGGCCCGGGATGGCACGCAGCGAGGCCATGTGCTCGACCGGCTGGTGGGTCGGGCCGTCCTCGCCGAGGCCGATCGAGTCGTGCGTCCAGACGTAGGTGACCGGCAGCTTCATCAGCGCGGCCAGGCGGACGGCGGGGCGCATGTAGTCGGCGAAGACCAGGAAGGTGCCGCCGTAGACGCGGGTCTTCCCGTGCAGGGCGATGCCGTTCATGGTGGAGCCCATGGCGTGCTCGCGGATGCCGAAGTGGATCGTCCGGCCGTACGGGCTGGCGGACTTCAGCGGGTTGCCCTCGGGGAGGAAGGAGCTGTCCTCGTCGATGGTGGTGAGGTTGGACTCCGCGAGGTCGGCCGAGCCGCCCCACAGCTCCGGGATCACCGCGCCGAGCGCCTTGAGGGTCTCGCCGGAGGCCTTGCGGGTGGCGACGTCCTTGCCGGCCGGGAAGGTCGGAACGGCCTTCTTCCAGCCCTCGGGCAGCTCGCCGGCCTGGATGCGGGCGAACTCGGCGGCCCGGTGCGGGTTGGCGGCGCGCCAGGCGTCGAAGCTCTGCTGCCACTGGTCGCGGGCGGCCTTGCCGCGCTTGATGACCTTGCGGGCGTGCTCGATGACCTGGTCGCTGACCTCGAAGGTCTTCTCCGGGTCGAAGCCCAGGACCTTCTTGGTGGCGGCGATCTCGGCGGCGCCGAGCGCGGAGCCGTGCGCCTTGGCGGTGTTCTGGGCGTCCGGGGCCGGCCAGGCGATGATCGTGCGCATCGCGATGATCGACGGGCGGGACGTCTCGGCCTTGGCGGCGGCCAGCGCACCGGCGAGGGCCTCGACGTCGACGTCGCCGTTGGCCTTCGGGATGACGCGCTGGACGTGCCAGCCGTACGCCTCGTAGCGCTTGAGGACGTCCTCGGAGAAGGCGGTCTCGGTGTCGCCCTCGATCGAGATGTGGTTGTCGTCGTAGAGGGCGACCAGGTTGCCCAGCTTCTGGTGGCCGGCCAGCGAGGAGGCCTCGGCGGAGATGCCCTCCTCCAGGTCGCCGTCGGAGACGATGGCCCAGATGGTGTGGTCGAAGGGGGACTCCCCGGCGGCCGCCTCCGGGTCGAACAGACCGCGCTCGTAGCGGGCGGCCATCGCCATGCCGACCGCGTTGGCGATGCCCTGGCCGAGCGGGCCGGTGGTGGTCTCCACGCCCGCGGTGTGGCCGTGCTCCGGGTGGCCGGGGGTGCGGCTGCCGGCCACTCGGAACGCCTTGAGGTCGTCCAGTTCCAGGCCGTAGCCGGAGAAGTAGAGCTGGGTGTAGAGCGTCAGGCTGGTGTGCCCGGGGGAGAGGACGAAGCGGTCGCGGCCGACCCAGGCCGGGTCGGTCGGGTCGTGGCGAAGGAAGCGCTGGAAGATCAGGTAGGCAGCGGGGGCCAGGGACATGGCCGTCCCGGGGTGCCCGTTCCCGACCTTCTGGACAGCGTCCATCGCGAGGACGCGCGCCGTGTCAACCGTGCGCTCATCCAGGTCGCTCCACTCGAATGCGTTCGTCGGCGCAGTGCTCACCCTGTCTCAGGGCTCCTTCCATTGTGAAGAGTGACCCCGTGAATGGGGACCGGGTCGGCCACGGCGCTGTGGTCCCGACTGTGGATGGTGCCGGTCACGGAGGGTAGATCCCGCTTCTGCGTGCGAGCCTACCGTCCGGGCCGGGGCTCACCCTCCGTGCCGGGACAACCGGGATTTCCGCATGGTGATTCCCACTAGGGCGGTCCGACATGTTTTGTCCCAGGCTCTCCCGGTTTGCACGGGCGCGCCGCCCGGGTGGTCGGGACGGGTTGCGGGGTCGCGCCGGAGCCGCTTCGTGGCTTCACCCAGTCGGCTCACCCGGGGGTGTGCGATCCGCCTCGCCGGGGGACCCCGGAGCCGGATGGGATATATGGAGCGTCTAAGGTGGCGTGGTACGCGCAGAGCGGACGATTCGGGACCCTTCGTTCCTGTGGACGCCTGCGAGGATTCATCTTCAGTTGGGGTGTTAGTGACCGCCGTCGAAACCCGTCCCGCCGGGGTCACCGGGGCGACTCCTGCGCACCGGCCCATCGGGGCCCGTGTCGGCGCCTTCGTCGCACTGACCAAGCCGCGCATCATCGAGCTGCTGCTGATGAGCACCGTGCCGGTGATGTTCCTGGCCCAACAGGGCGTGCCGAACATGCTCTTGGTGCTGAAGGTCGTGGTCGGCGGTTACCTCTCGGCGGGCGGCGCCAACGCCCTCAACATGTACATCGACCGCGACATCGACGCCCTGATGTCCCGCACCGAGCGCCGGCCGATCGTCACCGGGATGGTGTCGCCGCGCGAGGCGCTGGTCTTCGGCATCACGCTCGGGATCGTCTCCACCCTGCTGCTCGGCATCGGCGTCAACTGGCTCTCCGCCGGACTGGCGCTCGGCGCGCTGCTGTTCTACGTGTTCGTCTACACGCTGGGGCTCAAGCGGCGCACCTCGCAGAACATCGTCTGGGGCGGCATCGCGGGCTGCATGCCGGTGCTGATCGGCTGGTCCTCGGTGACCAACTCGGTGTCCTGGGCGGCCGTCGCGCTCTTCCTGGTGGTCTTCTTCTGGACTCCGCCGCACACCTGGGTGCTGTCGATGAAGGTGCGCGACGACTACGAGCGGGCCGGGGTGCCGATGCTCCCGGTCATCAAGGGCAACGTGGCGGTCGGCAAGCAGGTCGTCGCCTACTCCTGGGTGATGGTGGCGGTCTCGCTGGCGGTCTGGCCGCTGGGGCACATGAGCTGGCTGTACCCCGTCGCCGCGGTGCTGCTCGGCGGCTTCTGGCTGCGCGAGGCGCACGCCCTGTACGGGCGGGCGAAGGCCGGGATCGTGGGCGCCAAGCTGAAGGAGATGCGGCTGTTCCACTGGTCGATCACCTACCTGTCGCTGCTGTTCGTGGTGTGCGCGATCGATCCGTTCGTGAAGTAAGGCTGTTGTCTTGGGAAGAGCCCCGGTCCTGGGCGGACCGGGGCTCTTCGCGTTTCAGCGGGACGGGAGTTCCGACGGGCCGACGTGGCCGTCCAGCCAGTCCCGCAGCGGTTGGGAGGCGCGCAGGAAGTCGACGATCCGGGTGTGGGCGGCGCGCGTGCCCAGCCACTTCGCGGGCTCCCAGTCCTGCCAGGCCACCAGGCCCTTGTGGCGCAGCAGCTCGATCCTGGGGTGGTCCTTGGGGTAGCCGCGCGGGGCCGACTTGAGGGAGTCGCGGCCGTGGACCCGCGGACCGGCCTGTTCCACCCGGGCGATCACCCGCTCCAGCTCGGCGCCGCTGACGTCCTCGGCGACGGCGGCGCGGTAGCGCTCCAGCTGGTCGGGGGCCAGCTGGTACATGCCGTTGGCGCAGGCCAGGCCGTCGGCGGAGAGCTGGACGTAGCCGCCGGACTCCAGGTGCGCGCCGATGTGCGTCTTGTACGGGGACTTGTCGGCGCTGAAGCGGACGTCCCGGTTGGGGCGGAAGATCTTCCCCGGCCCGAACTCCGGCTCCAGCTCGGCCAGCAGCGCCTCCATCGGGGCCCGTACGGCGGTGTCGTACTGCTCCTTGTGGGCCTGCCAGAAGGTCTTCGAGTTGTCGGCTTCGAGGTGCTCGTAGAAGTCCAGCGCCTCGCTCGGCCAGCCTTTGAACGTCATGTTCCGAGTATGTGTCCCGGTGCACAGGGCGCTCCCGTCGCGAGGTCGCGTACCGGTGGGTAGCATGCGGGCATGAGCGAGCGAAGTGAGCGAATCATCGAAAGGCGCGCATGGGCGAATGCCCCTGGCGAGCGAAGCGAGGCGGGCGCATGAGCAGCGCATCGACCGCCACCGCCGCCGCGCCGGACGCCCGTACCGAGCGCCGCGCCAAGCGCATCGCCAAGCACCTGACCAGCTTTGCCCAGCAGCACGGCGGCAGCGCCGACGCGGTCGTCGAGTACGTCGGCGCCGTGGCCACCCGCATCGTCGTGGTCGGCGCGGACGGCGCCTGGGGCGACCAGGTCGCCCCGACCTACGCCGTCGGCCGCCGGGCCGCGGAGCTGGCGGGCCTGACCCTGCACGAGAACTTCGAGGGCGAGCTGGGGCTGAAGGTGAAGACCAGCGCGTACGAGTGGAAGCGCATGGCCGGCATCCAGCTCGGCGGCTGACCGCTCCTGGTTCGAACGCCGACGGCCCGGCTCCTCCTAGGTGGGGAAGCCGGGCCGTTTTCGCTGGTCAGGGGCGCCGGACGGCCCGGCGAAGGGTAGCGCTACGGTACGCGCATGCACGTCATCGTTGTCGGTATCCGCACGCTCGTGAACGCGATAGTCGACGGCGACCCGCTGTGGCCCGCGGTGACGCTCTTCCTGCTGTCCTTCCCCCTCGCGATCGGTGTCGCGCTGATCCGCGCCCGTCGCCGGCCGCAGTAGCCCCTCCGGCGACGGCTCGGTCGCCGGGCCCTTACGGGAGCGGGTGACGAACGGGCTGGGCGGGGCGGTCGAGCCAGGCCCACTGTCTGTTCGCGGTGACGGTGAGGCCGAAGCGGTCGGGGGTCGGGCGGTTGTTGTGCTGCCACCAGTGGTGGGCGGCCTCGATCTCGCCCCAGAGGCGGCGGGGGCCGTGCTGCCAGACGGTGAAGCGCTTGTTCTGGCGGCCGTCGTGGTCGACGGCCGCCCAGGAACGGGCATCGGTGGTGGCGACCCAGAGCCGGGCGGCGACGCCGTCGACGCCCGGCTCGTCCTCCCAGGCGGTCCACACGTCGCCCAGCCGTAGGCCGAGGGCGAAGCGGGCCTCCCAGTGGTCGCCGGTGACTTCCCATGGCGGGAGCACCGTTTCGGACTCGTCCGGGACGTGATCGTCCTGGACGACGTCGCGGAAGATCCGCAGGTCCTGCCGGTGGTTGCGCATCAGCATGAACGCGGAGTGGGGGCTGAAGTGGCCCTGGGCGCGGTCGCGTTCGACGGTGAGCTTGAGCAGGCCCCAGCAGAGCATGGGGCTGTCCCAGGGGGTGAGGACGATGCCGCCGGGCCGGGTCTGTTCGATCCAGGCCCAAGGGACGTGGCGGACCGAGCAGGTGGAGATGATCCGGTCGTAGGGGAGGCGGTGGGGCCAGCCCAGGGATCCGTCTCCGCAGATCAGGTCCACGTCCAGGCCGGCCGCGTTCAGGGCGGCCCAGGCCTGCTCGGAGACCTCGGAGTCGATCTCGATCGAGGTGACGTGGCCGGAGCCGAGGCGGTGGGCGAGGAGGGCGGCGTTCCAGCCGGTGCCGGTGCCGATCTCCAGGACGTTCATCCCGGGCCGGACGTCGAGGTCGCGGAGCATGCGGACGACGATCGAGGGGGCGGAGGCGGAGGAGGAGGGCCAGGCATCGGCCGGGTCGGCCGATGCCTGGCCGTCGTTGACCTGGGTGATGACGGGCGCGTCCGAGTAGGCCGCCTCGAACCAGCGGTCGTGGTCGGTGGAGAGGTCGCACGGCTCGTAGCCGCCGTCGTCGTTCTCCAGCCAGATCCGCTCGGGCAGGAAGCGGTGGCGGGGAGTTGCTGTGATCGCTGCTTGCCACTCGCGGGGGACCGGGCCGTCGAGCGCTTCGCCGACGGCCCGGAGCAGGCCGCGCACGGCGGCCTGCTCCGGTCGATGCACGGGGTCCGTCACTTGTCGCCCTCGTCCTTCTTGTGCTTCGGCTCGGGCGCCGGCCGGGATCCGTCGGGGGACGGCTTGCTCGTGCCGGGGTCCTTCTTACCGCCGTGCTTGCCGCCGCTGGACTTGTCTGTTCCCCAACCCATGGTTCCTCCTTGTGTGTTGATGAGTGATGGTCATCCCGACCGCGCCGCTGGATCGGCGGCGCGGCCGGGAGTTCAGCGGGATCGGTTGATCAGTACGAGGGCCGCGATGACGACATGCAGCCCGGCCGCGACGGACACGCCGTAGGCGGCCCAGATCCGGGTGGGATCGGGGATGGACGGTGGCGACGGCGGTGCATCGTCGGGGGCGTAAGTGTCCTGCGGAGATTGCCGGTTCACCGGGGGATCGGCGCGGGAGTCGCGAGGTCGGCGTGGACGACCTTGCCGAACGGGAGGGGCGTGACACCCCAGCGGCCGTGAGTGAGCCGGTGGACCATTTCCAGGCCACGGCCCGACGTGGCGTCGGGCCGGGCCTGGACCATCACGGGCATCGACCGGGAACCGTCACCGACGAGGATGCGGACGGTGCGGTCGGTCGGACGGCGGACGCCGACGAGCATGCGGGTCTGGCAGCCGGTCTTGATGGAGTTGGTGACCAACTCGCTGACGATGACGGCGGCGTCGTCGACCAGGTTGTCGAGCCCCCAGCCCCGCAGCTGCGTGCACACGAAGCGCCGAGCGGCACCCACCGACTCCGGCCGGTACGGCAGGCAGACAGATGCCGTCTTGGCGCTCATGTCTGGGTTCGACTGGGCAACTGGCGGCGGACTGGCCGTGAGAGCCGCTTGGTTGGGCCTCAGTGGGGCCTCGAATCCGGACGGCTTTGGACGCGTCTGTCCTGAAGGCATGGAAGCTCCGAAGGTTGCTCGGCGCAATCGGCGCCTCACCTGGTGTAGCCATGGTGGCGCGCTTTCCCTTACGATTGCCAGGCCTCAACCTTCACTGTTCTGCCATGTCACAGAGGGGGAGCAGCAGTGGAATCGAACGAATATGACGAGTCGTCATCTCTGGCGATCCGGTTCGGGAACGAGCTCCGCAGGTTGCGAAGGGCGAGGGGCTGGTCGCAGGCCCACCTCGGCAAGCTGATGGGCTACTCGCACGGCATGGTCTCGTACGTCGAACGGGGGAAGAAGCCCGCCACTCTCAAATTCGCGGTGAAAGCCGATGAGGTGTTCGAAACTGGCGGCACCTTCATGGAGTTGTGGCGGATGTACTCCCGCGCTTCGCTGCTGGAGGGGTTCCCCGAGTACGCGCTCCACGAGACCCGGGCCACCGAGATCCGCCACTTCGAGCCGGGCATCGTGCCCGGACTGCTCCAGACTCCGGACTACGCCGAGGCGTTCGCCTCCGCCGCCGTTCGACGCGGCAGCATCGATGAGAAGCAGGCACTGGAACGGCTGGACTTCCTCGTCACCCGCCAGCGGCTGATCGACCGGCACCCGGCTCCTCGTCTCCACTTCGTCCTGGACGAAGGCGCGCTGCGGCGGACCGTCGGAGGGCCGGACGTCATGGCACGGCAGTTGGAGCACCTCGAAGCCCTCGCCGCCCGCCCGAACGTCACGATCCAGGTCGCTCCGTTCTCGCTCGCGGAAGAACTGCCGTTCACCATGGTCATTACGCTGCTGACCATGCCGGGTCGAACACTCCTGGCATACTCGGAGTGCCAGTTGCGCGGCTTCCTCGCACGGGACAACGCGACTACTCGGGCCTGGGAGCGGGACTACCACCAGCTCCAGGTGGAAGCCCTGTCGAAGGC
>NZ_JBIWPL010000012.1:83624-101455 GCF_044768255.1 Kitasatospora sp. NPDC101157 | reverse complement strand
AGTGCCAGTTGCGCGGCTTCCTCGCACGGGACAACGCGACTACTCGGGCCTGGGAGCGGGACTACCACCAGCTCCAGGTGGAAGCCCTGTCGAAGGCCGCGTCGCTGGAGATGATCCGCAGTTCGCAAGGCGTGAGAGGAACATCATGATCCCCCCTGTAGACCTGTCCGGCGCCGCGTGGTTCAAGTCCAGCTACAGCAACAACGGCGGCACTTGCGTCGAGGTGGCCCCGAACTTCCCCGGTCTGGTCCCCGTCCGTGACTCCAAGGACCCGCAGGGCCCTGCTCTCGTCTTCCCGGCAGGGGCCTGGAGGTCGTTCGTCGCCGGAGTACGGGCCGGCGAATTCGGCGAGGCCTGAACCTCGGAGAGGGTTCGGGAGGCCGCTGTCCGATCGGACAGCGGCCTCCTTGTTGGCGACTACGTGCCCCGCACACCCAAGTCCGGCGGAGGACGTGACAGTTACAACTGGTCTCGACCTGCTTCATCCTGCCATCAGCAGCCTTGAAGAGTTGACGGCCTGAGAGGCGGGGTGATGAGGCGCGCAGAGCGCCGCAGCTCCTGCTGGCTGACATCATCCCGTTGTCCCCGGGAGGTTCAACGTGAGGCCTGCACCTACTGACACCGAAGCCTGGAACGCCTACCTCGCGGAGGGGAACGCCGGGCAAGCCCGGAAGCGCGTCTCAGCCGACGTGATCCTGCGCGACCTGGCCGGTCGCATCCTGACCGTCAACCCGACCGACAAAGAGGGTTGGGACCTTCCTGGCGGGATGGCGGAGGCGAACGAGCCACCGGATGAGGCCGCAGTACGGGAAATTCGCGAGGAATTGGGCCTGGAGATCACCATCCGCCGTCTGCTCGTCGTGGACTGGGTCGCGCCGCACGGCCCGTGGGACGACCAGATCGCCTTCATCTTCGATGCGGGCACCCTCCCACCCGCTCGGGTCGAGACGGTTCGCCCACACGACGACGAACTCTCCGAAGCCGTCTTCCTGCCGGCATCGGAGGTCGCCGACCGACTGCGGACCCGCCAGCGGAACCGGTTGAATGCCGCTGTCAGGGCGATCTCAGATGGCAGTATGCGGTACCTGCGAGACGGGGTGGAGGCACGGTGACGTCAGAAGCAGCGAGTTCGCAGCGAGAGCCGTTTCTCTACGTGATCGTCTGTGCGTCGGGAGTGGCTGATGGCGTGGGCGAGCTGATCACCGCCGCTCACGCTGAGGGATGGAAGGTCGGGGTGATCGCCACTCCCAACGCGCTCGGCTTCCTGGACCAGGAAGCCATCGAAGCCCAGACCGACTATCCGATCCGCTCGGCCTGGCGCACGCCCGGCAGTTCCCGGCCGCTGCCTGGGGCCGACGCCATCGCGGTCGTCTCCGCCACCTTCAACACCATCAACAAATGGGCCCTCGGGATCGCGGACACGCTCGCGCTGGGCATCCTCTGCGAGGCGTACGGGCTGGGTATTCCCGTCGCCGTCCAGCCGTACGTCAACTCCGCCCTGGCAGCCCACCCGGCGTATTCAGAAAGCCTCGCCCGACTGCGCTCGATGGGCGTTCTGGTAGGCGACTCCGTACCCCACAAGCCCAAGTCCGGCGGAGCGCGCGATGAGTACAGCTGGACCCATGTTCTCGATCTGCTTCGTCCTACCCTCAATAGCCTTTCAGGGCTGGCGGCGTGAGAAGCAAGGTGAAGGTTGTGCGTGATGGGAGGGAGGCTGGTTGTCGCGCATGACGCTGACAAACTCGAATGCCTCCTCCAGGCGGTCGAGTACCGGGAACAGGGCTACCAGAACGTCCAGCCCTGGATCGACAGCAGCCTCGGCAGCCTCAAGACCGACTCAGCCCGGGAACTGGCCGAGGCAGCTCTCACGATGACCTCGCTGGAGTGGCAGAAGGTCTATCTCAGGTCTTCCGCGCATGAGTGAGAAGGCGACTGCGCCGCTCCACTCGGTGTCCGTCGCTGGCGTGGTGGTGCGCGAGGACGGCCGAGTGTTGGCCATCCGGCGGGCTGACAACGGGGCTTGGGAGCCTCCGGGCGGGGTGCTGGAGCTGACGGAGTCCGTTGAGGACGGGGTGCGCCGGGAGGTGTACGAGGAGACCGGGATCAAGGTTGGTGCGGAACGGCTGACCGGCGTCTACAAGAACATGAGCCGAGGGGCCGTCGCCCTCGTCTTCCGCTGCCGACCGGAGAGTGGGAGGGAGCAGCCGTCGGACGAGTCGCTCGAAGTGGACTGGCTCACGCCGGACGAGGTCTGCGAGCGCATGGCCGAGGTCTATGTCGTGCGCGTGCTGGACGCGCTTCGGGAGGAGACGGCACCCAAGGTCCGGAGCCACGACGGCCGACGCTTGTTGTGACAACGTCGATCCGCCTGCTCGATCGGCACAGACCAGCACGGTGGCAGGTGATCTTCGTAGAGGGACAGGCAGGCGCAGAGAGTGACGCCGTCGATGCCCACTGTCAGTTGATCCTGGTCAGGCCTCGGATGATCGCCGAAGCGCCCCCTGTAGGGTCGAGTCGTGGCAACTCTGGCGCACTTCGACATCGACAAGCAGGCGTTGCCTGAGGTCCCCGCGGAAGCAGTCGAACACGGCGAGGTCTTCACCCGCCGTTGGGTCGTCGAGCTCATCCTCGATCTGCTGGGCTACACGCCGGACAAGGACCTCGCCCACCTGGAGGTCGTCGAGCCCGCTTGTGGCACCGGGGCGTTCCTCGGCGTGATCGCTTCGCGGATGAGTGCCTCGTGCCGAGCCCATGGCCGGCCGATCACCGATGCGGTCGACGCCGTCCAGGCGTTCGACCTGCTCGGGCGCAACGTGGCCGAGAGCCGGGGAGTCGTCGAGCAATGCCTTCGGGATGACGGCTGGGAGCGGAGTGAGGCTCGGAAGGTTGCCGCGCACTGGGTGAAACAGGGTGACTACCTCCTCCGGACCGACGCCGAGCACCGCGCGGATTTCGTCGTCGGCAATCCCCCCTACATCAGGCTGGAGGATGTCCCCGGCGACCGGATGGACGCCTACCGCAGCGTCTGCTCCACGATGGGCGGCCGCGCCGACATCTACATCGGCTTCTACGAGTTGGCACTCCGTAGTCTGAAGCCGGGCGGCCGTCTCGGCTTCATCTGCGCGGACCGCTGGATGAGGAACCAGTACGGCCGCAAGCTCCGTCAGCTGGTGACCGGGCAGTTCAGCATGGATCTGGCACTGGTGATGCACGACGTGGACGCCTTCCAGGAGCAGGTCTCGGCGTACCCCGCTGTCACGATCATTTCCCGCCATCCGCAGGGCGGCGCGGTTGCCGCTGACACGACCCGTGCGTTCGGGGAGCCGGAGGCCCGTGACTTCCTTGCCTGGTACACCGCCGAGGTTCGGGAGCCGATCGCCACGGCCGCGTTCCAGGCGGCCGTACTGCCGCACTGGTTCCCCGGTGAGGATTCCTGGCCGGCGGCCTCGCCTGCCAGGCTCGCCGTCCTCGAAGACCTCAGCGACCGGTTTCGGTTGCTGGAGGACGAGACCACGGGCACACGCGTCGGCATCGGCGTCGCGACCGGCGCGGACAAGGTCTTCATCACCGATGACCGCGAACTGGTCGAGCCGGACCGGCTTCTGCCCCTGGCCATGGTCCGGGACACCACCAGCGGTTCCATCGACTGGAGCGGATCCTGCCTGGTCAATCCGTGGAACTCCCAGGGCGAACTCGTCGACCTTTCCGCCTATCCGAGACTCGGCGCCTACTTCCGCCGGCACAGCGGCGTCCTGCGGAAGAGGTACGTGGCGGCCAAACAGCCGGACCGCTGGTACAAGACGATCGACAAGGTCGACCCCGGACTGAGGACTCGGCCCAAACTTCTCTTTCCGGACATGAAGTTGACCATCCATCCGGTGCTCGACGAAGGGAAGTTGTACCCTCACCACAACCTGTACTTCATCGTCTCGGACGTCTGGGACATGCGTGTTCTCGGTGGTCTGCTCCTCTCCAAGGTGGCCGAGGCGTTCGTGGAGGCGTACGCGGTCAAGATGCGTGGGGGAACGCTCCGCTTCCAGGCGCAGTACCTCCGCAAGATCCGGGTTCCGGACCCGGCGGCCATCGCCGAGGAGGACCGTGCAGCCCTGATCGACGCCTTCAACAGGCGGGACGTGGACGCGGCCACCGAGGCAGCACTGCGTGTCTACGGGCTTACCGAGCTACCCGCTTAGGAGGAACCGACCTTGACGGTCAGCCGCCAGGATTTCGAGGACGCCGTTGCGGCGTACTGGGGCGTCAAGCAGGCCCAGAAGGATCAGTCGGCGATCAAGGCCGCAGTCGGCGCCGGTACCGCGGGTTCCGTCAGAGGTGGCAAGCACTTCGATTCCATCGCGGCCCTCCTGGCGAAGTTCTTCCTCGAAGCGGGCTATCCGGGGGAGAGCATCCGGATCACCACGTCCCAGCGTCTGGAGCTCCCCGGCTACTACAGGCCGCAGAAGCAGTGGGACGTCGTCGTGGCCTACGAGGACACGCTGGTGGCTGCCTTCGAGATGAAGGCTCTGGGCGGGCCGTCCTTCGGCAACAACTACAACAACCGGGTCGAAGAGGCCCTCGGCAGCGCCGTCGACCTTCGAAGGGCAGCGTTGGCCGACGTCTATCCCGGAGAGAAGCCCTGGCTCGGGTACTTCTTCATCATGCAGGACGAGGAAGGATCGAGGCGGCCCGTGAAGCCGGCCGAGGGGGCTTTCCCGGTCGAGGACATCTGGCGCGGCAAGTCCTACCAGGAGCGGTTCGGTATCTTCTGCCAGCGGTTGATGGCCGAGCAGCTCTACGACGCGGTCTGCTACGTCACGTCGTCGGCGACCGATCCGAAGCCGAGCGAGCCCGTTGACAGTCTGGACTGGCGGCACTTCTCCGCTGCCATAAACGCGCGGATCGGCTACCTGAAGGAACTCGGGCTGCCGAGGCGCTGACCCGTGTGAGTAGGCTGCGCAGCCCGTGCGGGATACGCCGAAGGCCCCCATCCGAGGGGATGGGGGCCTTCGCCGACGCTCAGACTGCGGCGGTCTGCGGGGTCTGTGCGGGCAGCTGCTCGACGACCGCTTCCTCACGTACGCGCAGGGCGAGGGGGATGCGGAGGGCGGCGATCCACGTCAGGGTCGCTCCGAGCATGTGGAGGCCGACCATGAGCTCGGGGGCGTCGGTGAAGTACTGGACGAAGCCCAGGACGCCCTGGAGCAAGAGCACCGCGAGGAGTTCCTTGGTGCGGGACTTGGCTGCCTGCGGGGCCTTGATCGCCGCGAAGACGAAGATCATCGCGATGGTCAGGCCGACCGAGACGAACGCGAAGTCGGCGTGGAACTGGGCCAGCCTGTCGTAGTCGATCGGGATGCGCGGCACGATCTTGTTGTCCTGCGGCGTGCCCGGGTGGTGGCCGGCGCCGGTGACCAGGGTGCCCGCCGCGACCAGGAGGCCGACGACGGTGACCAGTACGTACGAGAGCTGGTGGATGGGGCGGGCCACCGAAAGCCGGGGGGCGCCGTCGCCCTCCTTCGACCGCTCCCACATCAGCAGCGCGACCCAGGCCAGGGCCATCGCGGCGATCATGTGCAGCGCGACGGTGTAGGGGTTCAGGCCCGTCAGCACGGTGATGCCGCCGAGGACGGCGTTGCTCATCACCAGCCAGAACTGCGCCCAGCCGAGCTTCGTCAGGCTCCGCCGCCACGGGCGGTGGCAGCGGGCGGCCAGGATCGCCCAGCCGACGGCCGCGCTCAGCACGTAGGTGAGCATCCGGTTGGTGAACTCGACGATGCCGTGGAAGCCCATTTCCGCCGTGGGCGTCAGGCTCTCGGCGGTGCAGCGGGGCCAGGTCGTACAGCCGAGGCCGGAGGCGGTGAGCCGGACGGCGCCGCCGGTGACGACGATCACCACGCTCATCACCAGCGCGGCGAACGTGGCGCGCCGGACCATTGCGGCGGAGGGCTGCCAGCGCTCGGCGAGCAGGGAGAAGGGGGTACGCACGGCACCCATCGTAGGCGGCCTTACGGGCGATCTTGGGGCGGGGCGCGGGGTGCGGCGACCGGGCGCGCAAACGGGACTGTTCGGGCAAGGCGGTCATTGGTCTTGACCAATCGCCCGTCCGGCCGAAAGAGTGCGGATTGGTCCATACCTTTTTTCGGGCCGCTCCCACTTCCCGCACGTAAGCGGAGATCCTGCACATGCGCATACCCGCCTCCGCCGCCGCGCTCGCGGTCGGCGGTTCGCTCGCACTCGCCGGCCTGATCGTCCCGGCCGCCCACGCCGTCGGCACCGTCGGCGCCGTCGGCACCGACCAGGAGTGCCGCGGCCTCGGGGTCGCCAACCTCTACGGCGAGTTCATCGAGGGCGACGACACCCACACCCCCGACGCCGAGGGCGCCGTCGCCGTCGGCGGCAACGCGAACTTCACCGGTGGTTTCTCGGTCGGCCAGGAGCTGACCGCTGCCGAGGTCGATGCCCTGCCCGGCAAGAACGCGCTGGTCGTGGCCGGCAAGATCACCGGCAACAACACCCAGGTGATGAAAGGCAACGGCGTCTACGGCTCCAGGGCCGACGGCGCGGTCGTCCAGGCCCACGCCGGCACCATCGCCCAGGGCTCCTCGCCGATCGACTTCAAGGCCGAGTTCGTCAGGCTGCGCGCCGCCGCGACCGAGCTGGCCGCCGTGCCGCAGACCGCCGGGGCCACCGTCCAGGCCAGGGGCGCCGAACTGACCTTCACCGGCGGGGACGCCAAGTACAACGGCTTCACGGTCGACGCCGCGAGGCTCCAGGGCGCCAAGGACGTCTTCGTCAAGGTGCCGGCCGGCTCGGTGACCGTCATCAACGTGACCGGCGGCTCGTACGACATGGCGGCGGCCGGGACCACCGGCTTCCACCTGTGGGACGCGGGCAAGTCCGCCTTCGTGCTGGACGACAAGCTGCAGAGCGCGTCCGGCGGCGCGATCCGGTCCAAGCTGCTCTGGAACTTCCCGACCGCGACCAAGGTGGTCAAGAACAGCGCGGCCGCCTGGGCCGGAACCGTGCTGGCACCCAATGCCGCCTTCGACCTCGGCAGCGGCGGGCCGGTCAACGGCTCGGTGATCGCGGCCTCGCTGACCGGCAAGGGTGGCGCCGAGACCCACCACTACCCGTTCACCGGCTGCCTGCCCGGCCCCAGCGTGCCGACCCCGACTCCGACCCCGACCGCTACGGCGACCGTGCCGCCGGTGGTGCCGAGCGGCTCGCCGACCACTCCGGTGACGCCGGGCGCCCCGACCGGCCCGTCCGGTTCCCCGGGCGTTCCGGCGACCGGCAGGCCGGGCACGAGCGCGGCGCCGAGCCCGTCCGCCTCCGGTGCGGCTGCGGTGCCGGGCACCTCGGCCGGTCCGTCCGTCCAGGCCGACGCGGGCGGCAACCTGGCGCACACCGGCTCCGGCCCGGTGCTGCCGCTGGCGATCGGCGGCGCCGTGGTGCTGGCGGCCGGCGGCGGGATCGTGGTGGCGGCCCGGCGGAAGGCGGCCGGGAAGGCCTGAGCCGGCGGAGAGCTCCGCACGCTCGTCGGCTGATCGATATTGCGCCCTCGGTGATCGAACTCGATCGCCGGGGGCGCTGCTCTGTGGTCAAAGTGACGAAGTTCATTCAACTTCGCCGATTCCGCGTTCTCCGAGGTGGCGGCCGTGATGGGCTGGTCATGCACATTCGGGAACGGACCGACAGACGAAATCCGGTCGTACGGCGGGGTGTGGCGCGGTGCGGGAGTGCCGGTAGAGTCCCCCGGACATGTCGTAGTGGGCCACCGCGAACCACTCAACGCGCCTGCTGCGCAAGACCGTTCGGAGGGGAACAGCGTAATGGCGCGACAGCAGCGGCACATTCGGATCGGTGCGACGGCAATCGCCGGCACGGCGGCGGCCGGGCTCCTCCTGCCCCTGGCGCTGGCCACCAACGCCTCGGCGCACGTGCCGACTTGGTCGGTGACCTGCGACAAGGTCGTGATCGACCTGATCAACTACAGCCCCAAGCCTGACGTGAAGAACACCGTCAGCCTCACCGTCGGCGACGAGAAGGTCCTGGACGCCAAGGAGTTCCCGGCGGAGTTCCACGGCACCTTCCCGGTGAAGGACCACGACGCCCCGGTCACGGCGCACCTGGTGGTGAAGACCACCGAGACCCCGGCCGAGAAGGGCTGGAACGTCGACGAGACCAAGACCATCGCGCCGTGCCACACCCCGACCCCGACGCCTACTCCGACCCCCACCAAGACCCCTACTCCCACCCCGACCCCCACCACGACGCCGACCGGCACCCCGTCCCCGACGCCGACCCCGACCGTGACCCCCACCAGGACCCCGGCCCCCAGCACGACCCCGGCCGCCCCGGCTCCGGCCCCCGCGACCAGCGCCCCGGCGCTCGCCCAGACCGGTAGCAGCGACGCCACCCCGATGATCGCGGCGGGGGGCGGCGGGGTGCTGCTGGTCGGCGGCGCGCTCGTGCTGCTCGCCCGCAAGCGCCGCGGCGGCAGCCAGGGCTGACCCGCGACCGAACGCACGACGCCCCCCGGCCTCAGGCGGCCGGGGGGCGTCGCACGTCGCCGAGCGGGCGATCACTCCCAGCGGAAGAACCGGGCGGCCGCGGCCAGGCCCAGGACGGCCCAGCCGGCCAGGATGCCGAGGTCCGACCAGGGCACCCCGGCGCCGTGCTGGAGCACCGAGCGCAGCCCGTCCGAGAGCGCCGAGATCGGCAGCAGCTCCAGCACCGACCGCACCGCTCCGGGGAACTTGCCGAGCGGCACGATCACCCCGCCGGCCAGCAGCAGCAGGATGAACACCAGGTTGGCGGCGGCCAGGGTGGCCTCGGCCTTGAGGGTGCCGGCCATCAGCAGGCCGAGTCCGGAGAAGGCGGCGGTGCCCAGGACCAGCAGGGCGGCGACGGCCAGCAGGTTGCCGTGCGGGGACCAGCCGAGCGCCAGCGCGATCGCCGACAGCAGGGCGACCTGCAGCCCCTCGGTGACCAGCACGCAGCCGGTCTTGGCGGTCAGCAGCGTCCAGCGCGGCAGCGGGCTGGCGCCGAGCCGCTTGAGCACGCCGTAGCGGCGCTCGAAGCCGGTGGCGATGGCCTGTCCGGTGAAGGCGGTGGACATCACGGCCAGCGCGAGAAGGCCGGGCGCCAGGAAGTCGACCCGCTTGCCCGGGCCCTCCACCGCGACGACGTCCACGGCGGAGAACAGCACCAGCAGCACGGTCGGGATGACCACGGTGAGCAGCAGCTGCTCGCCGTTGCGCAGCAGCATGCGGGTCTCGAAGGCGGTCTGGGCGAGCAGCATCCGGCCGACCGGCGCCGCTCCCGGCTTCGGGGAGTAGTCCACGGTGGTCACGAGCGGAGCTCCCGTCCGGTCAGGTCCAGGAAGACGTCTTCGAGGCTGCGCCGCTGGACGGACAGCCGTTCGGGCAGGATGCCGGAGGCCGCGCACCAGCCGGTGACGGTGGCCAGCAGCCTGCTGGGGTCGACGGGCGCCGCGACGCGGTAGTTGCCGGGGGCGGTCTCGGCGGCGGTGGCGCCCGCGGGCAGCTCCTTGAGCAGCGGGCCGAGGTCAAGTCCGGGCGGGCCGTCGAAGCGCAGGGCGTCCTCGGCGCCGCCGCGGCACAGCTCCTCGGTGGTGCCGTTCGCGATGACCCTGCCGCGGTCGACGACGGCGACGTGGTCGGCGAGCTGTTCGGCCTCGTCCATGTGGTGGGTGGTGACGACCACGGTGACGCCGTCCCGGCGCAGGTCGCGGACCAGGTCCCAGGTGGCGCGGCGGGCCTGGGGGTCGAGGCCGGCGGTGGGCTCGTCGAGGAAGACCAGCTCGGGGCGGCCGACCACGGCCATCGCCAGGGCGAGCCGCTGCTGCTGGCCGCCGGAGAGCCGGCGGTAGGTGGTGCGGCCGCAGGAGCCGAGGCCGAGGCGCTCGACCAGGGCGTCGACGTCCAGCGGGTGGGCGTGCAGCGCGGCGGTGTGCCGGAGCATCTCGACGGCGCGCGCGCCCGCGTAGACGCCACCCGATTGGAGCATGACGCCGATCCGGGGTCGCAGCGCGGTGCTCTGCGTGGCCGGGTCGAGCCCGAGGACGCGGACGGTGCCGGCGTCGGGGCGGCGGTAGCCCTCGCAGGTCTCGATGGTGGTGGTCTTGCCGGCGCCGTTGGGGCCGAGGACGGCGGTGATCGCGCCGCGTGCGATGGTGAGGTCGAGGCCGTCCACCGCGGCTTTGTCGCCGTAGCGCTTGACCAGCCCGGCGATCTCTACCGCGGGTACGGGGTTCATACCGGCGAGTGTAAGAGGGCCGAACGGGCGGATCGGACACCGGCCTTGGTGATCGTTCCCGCTGATCAGGTAAGGCTTGCCTGCGTGACAGATGCCACCGGTGAGGCCTGGATCACGGCTTGTCCTCCCGGAAGCAATTACGCAACACTGGTGTTGTGAAAAACATGCGCGAGCACGCCCAGCAGCAGGAGGCCGAGTCGGCCTCCCACTGCGACGTGCCCGTGACGGCGGCCGAGGTGCTGCTGGAGGGCCACCGCGCCACCCGCGACCGGGTCGCCCGGTCGATCCTGGACCACGGCCCCTCCTCCGCCGCCGACCTGGCGAACCGGCTCGGCCTCACCGCCGCCGCCGTCCGCCGCCACCTCGACGGACTGGCCGCCGCCGGCCTGGTCGAGTCCCGCGAGCAGCGGGTCTACGGCAGTCGGGGCCGCGGCCGCCCGGCCAAGGTCTTCGCCCTCACCGACGGCGGCCGGGACGCCTTCTACCAGGCCTACGACCAGCTCGCGGCCGACGCGCTGCGCTGGATCGCGGACTCGGTCGGCGGCGGGAAGGCGGGCGAGGAGGCGGTCGCCGCCTTCGCCCGCGCCCGGTTCGGCAAGCAGGCGGAGAAGTACCTGGACGCCCTGCGGCGGGCCGACGCCGGGGAGCGCCCCGAGGCCCTCGCCGAGGCGCTGAGCGCGGACGGGTACGCTGCCACGGTGCGGCGTGTCCCGTCGGCCGTGGCCAAGGCCCCGGCGGGCGCCCAGCTCTGCCAGCACCACTGCCCGGTCGCGCACATCGCCGAGCAGTTCCCGCAGCTCTGCGAGGCGGAGACCGAGGTCTTCTCCCAGCTCCTGGGCACCCATGTGCAACGGCTGGCCACCATCGCCCACGGCGACGGGGTCTGCACCACCTATGTGCCGGCACCCGGTGCCGCATCGTCGCCCGCCCGGCGTTCCGCGGGCCACGGCTCCGATGCAGCGCCGACTGCCGGTACGTCCACCGAAGATTCTGCGTCCGCGCGTTAGGAAGCTCGCATGACTGACACCGTTTCGCACCCGGAGCTTGAGGGCCTGGGCAATTACGAGTACGGCTGGGCCGACCCGGACACCGCCGGTGCCGCGGCCAAGCGCGGGCTCAGCGAGGAGGTCGTGCGCGACATCTCCGCGAAGAAGAACGAGTCCGAGTGGATGCTGAACCTGCGGCTCAAGGGCCTGAAGCTGTTCGGCAAGAAGCCCATGCCCACCTGGGGTTCCGACCTCTCCGGCATCGACTTCGACAACATCAAGTACTTCGTCCGCTCCACCGAGAAGCAGGCCGAGTCCTGGGAGGACCTGCCCGCTGACATCAAGGCCACCTACGACAAGCTGGGCATCCCGGAGGCGGAGAAGCAGCGCCTGGTCGCCGGTGTCGCCGCCCAGTACGAGTCCGAGGTCGTCTACCACCAGATCCGCGAGGACCTGGAGGAGCAGGGCGTCATCTTCCTGGACACCGACACCGCGCTGCGCGAGCACCCGGAGCTGTTCAAGGAGTACTTCGGCACCGTCATCCCGGCCGGTGACAACAAGTTCGCCGCGCTGAACACGGCCGTGTGGTCCGGCGGCTCGTTCATCTACGTGCCGAAGGGCGTGCACGTCGACATCCCGCTGCAGGCCTACTTCCGGATCAACACCGAGAACATGGGCCAGTTCGAGCGGACGCTGATCATCGTCGACGAGGACGCCTACGTCCACTACGTCGAGGGCTGCACCGCGCCGATCTACTCCTCCGACTCGCTGCACTCGGCGGTCGTCGAGATCATCGTCAAGAAGGGCGGCCGCTGCCGCTACACGACCATCCAGAACTGGTCGAACAACGTCTACAACCTGGTCACCAAGCGCGCCGTGGCGTACGAGGGCGCGACCATGGAGTGGGTCGACGGCAACATCGGCTCCAAGGTCACCATGAAGTACCCGGCCGTCTACCTGATGGGCGAGCACGCCAAGGGCGAGACCCTGTCGATCGCCTTCGCGGGCGAGGGCCAGCACCAGGACGCCGGCGCCAAGATGGTGCACATGGCGCCGAACACCTCCTCGCACATCGTCTCCAAGTCGGTGGCGCGCGGCGGCGGCCGGACGTCCTACCGCGGTCTGATCGAGATCGGCGAGGGCTCGCACGGCGCCAAGTCCAACGTGCTGTGCGACGCGCTGCTGGTCGACACCATCTCCCGCTCGGACACCTACCCGTACGTGGACGTCCGCGAGGACGACGTGTCCATGGGCCACGAGGCGACCGTCTCCAAGGTCAGCGAGGACCAGCTGTTCTACCTGATGAGCCGCGGCCTGACCGAGACCGAGGCGATGGCGATGATCGTGCGCGGCTTCGTCGAGCCGATCGCGCGCGAGCTGCCGATGGAGTACGCGCTGGAGCTCAACCGGCTGATCGAGCTGCAGATGGAGGGCGCGGTCGGCTGACCCCCGGCCGCCACCGCCGTCCACTGATTTCCGAGGAAGAGAGCACTACGAACAGCCATGGCTGAGCAGAACACCACCGGCTCCACCACCGCCGGTTCGATCGAGGTCGGCACCGCCGGCGCGGGCGCGCAGCTCGCCGGCCCCGGCACCGGCCGGACCGCGGTCCAGCAGCCGATCGACGCGCGCGTCGCCGTCAAGCCCTCCTTCGACGTGAACGACTTCCCGGTGCCGCACGGCCGCGAGGAGGACTGGCGGTTCACCCCGCTGCACCGCCTCGGCGGGCTGCACGACGGGACCGCCGCCGCTGAAGCCGAGCGAGGCGGCGAGGGCACTGACAAGGTCGAGTTCGCGCTGCCGGACGGCGTCACCGCCGAGACCGTCGGCCGTGACGACGCGCGCCTGGGCAAGGCCGGCACGCCGGTCGACCGGGTCGCCGCGCAGGCCTTCAGCGCCTTCGAGCAGGCGCTGGTGGTCACCGTCCCCAAGGACGCGGTGCTGACCGAGCCGGTCAAGATCGACGTGCGCGCCGAGGGCGGGGTCCGCTTCGCCCACGTGGTGATCGAGGTCAAGCCGTTCGCCGAGGCCGTCGTGGTGCTCAACCACGCGGGCACCGGCACCCGGGCCGCCAACGTCGAGCTCCTGGTCGGCGACGGCGCCAAGCTCACCTTCGTCTCCGTGCAGGACTGGGAGCGGGACGCCGTTCACGTCGCCCAGCACAACGCGCTGGTCGGCCGGGACGCGTCGTTCAAGTCCGTGGTCGTCACCTTCGGCGGCGACCTGGTCCGGCTGCACCCGCGGGTCAACTACGCCGGCCCCGGCGGCGAGGCCGAGCTGTTCGGCCTGTACTTCGCCGACGCCGGCCAGCACCTGGAGCACCGCCTGGTCATCGACCACGACACGCCGCACTGCCGGTCGAACGTGGCGTACAAGGGCGCGCTGCAGGGCCAGGACGCCCACGCGGTCTGGGTCGGCGACGTGCTGATCCGCGCCGCCGCGCTCGGCACCGACACCTACGAGCTCAACCGGAACCTGGTGCTCACCGACGGCGCCCGGGTCGACTCGATCCCGAACCTGGAGATCGAGACCGGCGAGATCGTCGGCGCCGGCCACGCCTCGGCGACCGGCCGCTTCGACGACGAGCAGCTGTTCTACCTGATGGCCCGCGGCATCCCGGCCGACGAGGCCCGCCGCCTGGTGGTCCGCGGCTTCTTCGCCGAGCTTCTGCAGCAGATCGGCGTGGCCGAGGTCCAGGACCAGCTCATGGAGAAGATCGACGCCGAGCTGGAAGCGGCGGTCTGAACCCGATGAGCTTCCTCCGTGCCTGCGCGCTGAGCGACCTCCAGGAGGACGTGCCCAAGCGCGTGGACCTCAACGGCGTGCCGGTCTCGATCGTCCGCACCGACGAGGGGGTGTTCGCGATCAACGACATCTGCTCGCACGCGAACGTCTCGCTCTCCGAGGGCGAGGTCGAGGACTGCATGATCGAGTGCTGGCTGCACGGCTCCAGCTTCGACCTGCGCACCGGCAAGCCCTCCGGCCTGCCCGCCACCAAGCCGGTCGCTGTCTACCCCGTAAAGATCGAAGGGGACGATGTGCTCGTCTCCGTCAACCAGGAGTCCTGAGTACACATGGCAACCCTTGAAATCCGCGACCTGCACGTCTCCGTCGAGGCCGAGAACGGCCCGCGCGAGATCCTGAAGGGCGTCGACCTGACCGTGAAGCAGGGCGAGACCCACGCCATCATGGGTCCGAACGGCTCCGGCAAGTCCACCCTCGCCTACTCGCTGGCCGGCCACCCCAAGTACACCGTCACCGGCGGCTCGGTGCTGCTGGACGGCGAGGACGTCCTGGAGATGTCCGTCGACGAGCGCGCCAAGGCCGGCGTCTTCCTGGCCATGCAGTACCCGGTCGAGGTCCCGGGCGTCTCGGTCAGCAACTTCCTGCGCACCGCCGCCACCGCCGTCCGCGGCGAGGCCCCCAAGCTGCGGCTGTGGGTGAAGGAGGTCAAGGAGGCGATGGCCGCCCTGCAGATGGACCCGGCCTTCGCCGAGCGCAACGTCAACGAGGGCTTCTCCGGCGGTGAGAAGAAGCGCCACGAGATCCTCCAGCTGGAGCTGCTCAAGCCGAAGATCGCGATCCTCGACGAGACCGACTCCGGCCTGGACGTCGACGCGCTGCGGATCGTCTCCGAGGGCATCAACCGGGTCCGTTCGACCGGCGAGGTCGGCACCCTGCTGGTCACCCACTACACGCGCATCCTGCGTTACATCCAGCCCGACTACGTCCACGTGTTCGCGGGCGGCCGCATCGTCGAGTCCGGCGGCGCCGAGCTCGCCGACAAGCTGGAGAACGAGGGCTACGAGGCGTATGTGAAGGGGGGCGCGTCCGAGTGACACATGCCTTCACCGGTCTGCTCGACACCGACGCGATCCGCAAGGACTTCCCGGTCCTGCAGCGTCTGCTGCACGAGGAGAAGCCGCTGGTCTACCTGGACAACGCGGCCACCTCGCAGAAGCCGCGCCAGGTGCTGGAGGCGCTGAACGCCTACTACGAGCGGCACAACGCCAACGTCCACCGCGGCGTGCACGTGCTCGCCGAGGAGGCCACGGCGATGTACGAGGGCGCCCGCGACAAGGTCGCCGCCTTCGTCAACGCGCCGAGCCGCAACGAGGTGATCTTCACCAAGAACGCCTCGGAGTCGCTCAACCTCGTGGCCAACATGCTCGGTTGGGCCGACGAGCCGTACAAGGTGGACGCCGACTCCGAGATCGTGATCACGGAGATGGAGCACCACTCCAACATCGTCCCGTGGCAGCTGCTGTCGCAGCGCACCGGTGCGAAGCTCAAGTGGTTCGGGCTGACCGACGAGGGCCGGCTCGACCTGTCGAACATCGACGAGCTGATCACCGAGAAGACCAAGGTGGTGTCCTTCACCCTGGTCTCCAACCTGCTCGGCACGGTCAACCCGGTCGAGACGATCGTCCGCCGGGCCCAGGCCGTCGGCGCGCTGGTCGTCATCGACGCCTCGCAGGCCGCGCCGCACATGGTGCTGGACGTGCAGGCGCTGGAGGCCGACTTCGTCGCCTTCACCGGCCACAAGATGCTGGGCCCCACCGGCATCGGCGTGCTCTGGGGCCGCCAGGAGCTGCTGGAGGACCTCCCGCCGTTCCTCGGCGGCGGCGAGATGATCGAGACCGTCACCATGGGCTCGTCCACCTACGCCCCGGCGCCGCACAAGTTCGAGGCGGGCACCCCGCCGATCGCCCAGGCGGTCGGGCTGGGCGCGGCCATCGACTACCTGTCGGCCATCGGCATGGAGAGGATCGCCGCGCACGAGCACGCGATCACCGAGTACGCGGTGGAGCGCCTGCTGGAGGTCCCGGACCTGCGGATCATCGGCCCGCGCACGGCCGTGGACCGCGGCGCCGCGATCTCCTTCACCCTCGGTGACATCCACCCGCACGACGTGGGCCAGGTGCTGGACGAGCAGGGCATCGCCGTGCGGGTCGGGCACCACTGCGCGCGGCCGGTCTGCCTGCGGTACGGAATTCCGGCGACCACGCGGGCGTCGTTCTACCTGTACTCGACGCCGGGCGAGGTCGACGCGCTGATCGACGGCCTGCACCACGTCCGGAACTTCTTCGGCTGACGGGACAGGGCAGGACGACCATGAAGCTCGACTCGATGTACCAGGACATCATCCTGGACCACTACCGCAACCCGCACGGCAAGGGGCTGCGGGACGGCGACGCCGAGGTGCACCACGTCAACCCGACGTGCGGCGACGAGATCACCCTGCGGGTGAAGCTCGACGGCGCGAAGGTCGCCGACGTCTCGTACGAGTCCCAGGGCTGTTCGATCAGCCAGGCCAGCGCCTCGGTGCTGAACGACCTGGTGGTCGGCAAGACCGTCGGCGAGGCGCAGGCGGTCCAGGAGGCCTTCCTGGAGCTGATGCAGAGCAAGGGCCAGGGCGAGGGCGACGAGGAGGTGCTGGAGGACGCGGTCGCGTTCGCCGGCGTCTCCAAGTACCCGGCCCGGGTCAAGTGCGCCCTGCTCAGCTGGATGGCCTGGAAGGACGCCACCGCCCAGGCGCTCGCCCAGAACCCCGTCGTGAACGACTGACCTGCAGAGGAGGACAGAACCAATGAGTGACGAAACCCCCTCCGCTGCGGAGGAGCAGCCGAACGGCGGCATCGTCGGCACCACCGCCGGCACCGTCTCGGTCGAGGACCTGACCGAGGCCCTGATGGACGTCGTCGACCCCGAACTGGGCATCGACGTCGTCAACCTGGGCCTGATCTACGGCATCCACATCGACGAGTCCGACGTGGCCACCATCGACATGACGCTCACCTCGGCGGCCTGCCCGCTGACCGACGTCATCGAGGACCAGGCCAAGACCGCCACCGACGGGCTGGTCCAGGACCTGCGGATCAACTGGGTCTGGATGCCGCCGTGGGGCCCGGACAAGATCACCGACGACGGACGCGAGCAGCTGCGGGCGCTGGGCTTCAACGTCTGAGGTCCTGTCGACCCGCTGTGACTGCCGCGCGAACCCACCGGGCTCGCGCGGCAGTGGCGTTTCCGCGCCCCGCTTCGCCCGTCACCGGGTGAACACCCGTGCGTGCCCGGAGGCTGCCGCCGAGGTTGCGTTCCACCTTGCCGGCCGGCACGTGACGCAGCGCGAACCACCGGTAGGTGACGGGGGACCAGTGCAGCACGAGGGTCTGGCCGGCCTGCTCAGCGGCGGTGCACACCACCGCCGGACCGTCGAAGAGTTCGGGGTTGGCCTTCGTCGCGGCCCTCCACACCCGGTCCATGGCGAGCTGGTGCTCCCGGGTGAGCTGCGGGGCGGCCGTTCCGGCCAGGCACAGCGTGCTGGCCTGCAGCATCTGGACGGGACGCGGCAGGTGGGTTGACGTTGTCATAGTGGGGGTTCCTTCTGCATTCCTGGCACGAGCGGGGGCTTCCCTCTGTTCAACGGTGCTGGGACTGCGGGGTGTTGGGCGTCGGCCGCGTGCCGTTGGCGCGCGGCCGACGTCGGGCCACCCCGCGGGGTGAAGGCTGGTGCGAGGGGGCGGGGTCCTGGCCGGGGGCCGCGGGCGGTGGTGGGGGAACCCC
>NZ_JBIWPL010000012.1:0-83614 GCF_044768255.1 Kitasatospora sp. NPDC101157 | reverse complement strand
CGGGGGGGGGGCGCCCTTTTTTCACGGGGTGGGGGTGGGGGGGGGGGGGGGGGGGGGGCGGGGGGGGGGGGGGGGGCGCCCGACGTCGGTCCACCCGTCGGTGTGACGACTGGTCCGTGCGGGCGGAGTCCTCGCCGGCGCCGGCGTGCGTTGGTGGGGAAACGCCGAGGCCGGCGTGGACGATCTTGCCGTGCGGCCATACGGCCGCGCCCCACCGTCGGCGAGCGAGCTGGTCAACCAGGGGTGGCGCCGGGTGATACGCCTTGGACCACTCCTCGGCTGGTGATCGCGGATGTTCCGCAGACCGATGAGAGCTTGCGCAACCTGGCCGTAGTGGCGCTGCCTGTGCTCGCCTTCTGTGTGATCGCTCCGGGCAGCGACGGCCACCGCGAGGGCGGTGCAGAGGACGGCGCCAACAGCGTTCAGCAGCTGAGGCGGGTTCCTTCCCCATGGTGACGACGCCGCGTTCGACGTTGTTCCTTGGTCCCCGGTGGCCAAGGCGGAGGAGCCGGGCTTCGGGATGAGTCGTCAACCTGATGCCGCGCAAACCTCTCCTGGGACGTACGAGGTGCTGGGGGAACGGAAGTTCGGCGAAGCAGTGCGGCTGCCGAAGCCATTTGGGTTCGAGATCGGCACTGACGCCTGGAAGCCCTGGAACGCATAGGTTCAGGCCGAAACGCCGCTGCCCGGGACTTCGGAGGAAGTCCCGGGCAGCGGCGTTCGTCGTGCGGCGGTCAGGCCTGCTTGGGCTTGCGGGCGACGGCCACGGCGAGGGCGGTGCAGAGGAGGGCGGCGACGGTGGCGAAGCCGCTGACGGCCGGGAGGAGGCCGTAGCTCTTGACCAGGGCGCCGACGGCGACGATGGGGAGGGAGCTGCCGAGGTAGACGATGATCCACAGGGAGCTCATCTCGGAGCCCCGGCGTTCCGGGTTCATCGCGGCGACGGCGGTGGTGAAGAGGGAGCGGAACGCCACGCCCTGGCAGGCGCCGCCGAGGACGCTGCCGATGAAGAGCAGGGCCGGGGTGCCGGTGTAGCCGGCGGCGACGACCAGGGCGAGGCCGGTGGCCAGGCCGGTCATGCCGAGGGCGATGACCAGACGGTCGGAGGTCGGGGGCACGATCAGCTGGGCGGCGGCCGATGAGCCGAGCAGCAGGGCGGCCACGATCGCGCCGACGAGGTGGGAGGGGGTGTGCAGCAGCTTGGCGGCGAAGGCCGGGGCCAGGCTGAGGTAGACGCCGAAGACCGCGTAGGAGACGAAGCCGGCCGAGGCGGCGAGCAGGAACTCGCGGCGGCCGGTGCGCGGCAGCCGCAGGCGCTGGGGGCGCAGGTGGGCCGGGGTGGTGATGCGCGGCGGGGACGCCGGCGGGCGGTTGCGGCCGGGCATCCGGGGGTGGACGACGGCCAGCGGCACGCAGAGCGCGACCAGGGCGATGGCGTGCAGCAGGAACGGGGTCATCAGTGGGTCCGAGCCGCCGGACAGCAGGGCGCCGACGACCGGGCCGAGGGCGACGCCGCCCGCCGAGCAGGCCAGGGTGAGCTTGGCGGCCAGCGTCGGGTGGTCGGGCAGCAGGTCGCCGAGGGCTGCCCCGGCGGCGCCGGTGGACAAACCGACCGCGATGCCCTGGACGGCGCGGCCGACCGCCAGCTGCCAGAAGCTGCCGGAGGTGGCGAACACGACGTCGCCGGCGGCGGCCAGCGCGACGGCGGGCAGGATCAGGGCGCGTCGCCCGAGGTGGTCGGACCAGTGGCCGACGATGGCCAGCACCGGGACCAGCGCGAACACGTAGATCGTGAAGAGGATCGTGGTGTCGAGCGGGCCGAGTCCGAGGCGCTGCTGGAGGAGCGGGTAGATCGGCGTCGCCAGGTTGGCACCGATCAGCATGAACAGCAGGGCGGCGGCGACCAGGCCGACGCGGACTCCGCGCATCGCGTTCCAGCGGCTGATCGCGGCGAGCTGGAGCTGGGCGCGCGGCGCGAGCTCCAGGGGGAGCAGGGCCTCCGACAGTCGGCGTCCGTCGAACTGCGCGGTGCGCAGGCCGGAGCCGGCGGGGGAGAGGTCCGCCATGTGAGGGGTCTCCTGTGGCAGGGCACCACCGGGTCGGCGGGGTGTGCCGGTGCGCCCGTCCTGAGGCGCTGTGGTGTGGCCGCGGTGCGGGGCTCCCTGGTGGAGCGGATGAGCTGAGGATTCGGGCTTCGTTGCCCGGTGGGACTGCACGGGGTGTGCGCAGACACCATTGCGAAGGATAAAGGGTGGGCGCACGGAAGCGGCGCGCGCCCCTGTGCGCGCCCCTTGCGGCCGGGCATCGGGGGTGCCCGGCCTATACGCTGAGGTGGTAGATCGGGTACGCGGAGCTGTTCGAGCTGACCGCTGGCTGAGGGAGAGCGCACAACGATGGCCGGACGACGTCGGAAGAACGGTGGGGCTTCGGCGGGGGAGGGTGCGGCCGAGGCCGTGCTGCCCGCCGACATGGAGCTCCAGGACCTCTACGGGGCGTTCGCCGCGCACGGCCTGGACGACGAGGACCTGGACGACGCGGCGGTCCTGGTGCCGCCGGTGAAGCTGCCCCCGGAGCAGGAGCTGGCCGAGCAGGCGAAGGCCGTCCCGATGTTCGGCTACGCCCTGGCGCTGGCCCGCTGGGCGTCCCCGCACCGGACGGTGGACGAGTTCGGCGACCTGGTCGAGGAGGACCGGGCGCCCGCCGCCCGGCTGCTGGGGCTGGCTCCCGCCGAGGGCGAGGTGCCCGAGGAGGCCGAGGTCGAGGCGCTGCGGGCCTGGTCGCTGGCCTGCGACCTGGACCTGGTGGAGCTGGGCACGACCAAGGACGGCGAGCACGTCGCCGTGCCGGGGCCGGACCTGGAACCCGCCGAGCAGGGGGACCCGGACACCGTCCTGGAGCTGTGGCTGACCGCCGCCGGGATCGTCCGGGAGCTGGCGGTGGAGGCGGACTCGCTGCCGGAGGAGGACGAGGAGGAGGGCGCGGAGCCTGCTCCGGCGGACGGCGGCGAGGAGGACGAGGACGGCCTGAACGAGGTCGAGGAGGCCCGGGACGCCGCCGCCGAGCTGCTCGACGAGGCGCTGCAGGTGCTGTACGAGACCACCGCCTTCGCCGACCCGGGCAACGAGACCGTCCCGCTCGGCGTGCTGGCCGCGCTGCTGGTGGTGCCGGAGGGCGAGGAGCCGAGCGAGGAGCTGCTCGGCGACATCACGGACGTGATGGTCGCCCTGGACCCGATGCTGGGCGACCTCGCCGAGCTGGGCCTGCTGGACTACCGCCCGATCGACCCGGAGCTGTTCGACGAGGAGGAGGGCGAGGAGCCCGTCGTCGGCGAGGCGCCGCTGGACGAGGAGGAGTCGGCCCGCTTCGGGCTGGTCCGGCTCACCCCGCTCGGCCAGTACGGCATCCGCCAGTGGCTGCTGGAGGACGGCTACGACGCGCCGCTGGTCGGCGAGCTGGCCCAGGGGGACGCGGCGGAGCTGCTGCGCGGGGTGTGCGAGTCGGCCAACGTGCTGCCGGAGGAGGAGCTGCGGGTCTGGGTGGAGGGCCGGGAGCCGGTGCCGGCGGCGCGCGAGCTGCTGGCGGCCGCGCGCGGTGACGACGCGTACGGGCCGCTGCGCAGGATGCTGTGCGTCTCGGCGCTGAACCTGCTGGGGGCGGAGGCCGAGCCCGCCGTCCGGGAGGTGCTGGACGACCCGGAGCTGGGCGGTTCGGCCCGGGCCTGGCTGTCCGCGCTGGGCGCCACGGACGTGCCGGTGCCGGAGCGGTCGATGGCGCTGTGGACGGTGGTCGACACCTTCGCCGCCCAGCTGCTGGACAGCGGCGGCGACGCCGCGCTGCTGCGCGAGCTGATCACCGACCTGCCGGTGAAGGGCGATCCGGCCGCGTGGTTCGGTGAGCTGTGGCGGGTCGACCACCCGTACACGGCGGACGTCCTGGAGGCGATCGGGGAGCTGCACACGGACCGGGCGCTGGCCAAGGAGGCGCGCAAGGCGGCCTTCAAGGCGCGGTCCAAGGGCTGAGCCCGTCGGGGCCCGGGGGCGCCGGTCGGAGGGCCGGGCCGCCGGGCCCCTACGGGAGGTCCAGCGAGCCGTCCTCGGTGAAGGGGAAGAACGGGTTGTGGGCCAGCTCCCACAGGTGCCCGTCCGGGTCCTCGAAGTAGCCCGAGTAGCCGCCCCAGCTGGTCGGGACCGGCGGCTTGACCACCACGGCGCCGGCCTCGACGGCCGTCCGCAGCGCGGCGTCCACCAGCGCGGGGGACTCCAGGTTCACCGCCAGGGTGACGCCGCGGAAGGACGGTTCGCCGGTGGCGGGCACGCCCGCGTCGGCGGCCAGTTCCTCGCTGGGGAAGAGGCCGAGCACCGAGTCGGCGGTGCGGAACCAGACGATCTCCGGGCTGGAGGCGGAGGAGCGCTTCCAGCCGAGGTCCTCGTAGAAGCGGGCGCTGCGGTCGAGGTCGGAGACGCCGAGGGTGACGATGCTGATCCGGGCGGGGAAGGCGGCCTGGGCTGCGCTGTTCTGTGCTGTCATGCCGCCAGCGTAGGGAGGGCGGCTGACAACCGGCCCCACTGACACGGCCACCGCCCCTGTCCGTCAGTCGAGCTGATGACCCGGCAGCTGCGGCCACGTAAGGTGGCGTCAGCGGTGCGGGCGCGAGGACTCGGGGGTGCGGCACAGGATGGTGCGGGAGAACGGCGGAAGGCCCCAGGAACCCCGGGAGTGGAACGCCGGGCGGTCGGGGCCGGACCGGCCGGGCGGGCAGGATCGTTTCGCCGATCAGGAGGAGTTCTCCCGCCGGACCCTCGCCGCGGTGGACTTCCCGGTGTACGGCGTGGCCTGGCCGGCGGGCCGCGGCGAGGCGCTGGCGGCCTTCGAGACCTGCGGCGGCGAGCTGCGCTGGGTCGAGGTGCAGGTCGGTGACTGGACCACCGCGGCCGGGCCGTACGTGACCGTGCGCACCTACCGGCCCGGGGCCGACGGCTGCGAGGTGCTGCCCGAGCTGGAGGACGTGGTGGAGGACGAACGCGACCGGGTCTACGAGCAGTTGGGCATCGACGAGGGCGACGGCCCGGGCCTGGTGCGGGCGCTGCGCGAGTGGATCACCGTGGACGGCGAGTCCTGCGCGGTGGAGGTGCACGAGGACCGGCCGGTGGCGTCCGGCGGCGGGGCGGCCGGGCAGGTCTGGGCCGGGCGGCTGCGGGTCGGCGGGCAGGCCGTCACGGTGTGCGGGCGCGGGCTGCCGCCCGGCTGCGTGGAGCTCGGCGGGATCGGGGACTTCGAGTGCTACCTGCGCGGACGCACCGAGCTGCTGCGCGACCTCGCCGCCCGGCGGGCCCGGTACGTGCCGGTCGAGGAGCGCGAACTGCCGCCCGCCGCCGGGCTGGAGGCACACCGGGAGCTGATCGCCCAGAGCATCGCGGAGGCCGCCGCGATCGAGGCGCAGGTGCGGGTCGGGCGTACGCCGCGGCTGCCGCGAGGGCTGCGCGGGGACGCCTGCGCCGTGCGCTGGGAGGCGGCGGTGCGCCAGCAGATGCGGCTCGCCACGGAGACCCGGGAGGAGGCCGCGGCGGCCGTGACCTCGATGGTCAACCACCTCAACCGGCTGTCCCGGCAGACGCATTGGCTGGTCGGCACGCCGGAGGGGGAGGCGGCGGTCGAGGAGGTCGTCCGGTACACGGTGTTCGCCAGCGAGGTGGCGAGCCTGCCGGCCCAGCGGGCCTGGGAGCAGCTGTGGCGGGAGCGGCCGGGCTGCGGCGGGCAGGCGGCCTGGGAGGAGCAGCGGCTGGTGGAGGAGCTGTGGCTGTCGGCCTGGGAGCAGTGGCGGGCCGGGCGCGGCTGACCGGTGCGCGAGGACGGGTGACTACTCGTCCGCGGGCAGCCGCAGTTGCAGCATCGCCAGCAGCCGCTGCTGCGGCTGGGCGAGGTCGATGCCGGTCAACTGCTCGGCGCGGCGCACCCGGTAGCGCAGGGTGTTGGGGTGGATGTGCAGGGCGTCGGCGGCGACCCGGACCTCGCCGAGGGCGTCCAGCCAGGCAAGCACCGACTCGGCCAGCCGGGTGCCGTGCCGGCGGTCGTACTCGGTGAGCGCGGTGAGCCGCGGGTCGCGCAGGCCGCCGCGCTCCTGGAGCAGCGCCAGCATCTCGCTGACCAGCACCTCGGCCTGGACGTCGATCAGCGCCGCGACGTCCAGGTCGACCCCGCCGCGGCCCATCGCGTCCAGGATCCGGTCGGCCTGGGCGCGGGAGTCCGGCACCTGGGAGAGGCCCTCGACGGTCGAGCCGATCGCGGCGCGCAGCGGCACGCCGAGGTGCTCCCGGGCGGCGGTGACCACCTCGTCGGCCCAGCCGCGCAGGGTGGTCATCGGCAGGCCCGGCGGGAGTTCGGGCAGCAGCACGTAGACCCGGGACTCGATCGGGGCGAGCAGTGCGGTGCGGTGCCGGGCGGCGGTGTGCACCGAGATCAGGCCGGTGACGTCGGAGCGGTGCAGCGCCTCGGTGGTGTGGGCGCTGTACGCCAGCACGGTGGCCGGGCGGCGCAGGTCCAGGCCGAGGTGGGTGGCCAGCGACTGGGGGCCGGTGGAGCCCTCCAGCAGGCCGGTCAGCAGGGTCTGGGTGAGCCGGACGTCGGCGGACAGCTCCCGGCGGCGGCGGACCAGTTGGGCGGCGGCCACCCGGGCCGCGCCGACCAGGGCCTGTTCGGCCAGCGGGGCCAGCGGCTGGGCGCCCTCCTGCACCCAGATGGTGCCGAGCGGCTGCGCCCCGGCCCGGATGCCGACCGCGAGGCGGCGGCGCAGGCCGAGTTCGGGGTGCGGCTCGACCGCGATCGGGGCGTCCGAGCTGCGCAGGTGCTGGAAGATGCCCCACTCGCGGAGCTTGGAGAGGTACGGTTCCGGGCCCTGCCAGCCGAGGATGGACAGCCGGCGCAGGTCGTCGACCTCGTCGGAGTCGGAGGAGCGCGAGTAGGCGAGCACCCGGCTGGAGGTGTCCTCGATCGAGACGATTCCGTTGGTGAGCACGGCGACGGTCTGGGCGAGGGAGAAGAGGTCACCGGCGTTGGGTTCGGGGGCGCCGGGGGAGTCCGGGGCGTCGGGGCCGGCGATGATCGCCCGGGCGAGTGAGTCGAGGTGCTCCCAGCGGGTCTCGCGGCGCACCGAGAGCAGGGCGACGCCCGCGTCGGTGGCGGCCTCGCGCAGGGCGTCGGCCTGGCCGGGGGCGTCCAGCTTGACCGCCACGGCGGCGGCGCCGGCCCGGCCCGCCGCGCGCAGGGCGGGGAGGGCGGCGCGGCCGCGGGCACCGATCGCGAGGACGAGTTCGCCGGGGGCGGCGGTGGGCTGGTCCTCCGGATCGAGGATCGCGACGTCGCGCACGGGGACGTCCAACCCCAGTGGGGCGGCCTGGAGTTCGACGAGGGGCTCGCCCAGGGACATCAGCAGCTGCCGGAGCGGAAGGCCGGGGGTGGTCACTCCGGGCCTCCTTCATCCGCTCGGACAACGGTGTGTGGTTGATTTTAGCCGGGCGGACAGAGTTGCGGGCCGTCCCACGATGGTTGCCCCTGAATAGTTGACTCTGACTATCCGAGAATGGATAGTCAGTACTGACCAAGTGATGAGGAACGTTCTCATGGCGAAGCGACGCAAGGTCTCGAACCCGCTGGCCCTCGCGGTCCTGGCCGAACTCGGAGCCGAACCGATGCACCCCTACGAGATGGGTCGCCGGCTCAAGGAGCACGGCAAGGACCGCAACATCAAGTACAACCGCAGCTCGCTCTACATGGTCGTGGAGCAGCTGCGGAAGGCCGGGTTCGTGGCCGAGCAGGAGACCGTCCGCGACACCCAGCGACCGGAACGCACCGTCTACGCCGTCACGCCCGAGGGGCAGGCGGAGCTCCGGGACTGGATGCGCGAGTGGCTCGCCGAACCGCAGGAGGAGTACCCGGCCTTCGGGGTCGCCCTCTGCCTGCTGGTGGTACTTCCGACCGAGGAGTCGGCCGAGCTGCTCGGCCGTCGGCTGGAGGCGCTGGACGCGCGGATCGACACCTCGCGCGCCATGCTGCGCAAGGCCGAGGACATGGGTGTCCACCCCATGTTCGTGGTCGAGGAGGAGTACGCCCTCGCGTTGCTGGAGGCGGAGCGCCGCTACACCGAGAACCTCATCCGCCAGATCGGGGACCCGGAGTTCAACCGGACCCTGCAGGAGTTCATGAGGAGCCTGGAATGAGCACCACGCGTACGTCGAAGAAGAAGGCCCTGGTCATCGGCGGCGGCATCGCCGGCCCGGTGACGGCGCTGGCGCTGCGCAGGGCCGGCATCGAGGCGGAGATCTTCGAGGCCTACGAGACCTCCGCCGAGGGCATCGGCGGGACCTTCATGATCGCCCCCAACGGGCTCGGCGCCCTCGCCGTCGTCGGCCTGGAGGCGGAGGTCGGCCGGATCGGGCAGCCGGTCGGGCCGATGGTGATCGAGGACGGCAAGGGCGGGACGCTGGCCGAGTTCGCGGGCCTGCCCGACCTGCCGCGCGGGCGGCTGATGCGCCGCGCCGAGATGTACGAGGTGCTGCAGCGGCGGCTGCGCGAGGCCGGCCTCGAAGTGCGCCACGGCAAACGGCTGGTGGGCGCCGAGGAGACCGCCGACGGCATCACCGCGCACTTCGCCGACGGCACCAGCGCCACCGGCGACCTGCTGATCGGCACCGACGGCACCGGATCGACCGTCCGCACCCTGATCGACCCGGCCGCGCCCGCCGCCCGGTACACCGGTCTGCTCGGCGTCGGCGGCTACAGCCCGTACCGGCTGCCCGGACGGGCCGGACGCGGCGAGACCGTCCACTTCGCCAACGGCGCCCGGGCCTTCTTCGGATACTGGGGCCTGGCCGACGGCAGCGGCACCGCCTGGTTCAGCAACATCCCCCAGCCCGAGCAGCTGAGCTACGAACAGGTCCGCGCGGTGAGCCCGGAGGAGTGGCTGCGCCGCTGCCGTGAGCTGCACGCCGAGGACCTGCCCGCCCGCGAGGTGCTGCGGGTCGCCGACGCCGGGACGGTCGAGACCTTCCCCCGGCTGGAGATCATGCCGTCCGTCCCGCACTGGTACCGCGGCCGGATGGTGCTGGTCGGCGACTCGGTGCACGCGCCGTCCAACAGCTCCGGCCAGGGCGTCTCGCTGGCCGTCGAGAGCGCCGTCGAGCTCGCCCGCTGCCTGCGCGACCTGCCCGACCACACCGAGGCCTTCGCCGCGTACGAGGCGATGCGCCGGCCCCGGGTGGAGAAGATCGCGGCGGACGCGGAACGCACCAACAACCAGAAGGCCTCCGGGCCGGTCGCCCGGATGCTGTTCCGGGTGGTCGCACCGATCATGATGCGGACCTTCATGAGCCCGGAGAAGATGCTCCGCCCGGTGCACGGGTACCGGATCGACTGGGAGCGGCCGGTGGCGTCGGTGGCGTCGGCGGGGCGTGCGGGGCGGGCCGCCTGACGGGCGGTCGTGACCGCCGCGTGACCGCGTTCGTCGGGGCGGACAACGCCGTACGGGGGACTTTAGCCGCCCGGCCAATCAAGTGGCCGGGCAGGCAGGAATAGCGTTCGTGCTGTGGCCTGCGTGCGACCCGCGCAGGCAATCCCCCCGCAACGAACGAAGGAGAGCGTGCGCTCTATGGACGCTGTGACCCAGGTCCCCGCGCCGGTGAACGAGCCGGTCCACAGCTACGCCCCCGGCAGCCCGGAACGGGCTCGTCTGGAGGCCAAGCTGAAGGAGCTGGGCGGCCAGGAGCCGGTCCAGCTGACCATGACGATCAACGGTGAGCGCCGGATGGGCGGCGGCACCGAGATCCACGTCGTCCAGCCGCACAACCACGCGGCTCGGCTCGGCACCCTGCGCAACGCCACCCAGGCCGACGCGCAGGACGCCATCGACGCTGCCCTGGCCGCTGCTCCGGCCTGGCAGGCGCTCTCCTTCGACTCCCGCGCCGCGATCTTCCTCAAGGCCGCCGACCTGCTGGCCGGCCCCTGGCGCGAGACCCTGGCCGCCGCCACCATGCTCGGCCAGTCCAAGACCGCCCAGCAGGCCGAGATCGACACCCCCTGCGAGCTGGTCGACTTCCTGCGCTTCAACGTGCACTTCGCCCGCCAGATCATGGCCGAGCAGCCGATCTCCTCGGACGGCGTGTGGAACCGCAGCGACCACCGCCCGCTGGAGGGCTTCGTCTACGCGATCACCCCGTTCAACTTCACCGCGATCGCCGGCAACCTGCCGACCGCGCCCGCGCTGATGGGCAACGTGGTGCTGTGGAAGCCGTCCCCGACCCAGCAGTACTCCGCGCACCTGCTGATGCAGCTGCTGGAGGAGGCCGGCCTGCCCAAGGGCGTCATCAACATGGTGACCGGCGACGGCCTGGACGTCTCCGCCGTGGCGCTCAAGCACCCGGCGCTGGCCGGCATCCACTTCACCGGCTCCACCGCCACCTTCCAGCACCTGTGGCGCGAGGTCGGCAACAACATCGCCGGCTACCGCACCTACCCGCGGATCGTCGGCGAGACCGGCGGCAAGGACTTCCTGGTCGCCCACCCGTCCGCCGACCCGGCCGTGCTGAAGACCGCGATGACCCGCGGCGCCTTCGAGTTCCAGGGCCAGAAGTGCTCGGCGCTCTCCCGCGCCTACGTCCCCGCCTCGCTGTGGGCGAACCTCAAGGACGAGTTCGCCGCCGAGGTCGACGGCCTCACCATGGGCGACGTCACCGACCTGTCCAACTTCATGTCGGCCGTCATCGACGAGCGCGCCTTCGCCAAGAACAAGGCCGCCATCGACCGCGCCCGGGCCGACGACACCGTCGAGGTCCTGGCCGGCGGCACCTACGACGACTCGGTCGGCTACTTCGTCCGCCCGACCGTCCTGGTCTGCCAGGACCCGGCCTCGGAGTACTTCCGGGACGAGTACTTCGGCCCGATCCTCGCCGTGTACGTCTACGAGGACGAGAAGTACGAGGAGATGCTGGCGCAGATGGAGTCGGTGTCGGCCTACGGCCTGACCGGCTCGATCATCTCCCAGGACCGCGCGGCGGCCCAGGACGCGATGCACAAGCTGCGCTTCGCGGCCGGCAACTTCTACATCAACGACAAGCCGACCGGCGCCGTCGTCGGCCAGCAGCCCTTCGGCGGTGGCCGGGCCTCCGGCACCAACGACAAGGCCGGTGCCAAGCAGAACCTGGCGCGCTGGACCTCGACCCGCTCCATCAAGGAGACCTTCGTCCCGCCGACGGACTACCGCTACCCGCACATGGGCTGACCAGCCCTGATGCCGGCCGGTCCGCCGTAGAGGCCATCGGTCACCCGCGAGGTCCGGCCCCGCAGCCGGGCATCGCCCCGCCGGGGCGGCGGTCCCACCCCCGTACCGCCGCCCCGGCCCTCTTTCTGCCACCCTTGGAAACACCAGCTCCAGGAGTCACGATGCTCCGTTCCGCCCTTCTCGCGGCCTCCCGGTCCCCGCAGGTCCGCACCGTGGTCGAGAAGTTCCCCCCGACCCACGCGATAGTCGAGCGCTTCGTCGCCGGCGCCGTGCTCGACGACGCCGTCACCGCGTGCGACGACCTGGTCGCCACCGGCCGCAAGGTCACCCTCGACCACCTCGGCGAGGACACCAAGGACGCCGCCCAGGCCGCCGGCACCGCCGAGGCGTACGAGCACCTGCTCAAGGCCCTCAAGGAGACCGGCCTCGCCGCCGGTGCCGAGGTGTCGGTCAAGCTGTCGGCCGTCGGCCAGTTCCTGCCGGTGGACGGCGAGAAGATCGCGCTGGAGAACGCCCGCCGCATCTGCGAGGCCGCCGCCGACGCGGGCACCACGGTGACCCTCGACATGGAGGACCACACCACCACGGACTCCACCCTCGCCATCGCGCGCGAGCTGCGGGCGGACTTCCCCTGGCTGGGCGTCGTCCTCCAGGCCTACCTGCGCCGCACCGAGGCCGACTGCCGCGAGTTCTCCGGCGCCGGCTCGCGCGTGCGCCTGTGCAAGGGCGCCTACAAGGAGCCGGAGTCGGTCGCCTTCCAGGGCAAGCACGAGGTCGACCTCGCGTACGTCCGGGCCCTGAAGGTCCTGATGGCGGGCGAGGGCTACCCGATGATCGCCTCGCACGACCCCAACATGATCAAGATCGCCGGCCAGCTGGCCCAGTGGAACAACCGCACCCGGGACTCCTTCGAGTACCAGATGCTGTACGGCATCCGCCCGGAGGAGCAGCTGCGCCTCGCCGGCGAGGGCAACACCATGCGGGTCTACCTCCCGTACGGCCAGGAGTGGTACGGCTACTTCATGCGCCGCCTCGCCGAGCGCCCTGCCAACCTCACCTTCTTCCTGCGCGCCATGGCCACCCGCAACTGACCGGGCGCCCGGGCAACGCGACGGCCCGCACCCCTGACGGGGGGTGCGGGCCGTCGCGTGTCTAGGTTCGGAGGAAGTGCTTGGTGTCCAGCTCGAAGTCGAACGGGGGCGGTAGGGCGAGCGGTTCGCCGAAGGCGGCCAGGTGGACCTCGGTGTACTCCTCCCGGTGCGGCTTGGAGAAGAGGCTGACCTGCGACTTCTCGCGGTCGATGAGGAGGTAGAGCGGGATGCCGGACTTGGCGTAGCAGTGCCGCTTGGCGATGCGGTCCTGATCGGGCTTGCTGGAGGTGATCTCCGCGACCATCGCGACTCCGTCAGGGTCCATCCACGGCGGAGCGTCCCAGAAGATGTCGAGTTCCCTCGGAGCGAAGGTCAGGTCCGGGATGACGTAGTTCTTGGGGCAGAGGCCGCCCCTGGCCAATCGAAGCCCCTTGTTGCCGGAACCTTGCATGCGGACTGCTGACTTCGCCTTCACCTCCTCGATCAGCAGGTCGAAGTAGTACTCGTGCCTGCCATCCGGCGGTGGTGCCACGATGATCTCTCCCTCGATGAGCTCAGCCCGGAAGCCTTCGGGGGAGTGCAGGCTCAGGAAGCTCTCCAGCAGGATGTCGGCCTGCGACGGGGAGTTCGTGATCGGTTGCTCATGCGCCACAGCACTCATGATGCCCCTCCTTCGGAGGGACGTCACGCTATTCGCCGTCCGGTCGGGTTGTGCAGTACACGGCGGGCTTTCACTCGATGGTGTGAGTTTGAGCCCGGCGTAGGATTCCGGTGCTGGTCAACTGGGTCCTTGGCGAGAGGAGTTGGGGATGTTGAAGCAGTTCGAGGGGTTGTCCACGCCCTTGGTGGCGGACGCGTGCGTGCGGCTCGGGGTGGAGTTGCGGGCGGCGCCGGTGGGGGTGGCGGCGGTGACCGCCGGAGCCCGGGTGGCAGGGCGCGCGCTGCCGGTGCGGCACTACGGGAGCGTCGACGTGTTCCTGGAGGCGTACGGCGCGGCCCGGGACGGGGACGTCCTGGTGATCGACAACGGCGGGCGGACGGACGAGGCCTGCATCGGGGACCTCGCGGTGCTGGAGGCGCGGGCCGCCGGGGTGGCCGGGATCGTGGTGTGGGGGCTGCACCGGGACACGCCGGAGCTGCTGGAGATCGGGCTGCCGGTGTTCAGCTACGGCGCGCTGCCGCTCGGGCCGATGCGGCTGGACGGGCGGGAGCCGGAGGCGCTGGTGTCGGCGCGGGTCGGGCCGCACCTGGTGAGCGCCGAGGACGTGGTGTTCGCCGACGCGGACGGGGTGCTGTTCGTGCCCGCCGACCGCGTGGAGGAGGTGCTGGAGACCGCCGCCGCGATCGCCCGGACCGAGCGTGCGCAGGCCGGGCGGATCGCGGCCGGGGACACGCTGCGCAGGCAGACCCGGTTCGACGAGTACCTGGAGCGGCGCGCCGCCGAACCGTCGTACAGCTTCCGGCAGCACCTGCGCGCGGTCGGCGGGGCGATCGAGGAGTAGGGCTCAGAGCGGGCGGTGCATGACGTGCAGGCCGACGTAGCCGTCCACCGGGTGGAGGAAGGCCTCGGGGACGGTGCCGACGATCTCGAAGCCCAGTGACCGGTAGAGCTTGACGGCGTGGTGGTTGTTGGCGACCACCGCGTTGAACTGCATGGCGCGGAAGCCGGCCCGGCGGGCCCAGTCGAGGGTGTACTCGACCAGGGCCCGTCCGATGCCCTTGCCGTGGTGCGCCGGGTCGACCATGTAGCTGGCGCTGGCCACGTGCGCGCCGTTGCCGGGGCGGTTGCGGTTCATGGTGGCGGTGCCGAGGACCGTGCCGTCCTCGTCGACGGCGACCACCGTGCGGTCGGGCGCGGAGTGCATCCACCACTCCCGGCCCAGCTCGGAGGGCATGTCGAGGGGGTAGGGGAAGGTCTCGCCGGCGGCGACGATGGTCCGGAAGAACGGCCAGATGGCCGACCAGTCCTCGGAGGTGGCTTCGCGGATGTGCATCGCAACAGGATGACCGCGAACGGGCGGTCGGGCCAGTGCTTTTCCGGTGCTCGCCGAGGGGCGTGGCTCAGCTGCCGAGGACGGTCCCCTCGACCTGGCGGGCGGCGAAGGCCTGGCCCTTGGCGTTGGGGTGCACCACGGCGTACTTGAGGGGGACGACGCTGGTCAGCACGCCGTCCAGCCAGTGGTCGGCGTCGCAGACGCTGTGCCCGGCGGAGCCGGAGTAGAGGTCGACGTAGTCGGCCTGCCGGGCCGAGGTCTGCCGCTCGATGACCTGGTTCAGCGGTTCCAGGATGCGGGTGCGGGCCCAGGTGAGGTCCCCGGCGGTGAAGGTGGCGAACTGCAGCAGGTTGCCGTACTGGCAGAGGCGGGCGTTCTCGGGGATGAGGTGCGGGTACCCGACGGTGAAGATCCGGGCGGACGGGGCCTTCGCCTGCAGCGCACCGAGCATGGTGTCGTAGTCGTTGCGCAACTCGTCGAAGCGGCCGGCCAGTTGGGTGTCGTACTTGTCCTTGCAGGGGGTGCCCCGGCCGAGGTGGGCGGCGCCGAGTTCGATGCAGTCCTTGAGGATTCCGGCGAAGCCGAGGTCGTTGCCGCCGATGCCGACGGTGATCACCTGGGTGTCCGGGTCGACGGCGTCGACCTGCGGCGGCACGGGGGGCGTTGGGGTCGGTGCCGAGCGGCGGCAGCGGGCGGCCGAGCGGGCTCTGCTTGTTCGCGTAGACGTCCGGGATGGTGGCGCCGCTGCAGCTGACGTTGCTCAGCTCGGCCATGGAGCCCAGGTCGCTGCGGATGATCTCGGGGTACGAGCCGGTGGTGCGGGCGCAGCCGTCCTGGGGCGCGGTCAGGTCGCCGGCGGCCTCGATGACGCCCGCCGAGTAGGAGTCGCCGAGGGCGGCCCACTTCAGTGCGGCGGCGCGGGCGGCGGGCCCGGTGGCGGGGTTGTTGGCGGCCTGGGCGGCGGTGGGGGCGATGAGGCCCGCGGTCAGGGCGACGGCGGTGCCGGCGACGGCGAGGCGGGACGGGAAGCGGCGCACGGTCTCTCCTCAGCGGTGGAAGGGAGAGTGCTCTTCACCCCCCTGAGAGTCAATCGAGTCGATCCGTGGACGACTTGATGCCCCAGGGGGGTGAATTCGCATGCGCCGAACTGACGTTGAATTCGGAGGAGGACGGCGTCGGACGGGACGGATTCGGACGGGACGGATTCGGAGCAGGGCGGCGTCCGGGCGGGACGGCGTCAGAGCAGGGCGGCGGACGGCTCGATCATCGCCCGGGCGGTCTTACCGTCGACGAACTCGCCGAGCGCCGTCATCTCCCACTCGCCGGAGGGGCGGCGGACCAGCTTGCACATCACCACGCCGGTGCGCGGCTCGGACTGGGTGAGGTCGAAGCGGACCAGTTCCTCCTCGGTGCGGACGTCCACCAGGCGGCAGTAGGCGTTGCGCAGCTCGGTGAACTTCTGGCCGGAGAAGGAGTTGACCACGAACACCAGCGCGTGGACCTCGGCCGGCAGGCCCTCCAGGTGGACGGTGATCGCCTCGTCGTCGCCGCCGTCACCGCCGACCAGGTTGTCACCGGAGTGGGCGATCGCGCCGTCGAAGATGGTCAGCTTCATGAACCAGGCCGTCTCCAGGCGCTGGTGCCGGGAGTCGAAGGCGAGGCAGGAGGCGTCCAGGTCGATGTCCCGGCCACGGGCGGCGGACTCCCAGCCGAGGGCCATCCGGACGGAGGAGAGGAAGGGGCGGCCGTTCTTCACCAGCGAGACGGAGCTGCCCTTCACCAGGCTGACCCGGCCCTTGTCCAGGGTGACCCTGGGGCGCTCGGCGGGGGCCGGGGCTGCGGGGGCGGCCGGGGCCGGAGCCGGGGGCATCGTGGGCATCGACGGGACGGTGGCGAGGGCGATCCGGGGGTCGACCGGGGGCACCGGCGGCAGCGGCGGGGCGGGCGGGGTGGCCTCGGCCGTGGAGTGGATCTGGACGGTCGGCGCGCTCGGCGAGGCCGGGGCAGGAGCCGCGGCCGGGGCAGGAGTCGCGGCCGGGACCGGCTGCGGCGCCGGAGCGGGTGAGTCGTCGACGGTGACGCCGAAGTCGGTGGCGATGCCCGCCAGGCCGTCGGCGTAGCCCTGGCCGACCGCGCGCACCTTCCAGACCCCGTTCCGCCGGTAGACCTCGACCACGATCAGCGCGGTCTCCAGACCCAGCCGGGGCGGAGTGAAGGTGACCAGCACCTCGCCGGTGTCGGCGTCCCGGAGGGTGGCGGTGGGCTCCATCCCGGCGAAGGTCGCGGACTGGTCGGCCGGGCTGGCGGTGATCACGACCTTGCTGATGTCGGCCGGGACGGCCGGGGTGTCGACGGTGATCGCGTCCGGCGCTCCGGCGGTGGCCGGGCGGAGGCTGACGCCGGGCCCGTGCGGGGCGTTGAAGAAGACGAAGTCGGCGTCCGAGCGGACCTTGCCGGCGTCGGTCAGCAGCAGGCCGGAGACGTCCAGCGCCTTGGGCGCGGTGACCTCGACGGTCACCCGCGCGGCGGTCAGCGGTGCATTGCCGCCTTGGGTCAGGACGGTGGACAAGGCTCCTCCTCGGGTGCGGAACGACGGCCCGGGCCGGGGCCGGTGGGGCGCCGGGCCGGGTGCTGCCCACAGTAACGAACGTGGGTGCGGGGATGAGCCCGGTGAACTGCCTGATCGTCGGACGGCCCGAACGGCTTCCGGGACCGGTCGGCGGGCCGGGCGATCGGAGCGCCGGGCCGGAGCCGGGGGCCGACCGGCCGATCGCCGACGGGCGGTCAGCGGGCGTGGGGCGCCCGGTGCTGGGCGGGCTGCGGGAGCAGCGGGCCGAAGCCGCCGAGTGCGGCGACCGCCCGGGGGTGGTCGATGCCGAAGGCGGCGGCGTTCCAGGTCTCCGGCGGGCCCGGCTTGCGCACCGGACCGACCGGACCGACCGGATCGGCCGGGCGGGTGCCGCGCACCACGAAGGCGTAGCGGCCGGGCTTCACGTCCGTGCCGGGCGGGGTGGTGAAGCGGTAGACCAGGGTGCCGCGTTCCTGCTGGGTGGTCACCACGGCGCCCGGAAGGTCGGTCCAGGCGGCGCCGTCGCCGGGGGCCAACTCGCCCGGAGCGAGCCGGAATTCGGCCTGCAGGGCGGTGACCGGCTCGGCCACGGTGAGGTCGAGCGCGTGCCGGAGGCCGTCGCGTCCGACCGTGGCGGTCAGGCCGGCGCCGGTCAGGGCCTGGTCGGCCTCCGGGGCGGAGCCCTCGGCGGCGGGCGCGCCGGTCGCGGGCGCGCCGGTGCCAGGCACGCCGGTGTCAGGGGCGCCGGTGTCAGGCGCGCCGGTGCCGGGCGGCGGCAGCGGGCGGCCGGGGGCGGGAAGGGCGGCGCCGGGGAAGGCGGGTCCGGGCCGGGCCGGGGTGGTCGACTGGAGCCCGGGCGGGTGCGGGGACTGTCCGGTGTCGGTCCGTCCGGCGCCCGCCTGTGCCGCGCCGACCTGGCCCGCGTCGGGCTGCCCGGTGGAGGGCGTGAACGACGGCGGCGGCGTGGACGGCTGGGCCGCGGGCGAGGCTCCGGGGTTCGGCTGCCCGCCCGTGCCGGTGCCGTTCGCGGGGGCGTCGGCCGAGGGCCGGGGGTCGTGCCCGGCGGAGGCCTGGCCGCCGGTCGACGGCGTGACCGGGACGGCCGTCCCCGCCCGCAGGCCGTCCCGAGGCGTGGCCGCGGCGTTCGCCGGGCCGGACGGGTGGGCCGCGGCGTTCGCCGGGCCGGACGGGTGGGCCGGGGCGTGCCCCGGGGGCTTCGGGCCGTGCGGACTGCCGGAGGGCGGCGCGGGTGTGTCCGTGGCCCGGTCGGAGGCAGCCTCTGCCTGGTCGGTGGCGCCGGGGCTGGGCGGCGGGGTGGTGCCGACACGGGCGACGCCGGCCCGACGGCCGATGCCCTGCTGCTCGTTCAGCAGGAGGGTGGTGGCGATGCTGATGCCGACGACGGTGGACATCGCCATCGCGGCGCCGGAGAAGCGGAGGGTGGGCAGCCGGAACCGGCCGCCGAACGGACGTGGCCGACCGTGCCGACCCTGCCGTGCGGGCTCGTGCTGCACGTCCCACGCGGTCTCCCCGCGCACAGCCACCAGACCCCTCCCTCCCCGAAGTTGCCGTCGCGTCGCCGTATTCTCCCACGCACCGGCGACGGGCCCGGATCCGGCCGTCCCGGGCCGGTCCCGCCGCGGGCCCGCGTCGGGAGGGGGAGAGCGTACCAGCGGGTGGCCGGAGGGTGGACGGAATCGCTCGGTTTTCCGGACATCCGTTCGATGGAAGGAAGTTGACGGCCCGTCCGATGAGTCCGACCGGGATCGGTCGGGCCCGGAGGAGCGTTGTTGCAACCCCCTTGCAACCCTTGCCCACCCGGCGGCGGTGGCGCAGGCTGATGGCATCCCGCGCCGTTCCCGGAGAGACCGTCATGCCGCCCGACCCGCTGTCCGCAGCCTCCAGTGCCCCCCTCGCCGCCACCCCCACGGGCGGCGATGGGGGCGGCTCCACCGCCGCTCCGGCGGCGGTGGAGGAGGTGCTGACGCTGCGGATCTCGCTGGGCGACGAAGTGGTCGGCGAGGTGCGCACCCGGTTCCGCTTCGACGCCGCGCGCCCCTACGAGGTGCTGCTGACCTTCCACCTGGGGCGTCCGGACGAAGCGGACTGGGTGTTCTCCCGCGACCTGCTGCGCGACGGCCTGCAGACGCTGAGCGGCCAGGGCGACGTCAAGCTGTGGCCGGCGTACTGTCCCTGCCACGGCTCGACGCTGCACCTGGCGCTCGAATCCCCGCACGGCAGCGCCCTGCTGGAGGTCTCCAAGCCCCGGGTGAAGGCCTGGCTGGACCGCACCTACGCGCTGGTCTCGGTCGAGCAGGAGCGCGACTGCGGCCCGACCGACGCCCAGCTGGCCGCACTGCTCGCGGGCGGCTGATCCCCGGCCTCGCCGTCGGAACGCGGCGAGGGCAGCGGCGGGGACAGGGGGGAAGGCGGCGGAGAAGGCAGGGGCGCCGCGGCACCCGGCAGCCGTACCAGGTCCGCCGCCAGCTCCGCCCGCAGCCGCCGTACGGCCGGCGCGGTGGAGGAGGGCAGCAGGTCGTACGGGTCCTCCGGCCCCTGCACGGTGACCAGCACCGAGTCGGCGAAGCGGTACGGCCGGTGGGCCAGCAGCCCGCCCAGGTAGCGGCGCAGCCGGGACAGTTCGGCCCGGACCGTCACCGTCCGCCCGGCGTCGCCGAACAGCGCCTCGGCGAGCTGCGCCGCGGTGCTGCCCTCGCGCGTGGTGGCGAGCAGCAGCAGCAGTTCGGCGTGGCGCGGGCTGACGGGGTGCGACCAGCTGTCGGCGGCGCCGCGGACGGACAGTTCGGCGCGGTCCGCCCTGCGCAGGTCGAGCAGGAGCCGGGCGCCGTCGGCCTGCTCGGCGCTCACCGTGCCGGAGCCGTCCGTCCCGGGCGGGCGGGCCGGGCGCACCAGCCAGCCGTCCGCGAGCGGCTCCAGCACGCACTCGCCCAGCCCCGGCACCCAGTGCACGGCGGCCGGGGCCCAGCCCTCGCTGGGGATGCGGAGCCGACTGGGCGGCGGCAGCCCGGCGGCGGCGGCCGTCCAGCCGTCCGCGTCCACCACCAGGGCCGGGCCGCCGACCCGGGCGAGCAGCGGGGCGGCCAGGGTGCGCAGCTGGTTGAGCGACTCCAGCCGGTGGGCGCGCAGCTCGGTCTCGGCCAGCCGGGCGGCGGTGGCGGTGAGCTGGAGCAGGTAGGGGCGGACGTTGTGGGCCGGGCCGCTGAGGTTGATCGCGCCGACCAGCCGGCCGGTGGCCGGGTCGTGCACGGGCGCGGCGACGCAGGTCCAGGTGTGGTGGCTGCGCAGGTAGTGCTCGGCGGAGTGGACGTGCATCGGGCGCTGGGCGCGCAGCGCGACCGCGATGCCGTTGGTGCCGACGCTCTCCTCGATCCAGCGGGCGCCGGTGACGAAGCCGATCCGGTCGGCGCTGCGGCGCAGGCCGCGCTCGCCGTCCTGCCAGAGCACGTGGCCCTCGGCGTCGGCGATGGCGAGGATCAGCGGCGTCTGGCCGACCGGCCCGAGCAGGGTCTCGCGCAGCACCGGCATGACGCTGTCGAGTCCGCTGGACCGGCGGCGCTGCTCCAGCTCGGCGGGGCCGAGCAGGACGGCGGCGGCGCCGGTGTCGGGGTCGAGGCCGAGGCGGCGCAGCCGGGCCCAGGAGTCGCCGATCTCGGGGCGGGGTTCGAGCAGGCCCGGCCCGTTCGGTCCGCCGGGGCCGCCCGGCCCGTTCGATCCGCCCGGTCCGCCGGGGCCGCCGGTCTCGGGGAAGGCGAGTTCGCGGGCGGCGGCGTCGGCGAGGGTGCGCTCGTGGACCTTGGCCAGCTCCGCCGCGGTCGGCGGGGTGCGGCGCTCTGGTCGTCGGGACTGCCGTCCGGTCTGCCGCACTCGTGTAGCTCCTCGCCGCCGTTCGAGGACGCGCCGGGGTCGACGCGCTGACGAAAGCGTACGGGTGCGGTGCGCGCGTGGGGACGGGGTCTGCCAAGTCCGCATACCGCTCGGTACGGAAACCGTTACGAGGTGCACCGGCGCTCCGTGCGGGGCGGCTCGCGGCGGGTTCCGGGTCGGCTTCCTAGCGGGACGCGCCCGGTTCGTGCTGGGCGGCCTCGACGGTGCGGTGCAGGTCGGCGGTGGCCTCCAGGGTGGCGCCGGTGGTCAGCGCCAGGCAGGCGGCCAGGGCCAGGGCGACGGCGCGCAGCCGGGTGGCCGGGGTGCCGGCGGGGCGGGCGGGGCGGGGCTGGAGCAGGGCGGCGACCCGGCGCGGGACCGGGCCGGAGTGCGCGGCGGCGACCAGTCGGGGCCGGGCCGGCCAGGGCGAACGGCTGGCGGCGAGGGCGGCCCGGCCGACCGCGCGGGCGGTCACGGCACGGTCGCCGACCCGGGCCGCGGCCACCTCGTCGGCCCAGCGCTCCAGGTGGTACCCGAGGGGCGCTCGCAGCGGGCGGAGCGCCGGGTGGAGGTCGGCGGCGTGCTCGGCGAGGGCGAGGAAGACGTGGTGGCGCCCGGTCAGGTGGGCGCGTTCGTGGGCGAGCAGGGCGGAGCGCTCGGGGCCGCTGAGGGCGCGCAGCATCCCGGAGGTGACCACGATCCGGCCGGGTTCGCCGGTCCGGCCGGGGCGGCGCAGGCGGCCGGGGAGGGCGAAGGCGTCGGCGTGCTCGTCGTCCAGCACGGTGAGCGGGTACTCGGCGGGCTGCCGCAGCAGGGCCAGCGGGGACCGGAGCCACCGGGTGGCGCGTGCGCGGCGCACGGAGGCGCGCAGGGGGCGCATGTCCGAATGCTGGTCATCCACGGGGGCGCCCGAGTGGGGAGCGGCCGAGTGGGGAGCGGCCGAGAGCGGAGCGGCGGGAGCCGGCGCGGGAAGCGCGGGCGCGACGGGCAGTGCGGCCCGGGCGGCCCGCAGTTCCAGCCGGCGGTGGTGGGCGGTCCGGACCGCCCGTGCGGCGAGCGCGGCGAGCACCAGGCCGGCCAGCGCGGCCGCGACCGGCGCACTGGGCGCGGCGGCGGTGAGCCAGGGCAGCGAGAGGTGTCCCAGGGCGGCTACCGGGGGCAGCTGGAGCAGCCCGGCGGTGGCGAGCAGGCCGAGGGAGCAGAGGGTGCCGCCGGCCAGGACGGTGGCGGTGCCGGCCAGCAGCCAGGCGGCGGCCCGGGGCGACAGCGACTCGGCGAGGCGGCGGGCCAGCGGGACGGCGAGGAAGGGCAGCAGCAGCGGCACCCAGACGGCGAGCATCACGGTGCGCCCGCCGATCCCGGTCCGCCGTCGCCGAGCAGCTCGCGCAGCAGCTGCTCGTCCTCGGCGGAGAGGTCGGAGACGAAGCGGGCGAGCACGGTGGAGCGGTCGGCCTCGCGGCCGAGCTCGGTGTGCATCCGGCGGGCGGCGAGGCCCGCGGTGTCCTGGACGGTCGGGGTGTACGCGTACGCGCGGCCGGCCCGGGTCCGCTCGACCGTGCCCTTGTCGTGCAGCCGGGCCAGGATCGTCGCGATGGTGGTGCGGGCGAGGACCCCGCCGAGCGCCGTCTGGACGTCCTGCGGCGTCATCGGCTGCCGGGCGGACCAGAGGGCGGCCAGCACCTCGGCCTCCAGCTCGCCGGCGGGCCGGCGGGCGGACGGTACGTCGGACATGGCGGCGCTTCCTCCAGCTTTCGTCTACAGTCATGTAGACCGTCTACGTCACTGTAGACGGTCCTGGGCGGGTTCCCACCGAGAATCGCGGTGAGACCGCCCCCCAACGTACGGGAGGTCCGCCAGCCTTGCTCCAGTTCCCTGCCGCTCCGGCCGCTCACCTCGCGGGGGGCCCGCACCTCGCGGTGGCCTCCCACCTCGCGGTGAACCCGCTGGACGCGTCCTCGCTGCTCGCCGCCTTCGGCGCGCTCGGCATCGCCGTGGTGCTGTTCGCCGAGACCGGCCTGCTGGTGGGCTTCTTCCTGCCCGGCGACTCGCTGCTGTTCACCGCGGGCCTGCTCTGCGTCCCCGGCGCCACCAAGGGCCCGCAGCTGCACCTGTGGCAGGTGCTGCCCGCCGCCCTGGTCGGCGCGCTCGCCGGGGCCCAGGTCGGCTACCTGATCGGCCGCCGCGGCGGCCGGGCGCTGCTGGGCCGTACCAAGCGCAAGAGCCTGCTGGAGGGCGTCGAACGGGCCGAGGAACTGCTGGCCAGGTACGGACACGGCAAGGCGATCGTGCTCGCCCGGTTCATCCCGGTGGTCCGGACGGTGCTGAATCCGCTCTGCGGCGTGCTCGAAGTGCCGGTTCGCTCGTTCACCGTCTGGCAGGTGGCCGGCGGCGCGGTCTGGACCGTCGGCGTGGTGCTGGCCGGGTACGGGCTCGGTTCCTCGATACCCGGCATCGACCAATATCTGCTGCCGATCATCGGTCTGGTAGTAGTTGTCTCCGTGCTCCCCATTGTTCTCGAACTGTTCCGCGCCCGTAAGGCGCGCCGTCACGGAGGTGACGTGTGATGTCCTCTCGGGTTCTGGCCGTCTACGACGGCAGCGGGATCGACGGCAGCCTCTACACCCGGGTCAACGGGTGGGCGCAGTCGGCCCCGCACTGGCTGGACGACGTGATCAAGGTCTGGTCGGCGATCGGCCTCGGGCTGTTCGCGCTCTTCATGCTCCACGCCTGGTGGCGGGCGCGCGGCGCCGAGTCCGCGGTGATGGCCAGGGTACTGGCCTCCCCGGTGATCGTGGTCGTCGCGTACGGCGTCAACTCCGTCCTCAAGAACATGGTCGAAGAGGTCCGGCCGTGCGCGCAGATCCGCGGCAGCGTCTCGCTGGAGACCTGCCCCAGCGCCACCAGCGGTGACTGGTCCTTCCCGAGCAACCACTCGGTGATCGCCTTCGCCGCCGCGATCTCGCTCTGGTTCGTCAGCCGCCGGCTCGGCGCTGTCGCCACCCTCTTCGCGGTGCTGATGGCCGCCTCCCGGGTCTGGGTCGGCGTGCACTACCCGCACGACGTGGCGGTCGGCGCGCTCGTCGGCACCCTGGTCGCGCTGGTGCTCGCCCCGCTCGCCGGGCGCTGCGGACCGCTGGTGGACCGGATGCGGGCCGGCGCGCTGCGCCCGCTGCTGGGTGCCGGCGCGGTGCCGGTGGTGACCCGCGGGTACGCCTCCCACCGGGCGCGGTGACACCCGTCGCCGTAGTGCCCATTTCGTGAGCCGCCCGCCCCTTGTCCGGTTTCGGACGACGGGTGGAGCATGTGAGCCGGGCGTGGGGCCCCTGACCGGGGCGCCCGCCCGGCTCAGTCGTGCCCGGGGTCCACGGACGCACCGGGCACCAGCGGAGGGAGTGCCGAATGCCGTACCGACTCGACATCACGCAGGGGGACTGGCCGGGCGACCTGCTGCACAAGGGCGTCGAGGGCCTGCTCGCCGAAGCCATGGTGCTCACCCTCGCCACCGCCGGCCACGAGCGCGGTCCGCATGCCAACCTGGCCTTCTTCGCCTACGACGAGGACCTCGTCCTGTACTTCGTCAGCGAGCGCTCCACCCGGCACAGCCACCACCTCGCCGAAGAGGCCCGGGCCGCCGCCACCGTCTTCCTGCCGCCGCCCGCCTTCGGCGAGCAGCTGCGCGGCCTCCAGCTGACCGGCAGCGCGAGCGAGGCCTGGGGCCGGCAGGCGGAGGCGGCGCTCGCGGCGTACCAGGGGCGCTACCCGTCCTTCGCACAGGACGAGGAGGTCCGCCGCCAGTACCTCACCGGCGGCGGGGCGGCGGCGCTGTACCGCTTCCAGGTCGAGGAGCTGACGGCCGTCGACGAGCCGAACTTCGGGCGGCGCAACTACCTGCGGGCCCGGGTGGTGCGGTCCTGAAGCCGGTTCAGGGCTTCCCGACGACCATGCCCCGCCGGAACGGCACCCGGCGCGGACGGCCGTTGCGGACCACGGCCACGCCGAGGCCGGCGACGCCGGCCATCAGGACGGCGTCCAGGGCGCCGGCGATCGCCAGGTCCTTCGAGAAGTCGATGTCGTCCGGGGGCGCCGCGGCCGCGACGCCCTCCGGGTCGTAGCGGACCAGCAGCCGGTCGCCGACGGCGTGCGCGTGGAGGTTCCCGTACACCGTGCCGTTGGGGATCGGCAGGCCGAGCTCGCCGACCAGGTCGTACGTCGAGTTCGGGTGCTTGTCCTGGGGATGGTCGTGGACCGCGGAGACCCGCGCGGTGACGGTCACCCCGCGGGCGTCGAGGATCACCGCGTCCCGGGCCGAGACCGCCTCCCCGATCGCGCCTCCCCCCAGCGCGACCGACACGATCGCCAACCAGCAGCCCACCGGGCCGGACAACCGGACCAGCCCGACGATCCAGGCCACCCCGACCACCAGCCCGAGCAGCAACGCCGTGCCGAACCCCGCGTACGTGCTCACCGCCACCAGCCCGAACGTCCCCGCCGGCACGGCCAGCGTCAGCGCGGCCGCCAGCAGGATCGTCCCGCGTCTGCTCCTCGGTCCAGCCATCTCTTCCCCCCGGTGCTCGCTACGACGGGGTGGAAGCGTACGCCCGGATCCTCACGGCCTCGGAGCGGGGTGTCATCCGGCGGGGCGAAGGCGCGGGGCTCAGGTCCGGCGGGAGTGGAGGACCGTCAGGTACCGGCCGGATGCGGGGGCGGACCGGGCTTGCGCCGGGGCCGGGTCCGGGCGAACCGGAGCACGAGGAGGGCGATGAGCACGATGAGCCCGATGGCGGACCACAGAGCGGCGGTGGAGTCGGCCTCACCGGGGAGCTTGGGTGCGACCTGACCGGCCGGGTCCGTCCGGACGACGACGGTGTCCCCGACGTCGAAGCGATGGGAGTCCTGTTCCAGCGGCCCGCCCGGGACGGGGTCATTGCCCCCCGGCGCGAGGGTGTACGTCCATTTCGTGGAGCCGCGGGACGACTTCTCGACGTGCTCGGACACGATCACGGCGTTCACGTTCCGGCCCGGGCCGAGGATCAGGTTGTGCCAGGCCACGATCCCGGCCTGGTAGGCGACGAGGGCGAGGACGGCCGCGAGCACACCGAGGCCGACCGAATCCTTCGTCGGCCGGGGGTTGTCGGCGGAATCTTCGAACATGACGAGTCCGCCGACCATCACCACCGGGTAGAGGAATCCCAGGCAGACGGCGAGGATCCCGCTGACGTACACGTCCACGGCGGTGATGCCGACGATCATGCCGGTGGAGACGGCACCGAGAGCGAGCGCGCGACGGAGGAGGCCGCGTCCGACGTGTGCCCGCTCCTCGGGCCGGGTGACCGTCATCCGAAGGCCTTGCGGATGCTGTCCCACTGCTCGGGCGGGAGGTCGTCCCGGGGCTCCTTGCGGGGTGGGTGGAAGGAGATTCCGCCGAGCGCGGCGCCGACCACCGGCAGCCAGTCCTCCCAGTGATCGAGGTTCCGGGTGGTGAAGACGACCGCCAGCACATGGGGGCTCCACGGGTGCGGGATCAGCACTTCGAGCTGTCGGACGGTGACGGCGCCCGAGCCCGGCAGGCCGTAGACCGCTCCGGAGACGGGGACGGTCAGGTCGCGGGCGACCACGGCGGCGCGGCCGGGCGTGAAGTCGAGGACGGCGACCTCCGCGTCCGGCCAGGCGATGGTGAGCTGTTCGGCGGCGCGCTGCGGATAGGTGCCGCGGGGTTCCAGCTCCTCCTGACGGAGGAAGAGGCTGAGCATGCCTTGGGCGATCGTGCCTTCGTCGGTCGGCACCAGGCAGTTGGAGACGTGGACCGCGCCTTCGCGCAGCTGCGCCTGAAGGGCGCTCTCGGCGGCAATGGTGATGCTGAGCTTCTGCTCGGGGCTCACGTCGGTGAGCGCGTCGAGTTCGTCCACGATGCGGCACATCCGGTCGCCCGGGTCCTCCGCCAGATCGATGGCGGTGAATCCTTCGGGCAGGGACAGCCAGAACGACGGGGCATCGGTGTCGACGGTCAATGGCCTGCTCCCCACACGCCGGTCGCGACCGCGCTACCGGCTCCGAGCAGCCCGGGCAGGATCCGGGTCGTGCCGGTGCCGCCGATTGCGCCTCCGGCGCCGTTGATCACGTTGCCACCGCCAGTGGTGTAGTTCACCGCTGCGATCAGCCCGGGACCGGCGTCGTCCTGGGTGAGGCCGTACGCGGTGGGCGCGGTGAGTGCTGCGCTGCCGGCGGTTTGTACGCCGTCGGAGATGTTCATCGCGGTTGCCTTCGAGAGCCCGAGTTTGACGGCGGGTTTCTCGATCGCTGTGGTGAAGACCGGGCCGGCCGGGTCGATCGCCCTGGCGGCGGTACGGACCTCGGTGGCGCCGACGCCCACCGACGCCCTCACGCCGGTCCCGGTGGCCCGGGCGGTCCTGAACGCGGTGAACCCGCCCTTGAGGACGGCCCCGCCGGGAATCGCTCCGAGGAGGTCACCTGCCAAGGTCAGATCGTTGCCCAGGTTCGCCATGCTGGTGGGCAGCAGCCCGCTGATTCCGTACTGCCGCGCGTGCGCACCCGCGGCCGCGGCGCTCAGCAGGATGGCGGGCAGCGCGAAGGCCGGGAAGAAGATCGCCGCGACGCCGCAGACGCCCGCGGCGACCGTCAGCAGGTCGGCGCCGTGGGCCTTCAGCCAGTTGCCGACCCGGCTGAGCCGGCCCGGCTCGGGCGGCGCCTTGCTGTCGGCGGCCCTGCGGATGGCGGTGGCGGTCCTGTGGGCGTCGGACTCGTGGCCCTCGGCGAGTTCACGGGCCTGGCTCCGCAAACCCGTGAGGGTCGCGGTGGCGCTGTTGACGAGTTCGGCGGCCGCGTCCAGGCGGTTCCTGGCGGCGTTGTAGCGCTGTTCGGCGGCGGCGAGCGAGGCCTCGTCGGGGAAGCTCCGGCCGGCCAGGGCGAGGTCGGGGGCGGCGGCCGCGGTGCGGTGGGCCTGTTCGGCCTGTGCCCTGTCCTGCTGGGCGGTGACCGCGGCGCGGGCCAACTCGGCCGCCTTGGGCTGGTGTTCGGTGAGCGCCTGGTACCAGAAGTCGAGGGCCCGGTAGGCGGCCGTGATCGAGTCGGCGGCGTCCTGGAGGTAGCCGGGGAGCTTGCCGAACCGGGCGGCGAAGGCCTTGGCGGCGTCGCCGGTCCACTGGCCCTGGTCGCCGGAGATCTGGGCCAGCGTGGTGTGGACGCCGGTGAGGTGCTGGGAGACCCGGCGCAGGCTGCTGCTGAGGCCGGCCACGGCGGCGGGGTCGCCCGGGGTGGGGTTGAAGCCGAGGCCGGACCAGTCGGGCGCGGGCCTGGGGTCGGTCATGACTGCCCCCGCGCGGGGGTGAGGGCCTTGGTGATGTCCTGCTCGGTGCCCGCGTAGGACTGCCGCACCTTCTCCAGGCCCTCGTCGAGGACCTTGACGCACTCCCGGACCTTCTTGAGGCCGTACTCCCACTTCTCCTGGAAGTGCTTGCCGGCGTCCTCCAGGAAGTCGAAGCCGAGCCCGTCGCGGCTCGCCTCCTTGAGTGCCTTCAGCCCCTGGTCGAGTTCGTCCCCGCAGCCCTTGAGGTCCTTGGCGAGTTTGGCGAGGAATTCGGGACTGACCGTCAAATCGGCCACTGTCTCCCCCGATGCGTCGGTTGTCGGACCGGCCGAGCATAGCGCCGTTCGGTACGTGGGCGATCCGTGTTCCGGGGGCGGTCACACCTGCGGGGGAGGAAGCGGCCGCGGTGGGTCAACGGCGCCAGAAGCCGCGCTTCTTCGGGGCGGTGAGGTCCACCACCGCGGCGACGAAGAGTTCGGCGACGGGGGCGGGCCCGGGGCCGTGGTTGAGGTGGCTCTCGGTGGTCCACTCGCCGAGGACGGTGCCGGGGCTCCCGTCCATCGGGTTGATCGCGTGTTCCAGGGTCAGGTAGCGGACTGCCTTGGCGCCCTTGGGCAGGACGGAGGCGCAGAAGTACGCCTCGGTGGTGCCGGCCGGGGTCGGCAGGGTGATCAGGAGCAGGCGGGTGCCGTCGACCTCGACGTGACGGCAGTCGAGGCCCTGGCTGGGCAGCCGGTCCTCGGGCTGGAGGGTCTCGCCGAAGCTGTCCCAGAGCTTGGTGAAGGCGGGCACCAGGCTGTCGCCGTTCGGCGCCGGACTGGTCACCTGGGCACCGAACTTCAGCAGATGGCGCGGGAGTTCGCGGTGGGCGTAGCGGTAGTGGTGCGGTCGCGGGTTCGTCATGGGGACACGGTAGCGAACGGGCCGGGCCGGGGACGCCGGAGCGTACGACGTCCCGACCCGGCCTGCGGCCAGCGTGATCTGACAAAGCGCCAGACTTCGTGTCAGTGACTTCCCTTGAGATTGAGCACGACCACCCCGACGATGATCAGCGCGATCCCCAGGATCTGCAGCTTTCCCAGCGACTCGCCGAAGGCCACCACGCCGATCCCGGCGACCGCCGCCGTCCCGGCCCCCGACCAGACCGCGTACGCGACCGAGACCGGGATGTGCTTGAGCGCGCGGCCGAGCAGGAAGAAGGACAGCGCGTAGCCGACGCCCACCCCCAGGCTGGGCCAGAGGCGGGTGAACCCCTCGGTGAGCTTGAGGCAGCTGGTGGCGCAGACCTCGCTGAGGATGGCGAGGGTGAGCAGAACGTAGGGCATGTCGCTGTCAAACGGCCGGGGTGGCGCAGAGCTTCCCCAGCAGGGCGAGGTCGGCCCGTTCCAGGCTGTCCAGCAGCGTGATCCGCCCGCCGTCGGGCATCGGGACGGCGGTCGAGGGCACGGCGAGCACCGCGCAGCCGGCCGCGGCGGCGGAGGCGACCCCGGTCGGGGTGTCCTCGACGGCGACGCAGGCGGCCGGGGCCAGGCCGAGCCGTTCGGCGGCGGCCAGGTACGGGTCGGGCGCGGGCTTGGTGCGGGCGGTGTCCTCGGCGGCCAGGGTGACGGCGAACCAGTCGCGGCCGATGGAGGAGAGGACGAGGTCCACCACCTGGCGCGGCGAGGCGGAGACCAGCGCGGTGGGCACCCGGGCCTCGCGCAGGGCGGCCAGCAGGGCCAGCGCGCCGGGGCGGGGCACCGTCTCGGCGGCGACCTTCCCAGCGAAGGACTCGCCCAGCCGGGCGGCGAGTTCGGCCTCGGGGCGGGTGGTGCCGCTGACCCTGTGCAGGTGGGCGGCGGTGTGCCCGACGGCCTGGCCGAGCACCTCGGGCGCGTCCCGGTCGGTGAGCGGGTGGCCCAGTTCCTCGGCGAGTTCGGCGGCGGCCTGCCACCACAGTTGTTCGGTGTCGACCAGGGTGCCGTCCATGTCGAAGAGGACGGCAGCGGGCAGTGCGGATTCAGGCATGGCGGTACCTTCGGTGGTTCTTCGTCGGTGCGGGGAAGAGGTTCTCAGGCGGCGCGGCGGTCCACCAACACCGGGCGCTCCGGCAGCGTGAGCCGGGCACGGGAGCCGGCCGGCAGGGCGGCGGCGGCCTCGGTGGGCAGGTCGGCCTTGACCTCGGTGCCGTCGTCCAGGCGGACGGTGAGCCGGGTGACGGCGCCCAGGAAGGACGCGGTGACCACCAGCGCCGGGCCGGTCGCGTCCGGGCTGAGCAGGACGTTCTCCGGGCGGACCAGCACCTGCAGCTCGCCGTCGGCCGGGACCTCGCCGTCGACGGCGTGCCGGTGGCCGAGCACCTGGACGCCGTCCGAGGTGCGGGTGCACGGGATGCGGCTCATGGTGCCGACGAACTCGGCGACGAAGGCGGTGGCCGGCCGGCCGTACAGCTCGGACGGGGTGGCGCACTGCTCCAGCCTTCCGGCCCGCAGCACGGCGACCCGGTCGGCCATCGACAGCGCCTCCTCCTGGTCGTGGGTGACGAACAGGGTGGTGATGCCCAGCTCCTGCTGGAGGCGCCGGATCTCCTCCCGCAGCTGGAGGCGGACCTTGGCGTCCAGCGCGGACAGCGGCTCGTCGAGCAGCAGCACGCGCGGCTGCAGGGCGAGTGCGCGGGCGAGCGCGATGCGCTGCTGCTGGCCGCCGGACATCTGGTGCGGGTAGTGCTCGGCGCGGTGCGGCAGGCCGACCAGCTCCAGCAGCTCCTGGGCGCGCTTGCGGCGCTCTGCCTTGCCGGTGCCGCGCATCCGCAGCCCGAAGGCGACGTTGTCCAGCGCGGTCAGGTGCGGGAAGAGGCTGTACGACTGGAACACCATGCCCGCGTCGCGCTTGTGGGCCGGGATCGCGGTGATGTCCTGGCCGTCGACCAGCACCTCGCCGGAGTCGTGCTGCTCGAAGCCGGCCAGGATGCGCAGCGCGGTGGTCTTGCCGCAGCCGGACGGGCCGAGCAGGGCGAGCAGTTCACCGGGCCGGACGGAGAGGTCCAGGCCGTCGAGGGCGGTGGTGGCGCCGAACGCGCGGCGCAGCGAGCGGAACTCGACGGTGGCGCTGCCCGAGGTGCTTCCGGGGGCGAGCGGGGCGCCGTTCGCGAGGGCGGTGGCCGTGGTCATGGCTGGTAACTCCTGGAGAACGTGGGGTGGTTCAGGACCGGGCGGCCTTGCGGCCGCGGCCGACGGCGGACATCAGCAGCAGGACGAGCCAGACGATCAGCAGGCTGAGCATCGAGACCGCGACGGACATCTGGCCGTCGCTCTTGCCGTTGGAGTTGATCCACACCGAGAAGGGGGTGAAGCCGAGGATGGAGGCGGTGGTGAACTCGCCGAGCACCAGGGCGACGGTGAGGACGGCGGCGTTCAGCAGCGAGCTGCGCAGGTTGGGCAGGACGACGGTGAACACCGCGCGCAGCCAGCCGGCCCCGCAGTTGCGGGCGGCCTCGACCAGGGTGACCACGTCCACGCCGCGCAGGCCGCCGTCGATCGCCCGGTAGGCGAACGGCAGAGCCATCAGCACGTACGCGATGACCAGGACGACCGGGAAGTCCGGGTCCTGGATGGCCACGACGGTCTGGAAGAACGGGGTGTCCTGGAGGTAGTCCGGCCCCCAGCGCAGCACGCCGATGATGCCGGTGGTGAGTGCGACGACCGGGACGACCAGCGGCATCGAGCACATGATCTCGATGACCGGGCGCAGCTTCGGCGCGCCGAGCCGGGCGGCGAGCACCGCCGGGACGAGCAGGAGCAGCAGCACCGCCACGGTGACGGCGGCCAGTTCGAGGCTCAGCACCAGGCTGTCGGTGAAGCCGGGGGCGTTCAGCAGCTCGGTGTAGGCGCGGAAGGTGGTGCCGCCCTTGTTGTCGTCGACGCTGAACCACAGCGAGGCGGCCATCGGCACCGCGAAGTAGATCCCGCAGATCAGCAGGACCAGGCCGCGGCCGAAACGGATGCGATTGATCAGGCGAGCCACTTGGCACTCCGGCGCTGAAGGGGCAGGTACAGGGCCATCACCAGGCAGGCGACCACGATCATGTCGAGGCCGAGGGCGAGGGCGAGGTTGCCCTGGCCGACCAGGACGTTGCCGGACAGCGCGTCGCCGATCTGCATCGAGATCAGTGGCACCGAACTGCCCACCATGGCCTCGGCGGTGGCGTACGCGGCGAACGAGGCGCCGAACAGCAGCACGAAGCCGCCGAGCAGCGAGGGCAGCAGGACGGGCAGGGCCACGTGCCGCCAGTACTGCAGGGAGGTGGCGCCGTTGTTGGACGCGGCCTCGCGCCACTGGGACTTGAGGCCCTCCAGGGCCGGGGTGATGGTGATGACCATCAGCGGCACCAGGAAGTAGAGGTAGACCACCGACAGGCCGGAGAAGGTGTAGAGGTTCCAGCCGTGCGCGGTCAGGCCGAGCTTCTTGGTGACCTCGCCGGAGTTGCCGAGGGTGGCGACGAACATGAAGGCCAGCGGGACGCCACCGAAGTTGGCGAGCACGCCGGAGGCGGACATCACGGCCTCGCGGAAGGCCCGGAACCGGGACGTCGCCACGGCCTGGGCCAGCGGCAGGCCGACCACGGTGGCGATCAGCGCGGTCAGCAGGGAGAGCTTCACGCTGCCCCACAGGGCCGTCCAGTACGCGCCCTGGAGGGAGCCGGTGAGGTTGTCCGTGGTGAAGGTGCCGCCGCCGTCGGGGGCGTCCGAGGAGGTGGTGAAGGCGCCGATGGCGATCGCGACGGCGGGCAGGCCGAAGCCGATCACGAAGAAGAGGATCAGCGGGAGGGCGGCGAGCCAGGCGCGGCTGCCGCCGGCCCGGCGCCCGGCGGGGCGGGGGGTCGCGGTCCTCGCGGTCATGCTCGCCGTCGCAGTCGTCGCGGCCGGAACGGTCGGAACGGCCGGGGTGGTGGGGGAGGTGGCGGGGCCGGGGGCGCCCCCGCCGCTCTGGGCGGCGGAGGCGGTGGCCGGCACCGGGGTGGGAGCCGTGGTCATCTCAGGTCAGCCCGCGATCGCCTTGGCCCAGTTCTCGGTCACGACCTTCTTGGCCGCGTCCGTCTGGTCCTGGGTCGGGAAGGTAGTGAAGGGCTTCTCGACGGTCGGCAGCTTGGCGGCGGCGGTCGCGTCCAGGGTGCCGGCGGTCTTCATGGCGTCGAACAGGGCGGGGGTGGCGTAGCCGCCGAGGAAGCCGTTCTGGCCCTGGGCGCTGTAGAGGTACTCCTCCCACAGGCGCGCGGCGGCCGGGTGCGGGGCGTCCTTGTTGATCGCCTGGTTGTAGTACTGGGCGTAGGAGCCGTCCGAGGGGATGGACACCTGCCAGTCGATGCCCTTGTCCTTGAACTTGTCGCTGTAGCCGGCGTTCAGGTACGACCAGTCGATGCTGATCGGGGTCTCGCCCTTCTCGATGGTCGCCGGGGTGACCTCGACCGGGTTGAAGTTGCCGGCCTGCTTGACCTTGCCGAAGAAGTCGATGCCGGGCTGGATGTTGTCCAGCGAGCCGTTGTTGGCGAGCGCGGCCGCGTAGACGGCGCCGAAGGCGGCACCGGCCTTGGTCGGGTTGCCGTTCAGGGCGACCATGCCCTTGTAGTCGGGCTTGAGCAGGTCGGCGAAGGTCTTCGGGCAGGCGGACACCTTCTTGGCGTCGCAGCCGATCGACATGTAGCCGCCGTAGTCGTTGTAGCTCAGGCCGTTGGCGTCCTTCATGGTGGCCGGGATCTTGTCGAAGTCGGTCACCTTGTAGGGGGCGAGCAGGCCCTGCTTGCCGGCGCTGATCGCGAAGGCCGAGCCGAGGTCGACGACGTCGGGGGCGCGGTCCTGGCCCTTGCGGGAGGTGATCGCGTTGATCTCGTCCTGGCTGGAGCCGTCCGGGTTCTCGTCCTCGATGTCGATGCCGTACTTCGCCTTGAAGTCGTCCATCAGCTTGCCGTAGTTCGCCCAGTCGCGGGGCAGCGTGATGACGTGCAGCTTGCCCTCCTTCTTGGCGGCGGCGACCAGCGCGTCCATGCCGCCGAAGTCGGCGACCGAGGTGGCGGTCTTGGCGCTCTTGCCGCCCGCGAGGTCGTTGCTGCCGGCCTTCGAGGAGGAGGAGCCGGCGGAGCCGCAGGCGGTGAGGGACAGCGCGGCGGCGGTCAGAACGGCCGCGAAGGCGGCGGAGCGGGCGCGGTGCACGGACACGGGTCAGTCTCCTGAGACGGGGGAACTGCAAGCGGGTGTCTTGAACGGGGGATCAGCCGGGTGGCGGGGTCCGGAGCCGTCCGAGAAGAGTTCGGAACCGTCCGAGTTGACTAGCCAACTTCGCTGACGGGGTAAGTAACCCGAAGTTCGGTGACGGGAAGGTGAACGGACGGCCCAGAGCCGGGGTCGGCTGCGGGAACGGTGGAATCCGGCCATCCGAGCGTGATCCGTTCGGTGCGATGCTCGAACCGCGCAGCGGGATAAGGTCGGGCTGTCCGCGCCGGTACGGCTGCGCAGGACACCGCCCCTGGAGGGACAATTGAGTGACGTGGCAGTAGAGCCCGGGCGCTCCGTCGAGCGTGCGACCGGCGACCGTGCGACCGGCGCCCTGTACCGCAAGGTCGCCGCCGACCTGCGCGAGGCCATCACCACCGGCGCGTACGGCGAGGCGGGCCGGCTGCCCGCCGAGGGCGCGCTCGCCGAGCAGTACGGGGTCTCCCGCGGGACCGTCCGCCAGGCGCTCGCCGTGCTGCGCTCCGACGGGCTGGTCACCTCCCGCCGCGGCACCCGGCGGGTGGTGCTCGGCGGCGCCCGGGTGCAGAGCTTCTCCGAACTGCTCAGCTTCACCCACTGGGCGTACTCGATGGGCGAGGAGCCCGGCGGCATCCTGGACTCCCTGGTGCGCCGCCCGGCCGACGCCGCCGAGCGCGAGCAACTGCGCCTGGAGCCGGGCGCCGAGGTGTACGTGACGGTCCGGCTGCGGACCCTGTCCGGCACGCCGGTGATGGTCGAGCGCACCGTCTACCCGCCGCGGGTCGGCGAGATCGTCGCCGAACTGCCGCCGGACGTGGTCTCCCACACCGAGGTGCTGCGCGAGCACGGCATCCTGTTCACCGACGCCGACCACACCATCGACATCGTCGCGGCCAACGCGGAGGACGCCCGGCTGCTCGGCTGCCGCCGGGGCGGCCCGCTGCTGCGCGAGCGGCGGCGTACGACCGACCCGACCGGCACGCCGGTGGAGTGGTCCCAGGACCGCTACCTGCCCGGAACGGTGGCCTTCAGCGTGCACAACTCGCTGGCCACGTCGGCGCTTTCGCGGCACGCCCGGGAACTGGACTGAGGCCTCCGCCCCCGGGCATCCGGTCAGCTCATCAGGGACGCGAGCAGCGGGCGGTAGTGGTCGAAGTCCGGTGTTCTCACATTCGGTTCCTTGGCCTGCTCGTCCCAGCGGCGGACGGCCACCGCCTCGTCGGCGCCCGGGAGTTCGGCGAAGGCGGCGGCCTCGCGGTCGTCCATCGGGCCGCCCTGGACGGTGAGGGTGTACGCGGAGGCGGGGGAGAGCTCGGCGCGGTAGCCGGGCTCGACGGCGCACAGGTAGCGCTTGGCGGCCACGTGCAGCCGGACCGGCTCGGTGACCTCCGGGCCGAACCAGCGGGCCAGCCAGTCGGCGCCGCTGTCGCTGTGACGGTTGTCCTTGCCCTGCATCAGGTCGCGTCCGTGCAGGGCGCCGTGGAAGTGCCCGACGTCGTGCAGCAGGGCGGCGGCGATGAGATGGTCCGGCGCCCCGTCCGCCTCGGCAGCGGCGGCGGCCTGGAGCATGTGCTCGGCCATGGTGACCGCCTCGCTCAGGTACTCCCCGGCGCCCTCGCCCGCGAACAGCTCGGCCAGCTCGTCCAGGGCGGCGGTGCGGCGGTGCAGCACGGCGAGGGTGCTGTGCAGGGCGTCCAGGTCGGCGTAGCAGCCCTGGAGGTGGCGCCGGCCGTCCTGCTGGAAGGCGGTGCGGGCGTGCAGGAGGCGGGTGTTGTCGAAGACCAGGCAGTCGCCGGGGTCCAGGCGGAAGGTGAGCTGGAGCTCGGGGCGCAGGGTGATCGCGGCGAAGCGGCGGTAGGCGGTGTAGAAGGCGTCCACGTCGTTCGCTCGGAGGGTGCCGATCGAGCGGTTGTTGAAGCGGACCTCGCGGATCCGGCCGAGCGGGTCCACGTCGATCAGCGGACGGTCGGCGCGCAGTTCGGTGCGGCGGTCGCGGAAGACGAAGGGGACGGGAGTGCGGGTGAGGATCTCGAAGTCCTCGGGGGCTTCGTCGCGGAGGATCGCCGCTGCCTTGAAGCCGTCCACCAGGCCGGAGTCACCGCCGGTCGCCGAGTTCTCCAGGCAGTGCAGGAGCTGGAGGGTGGGGACCGGGTCCCGGTAGGGGTTGTCGGTGTGCGGGGCGATGGCCCTGTTCGTGAACGCGAGGTTGTTCGGGTCGGGCTCGACCCGGACGTCGAACAGCTCGCCGTAGTTGGTGACCCGGACGTAGCCGAAGCTCTCGGCCACCCGCAGCACCTGGCGCTCCGCGGTGGGTACTCCGCGCAGCAGCGCGAAACCGCTGCGCCGTACGGCGGCGAGGACGGCGGCCTGCTCGGCGGGGTCGGCGAGGTAGGCCTCCCAGTCGGCCTCGGGGATGCCGCGGGCGAAGTCAGCGGCCGTCCAGAGTCGCTTGCCGTGCTCGGTGCGGCCGTCGCCCCCGTCGTCCGGGTCGTGCAGCCAGGCGAGCGGGTAGCGGGAGCGGTGCCCGTCGGACCAGAGGACCTCCAGGTTGCCGTCGAGTTCCTTGCTCGCCGCGATGGAGAGGTCCGGCGGCAGGTCGTCGATCTGGAACAGCTTCTGCCCGTTGCGCGGGTCCCGGCACTCGGTGCACGGGCAGTTGTCGCGCAGCCAGTAGGGCGGCGGTTGCTGGGTCATGGCTCTCCTTCTGGGCTGAGTTGTATAGCCAACTTCACCTCTCGCTCGGAGCTTGCCGCTCCACGGTGAGTTCCGCGTGCCGACCGGATGAACGTCCGTGGAACGGTCCGTCGAGACCGCCGTCAAATCCCTTGCGCCGACGGCTCCGACCTGCTCGGATATGCCGGTGCCCGATCAAGATCAACACCAGGACGTCGACGTCCTGGTGGACATGACCCCCGTCGCCCCCATCCCGACCGTGCCCCCACCGCCGGGCTCGCGCCAGCGGCTCTGGCTGACCCTGGGCGCCTTGGGGTTCGCCGCCTTCATCGCCCTCGCGCTCGCCTTCGCCCACGACACGGCCGACCTCCGCGCGTACCGCTACAGCCCGCCGGAGGAGTTCCTGGGTCTGTCGCGCGTCCCCGCGGCGCAGCTGTCCAAGCCGTCCAGGGCCGCCAGGGACGTGAAGGTCACCGGCTACCAGACCTCGGACAGGTCGCGCAGCGTCCTCCTCACCGTCCGCGAGCTGCCCATCGTCTCGCCCTCGGGCGTGATCGACACGCTGATCACCGAGTCGTCGACCGGCTTCCACGTCGAGAGCGTGCGCACCGTCGACCCGGGTGAGCGCGGCGGCGTCATGAAGTGCGGCCACGCCAGCGGCATGACGAAGGCGGGGAAGCCCCAGGACATGGCCTTCTGCGTCTGGGTCGACGGCAGCATGTGGGCCGTCTACCTGGAGCACGGCGACGACATCACGCTCGACACGGACGACTTGGCCAACGACGCCCGCAAGTTCCGCCACCTCGCCGAAGTGCCGTCCTGAGGCGGCTCGTCCCGTTGTGCGGCGCCCCGTCCTGCCCGGTCGGACGGGGGCGCACGGCTACTGGGGGTCGCCGGGCGTGGACCGGAGGTAGGCCTCGGCGGCGGCGCGGGTGCAGAAGCGTCTGATCCTGCCCGAGGTGCCGCGCACGCGGAGGTAGCGGTGCTGGTCGGGGGCCCAGATTCCCCAGCTGTCCAGGAGGAGGAAGTGGGGGCTCCGGGGGCCGATCAGGCGGATCTCGTACCGCTTGCGGGAGAGGGCGGTGGTCACCCGGCGACCTCTGGGGTCGGGAGCGTCCGGTCGTTGGCGCTCACCCACCGCTGGGCCTGGTCGTACGAGTAGAAGCGGAGCGGTTCGGGGCGGGGCGGGAGGGCCTTCACCAGGTGGCCGGTGCGGTGGTCGTGGATGACCCAGACCGGGTAGTCCGCCCCGCCGGGGGCGTCGACGGGAACGATCCCGTAGCGGTTGTTCACCGGGGAGCCACCTGGAGGAAGCCGCCGGCCTTCTCGACCTGGGCGGCGAACTCGTCGAACTCGCCGCCGATGGGGGAGATGGCGGTTCTGGACGGGGTCAGGATCGCTCCGGCGGTCCGGTCGCTGATGGTCTGCAGCGCGGCCAGGAGCAGGGGGCGCTGCTCCGGAGGCTTGTCGGTCTCGTCGTCCAGGACGGTGAGGGCGACGTCCCAGTGGTGGGCGAGCGCGTAGTTCTCGCAGGTGCGCATCTCCAACTCGGGGAAGGCGGAGGTGGGTTTGGCCGGGTAGATCACCACCTGGAAGCGCTCGGCGGGGATCTGGGGCGAAGGGGTCGGTGGGGTGTGGTGCAGCTTCAAGACCCGCTCCTCTCAGTAGTGAGATGACTACCTGGGGTGCCAACTCTCCTCTATGCTTGGGAGGTCTTCAAGCTGTCAAAGTTGCTCGAAGAGTGGGGATCACGGCCCATGAACAAGGTTGAGCTCGACCCCGACGGGGGCCCGATGGCGAAGTTCGGTGTGTTTCTCCGCACTTCACGAGAGGCGCGGGGATGGACCCAGGACGATCTGGCACATGTCATCGGCTACTCCGCGACGCATGTGTCGGCCGTGGAAACTGGTCGGAGGCCCCCAACGCAGCGTCTGGCTCGCGAACTTGACAGGGCGTTCGGGTGGGACCGCGTGTTCGCCCGCAGAGCTCTCGACATCAAGACCTCGGCACTCCTCGAAGGGTTCCCGCAGTATGTGGCGCGGGAGTCGAAGGCCGTGGAGCTGAGGCTGTTCGACATCGGTATCGTCCCGGGCCTCCTCCAGACCATGGACTACGCGCAGGCCGTCGCAGCGGGAGCTGTACGCCGGGGCAGCATCACAACTGCCCAGGGTGATGAGCGAGTGGCTTATCTTGCGCGCCGACAAGCGGGCCTTCGCCGGGACCCCCCGCCTCTGATCCACGCCGTGCTGGACGAGAGCTGCATCCGTCGGCCGGTCGGCGGACCAACGGTCATGGCAGCTCAACTGGATCAACTCATCGAGTTCGCCGGTATGCCCAACACGGTGCTCCAGGTTGCTCCGTATGCCATAGGCGAAGACCGGTCGTTCGATCTTCCGGTGAACATCCTCACCCTTCCCGACCGCTCGCTGATGTCCTACGCCGAAAGCTCGCAGCAGGGCCACCTTGAGCAAGACAGTGGCGCAGTGCTGCCGGTGCTCACGGCCTACTATCAGCTTCAGGCCCTGGCACTCTCGCAAGCTGAGTCCGTGGCCCTGATCAGCCGGCTGAGGGAGGAACTACCGTGACCGCCACTGAACCCGCGTGGTTCAAATCTTCGTACAGCAGCAACGGCGGCAACTGCGTCGAGGTGGCGGGGAACTTGGTCGCCTCCGGCGTCGTCCCCGTCCGTGACTCGAAGGACCCCTCAGGCCCTCCCCTCGTCTTCCGTGCTGACGCCTGGTCGGCTTTCGTCTCCGCCGTCCGGAACGGGGACTTCGGCACCGTCTGAGCGAACGGGTGACGGGCCCGCCCCGAGGGTGCTCGGGGCGGGCCCACATGCTGTAAGCCACTGCGACCGTTCGGGTGAGGGCGCAGGTCGGAGGGTGTTTCGGGGCGTGGTGAGCACTCGCGTCTGCGGCACTGTCGGGGAGGATTTCTCCCTGATTCGAGAGGTGACCGCCCCGATGGCTCACAGTACGAACACGAGTCCGCCTGCCGCTGGGCACACCGGGCTCAAGCGCGAGGTCGGCCTCGCCGGGCTGCTCTGGGCCTCGGTGGGCGCGATCATCGGGTCCGGCTGGCTGTTCGGGGCGCAGAAGGCCGCAGTGGCGGCCGGGCCGGCCGCCCTGCTCTCCTGGGGCATCGGCGCGGTGGCGATCATCCTGCTGGCGCTGATCCACGCGGAACTGGGCGGGCTGTTCCCGGTGGCGGGCGGCACCGCCCGTTACCCCCACTACGCCTTCGGTGGCTTCGCCGGGATGTCCTTCGGCTGGTTCACCTGGCTCCAGGCGGCGACCATCGCGCCGATCGAGGTGCAGGCGATGATCAACTACGCCCAGCACTGGTCCTGGGCGGACGGCTTCCTGAACAAGGACCTGACGCTGACCGCGACGGGCTTCGTGGTCGCGGCCGTGCTGATGGGCGTGTTCGTCGCGATCAACTTCCTCGGCGTCCGGCTGCTCGCCCACACCAACAGCGCCGCCACCGTCTGGAAGGTCGCGATCCCGATCCTGGCGATCTTCGCGCTCGGGCTCACCGAGTTCAACGGCTCCAACTTCACCGTCCACGGCTTCGCGCCGGACGGTGCCAAGGGCGTGCTCGCGGCGATCAGCAGCAGCGGGGTGATCTTCGCGCTGCTCGGGTTCGAGCAGGCCATCCAGTGGGCGGGGGAGAGCCGCAACCCCCGGAAGGACATCCCCCGGGCGGTGCTCGGCTCGGTGGTGATCGGCACGGTCATCTACGTGCTGCTCCAGGTGGTGTTCATCGGCGCGCTGCCGTCGGAGACCATCGCGGGCGGCTGGAGCAAGCTCACCTACCCCGGGATCAGCGGTCCGTTCGCCGGTCTGGCGACGCTGATCGGCCTGGGCTGGCTGGCCACGATCCTGTTCATCGACGCCGTGGTCTCCCCGGCCGGAACCGGGCTGGTCTACATCACCTCCAGCTCGCGGGTCACCTACGGCCTCAGCCGCAACGGCTACGCGCCGCAGGCCCTGCAGTTCACCGACCGCAACTCGGTGCCCTGGCTCGGCCTGCTGATCGCCTGGATCGCCGGGGTGATCTGCTTCCTGCCGTTCCCGAGCTGGCAGAAGCTGGTCGGCTTCATCACCTCGGCCGTCGTCCTGATGTACGCGGGCGCACCGCTGGCCTTCGGGGTGCTGCGCAAGCGGCTGCCGGGGATGGAGCGTTCGTACCACCTGCCCGGCGGCACGATCATCTCGCCGATCTCCTTCGTGGTGGCGAGCCTGGTCATCTACTGGGCGGGCTGGGACACCCTGTGGCGCCTCGGGCTGGCGATCGTGATCGGGTACCTGCTGCTCGGCGGGTACTCGGCGTACGCCGCCTCGAAGGGGGTGCCGAACGCTCCGCGGATGGACTTCAAGGCGGGGCAGTGGCTGCCCGTCTATCTCGTCGGGATGGGGATCATCTCCTGGCAGGGGTCCTTCGGCGTGGGCGCCAAGGGGAACCTGCCGCTGTGGTGGGACATCGGGGTCGTGGTGGTGTTCTCGCTGTTCATCTACTACTGGGCCCTTGCGGTGGCGCTGCCGGCGGCGGAGATCGAGCGGAACATCCGCGGCGTCGAGGTGGTGGACGCGGGCGGGCACTGAGCCGCCGGTACGGAAGCGGCCCCGGTCTGCGGACCGGGGCCGCTCGTCGTCTCGGACCTTGGTCTCGGACATTTGTCTCGGACCTGCGTCTCGGACCTTCGTATTGAACGTTCGTCTTGGAGGCCTGTCTCGGATGTGCGTCTCGGACCGACGTCTGGTACGTACGTCCCAGACGCCTCGCGTACTTCCGTCTCAGACGGTCGCCGTCCAGGCCGCCTCGGCGGCCGCCAGGGCCGGCGCGGCGTCGGCCTTGGTGGCGTCGGCGAGCGCGGTCAGGCAGGCGCGGACGGTGTCCAGCGAGGCTGCCCGGCCGTAGTGGTTGACCCGCAGCATTTCGGCCGCGAGCGCACCGCCGCCCGGCTGGATCGGCAGCGCCGGATCGAGGGTGGCGGCGAGTTCGGCCGCGTGCAGGCCGGCCGGGGTGCACAGGGTGGTGGCGACCGGGGCCGCGTGGGCGTCCTCGTGGACGAACGGGCTGAGCGTCCCGAGGGCGCGCACGCCGGCCCGGGTGGCGGCGGAGGCGGCGCGGTGGCGGGCGATCACGGCGGGCAGGCCGTCGGCGGCGATCCGGTCCATGCAGGCGCCGAGCGCGAGCATCTCCAACTGGGCCGGGGCGTGCGGCAGTACGGTGCGCCCGGCGTCGGTCCAGCGCTCCTTCCAGTCGAGCAGGGAGAGGTAGGAGCGGCGCGGGGCGGCCGGGTTGGCGGCGATCCGCGCCCAGGCGCGCTCGGAGACGGACACGGCGGAGACCCCGGCCGGGCCGCCCATCGCCTTCTGCCCGCCGATCACGCACAGGTCGATGCCCCACTCGTCGGTGAGCAGCGGCTCGGCGGCGACCGAGGCGACCGCGTCGAGCATCAGCAGCGCGCCGTGCTCGCGGACCACGGCGGCGATCTCGGCGACCGGGTTGGTGTTGCCGGTGGCGGCCTCGGCGTGCACCAGGGAGACGAAGTCGATCTCGGGGTGGCTTTCGAGTGTCTCGGCCACCTGAGCGGCACTCACCGCGCTGTCGAAGGGCACGGCGAGGTCGACGACGGTGGCCCCGCAGGAGCGCAGCCAGTTGCCGAAGGTCTGCCCGTACGGACCGGTGACGATGTTGAGCGCGGTGGAGCCGGGGTGGGCGGCACCGCGGATCGCGGCCTCCAGCGGGAGCAGGGCCTCACCCTGGGTGACGATCACATCGGCCTCGGTGTGCAGCAGCGCGGCCACCTGGTCCTCGATCGCCGCGAACCCGGCGGCACTGAGCGGGGGGAGGTCGAGGAAGGGACTCATGCGCCCGCCTCGCTTCGCTCGGCAGGGGCATTCGCCCCCGCGCGCCTCTTGATGATTCGCTCGCTGCGCTCGCTCATGCGCCCGCCTCGCTCCGCTCGGCAGGGGCATTCGCCCACGCGCACCTCTCGATGGTTCGCTCGCTGCGCTCACTCACGGTTTCGATGCCTTTCGCCGCAGGGGTGGTGGGTGCGGCAACGAGTCTGCCGCATTCTCGCTGCTTACACGGAACGTGCCCGTCGGTAGAGTGCGGCCATGAGTGATGGCGCGGTGCTGCACGTCCGGGGTCGGGTGCTGGTCGGTCCAGAGGAGGTCAGGGACGAACTCTGGGTGGTGGACGGCCGGGTGAGCTTCACCCGCCCGGTGACCGCCGGGGACGTCCGGACGGTCACCGGCTGGGTGCTGCCCGGTCTGGTGGACGCGCACTGCCACGTCGGACTGGACGCGCACGGCGCCGTGGACGCCGAGACCAGTGAGAAGCAGGCGCTCACCGACCGTGACGCCGGCACCCTGCTGATCCGCGACGCCGGCTCGGCCGCCGACACCCGCTGGATCGACGAGCGCGAGGACCTGCCCCGGATCATCCGGGCCGGTCGGCACATCGCCCGCACCCGCCGCTACATCCGCAACTACGCCCACGAGATCGAGCCCGGCGACCTCGCCGCGTACGTGCGGGCCGAGGCCCGGCGCGGCGACGGCTGGGTGAAGCTGGTCGGCGACTGGATCGACCGGGAGCGCGGCGACCTCGCCGCCTGCTGGCCGGGCGACGCGCTGGCCGAGGCGATCGCGGCGGCGCACGAGGAGGGCGCGCGGGTCACCGCGCACTGTTTCGCGGCCGAGTCGTTGCCTGACCTCCTGGCGGCCGGGATCGACTGCGTCGAGCACGCCACCGGGCTGACCGAGGAACTGATCCCGGCCTTCGCCGAGCGCGGTGTGGCCATCGTTCCGACGCTGGTCAACATCGCCACCTTCCCGGAGCTGGCGGCCGGCGGGGAGGCCAAGTTCCCGGCCTGGTCGGCGCACATGCGGCGGCTGCACGAGCGGCGCTACGACACCGTCGGCGCGGCGCACGACGCGGGCATCCCGGTGTTCGTCGGCACGGACGCGGGCGGCTCGCTGGCGCACGGGCTGGTCGCGGACGAGGTGGCGGAGCTGGTGAAGGCGGGGCTGAGCCCGGCCGAGGCGCTGTCGGCGGCTAGTTGGGGCGCGCGGGCGTGGCTCGGGCGGCCGGGGCTGGAGGACGGTGCGCCGGCCGACTTCGTGGTGTACGGGGAGGACCCCCGGGCGGATGTCCGGGTGCTGGCGGACCCGCGCCTGGTGGTGCTGCGGGGGCGGCCGGTGGGGTGAGCGTCCGCCCTGGTCGGGCGGGCGATCGTGCGTGGTGACGCCCTGTCGGTATCGGCCGATAGGGTGACGCCCATGGCACCGCGTCCACTGAATGAGATCGTCGAGCCCGGTTGGGCCGCAGCCCTGGAGCCCGTCGCCGGACGGGTCGCCGCGATGGGCGACTTCCTGCGCGCCGAAATCGCCGCAGGCCGTACCTACCTGCCCTCCGGGCCGAACGTGCTGCGGGCCTTCCAGCAGCCCCTCGCCGACGTGCGGGTGCTGATCGTCGGGCAGGACCCTTACCCGACCCCCGGCCACGCCGTCGGGCTCAGCTTCTCGGTGGGGCCGGAGGTGCGGCCGATCCCGGCGAGCCTGATCAACATCTTCCAGGAGTACGGCAACGACCTCGGCCTGCCGCAGCCGTCCAACGGGGACCTCACCCCGTGGACGAACCAGGGGGTGCTGCTGCTCAACCGGGCGCTGACCACCGCCCCGCGCAAGCCGGCCGCGCACCGGGGCAAGGGCTGGGAGGAGGTCACCGAGCAGGCGATCCGGGCGCTGGTGGCGCGCGGCGGCCCGCTGGTGGCGATCCTGTGGGGCCGCGACGCCCGTAACCTGCGGCCGCTGCTCGGGGACGTCCCGGCGATCGAGTCGGCGCACCCGAGCCCGTACTCGGCCAGTAGCGGCTTCTTCGGCTCGCGGCCGTTCAGCCGGGCGAACGAGCTGCTGGTGCGGCAGGGGGCGCAGCCGGTGGACTGGCGCCTGCCGTAGGCGAGTTGGCGCGGCCGGGCGACGCCGCGCCGGCCCGTAGCAGATCGGGGTCAGTGCGGGACGTCAATCTCACTCCAACGGGTGAAATGACGTTCCGTGGTGCTCATGTGACGGATTGTTCGAGAAGACTGGCGGCTCATCGTTTCATCTGCGTGGGGGTCCCGCCATGTCTTCTCGTCGAATCGTTTCTGCTGCCGCCGCCACGGTGGCGTGCACACTGCTCACCGCCGGGCCCGTCCAGGCGGCTCCTTCGCCGGGCGCCTCCTCGCTGGGCAAGGCGCGTGCCGTCACCGCCGAAGTCGCCCTGGACGTCAAGCTGTTGAACAACGCCGTGGACGTCCCGGTGGACATCGCGCTCAACAAGGTGGAGACACCCGCGCAGAGCGACGGCTCCGTCCTCACCGCCAAGGTGGACGGCGTCGACCAGCACGGCCCGGTCGAACTGGTCAAGGCCGACGTCGGCAGGTCCGTCACCCGCTCCGACGCCAAGGGCACCGCCGCCTCCGTCAAGCTGGTCAACGCCGACGTGCACGCCCCCGGCCTGCCCGCCACCGCGCTGCTCGGGCTGGAGGCGATGAGCGCCGAGGTCACCTGTCCGGTCGACGGGCAGCCGACCGCGAACGTGATCGCGCCCGCCGGGCTGACCGTGCTGGGCAAGCCCGTCACCGTCGGGCTGTACGGCCCGACCAAGGTGGACGTGCCGCTGGTCGGCAGTGTGTCGGTGGAGTTCTCCAAGAAGACCACCACCACGACCACCGCCGCCGCCTCGGCCCTGGAGGTGCAGGTGGAGGTGAACCCGCTGAACCTGAACGTCGCCAAGGTCACCGGCACGGTCACCGTCGCCTCGGTGAGCTGCGAGAAGCCCGCCGCGCCCGCCCCGACGGGCACCCCGAGCACGGCGCCCAGCGCCCAGCCGGTCGCCGACACCACCACCTCGCGGGCCGCGGTGCCGCAGGCGGCGGTGGAGCGGGCCGGGAAGCCCGAGGCGCTCGCCAGCACCGGCGGTAGCAGCGCCACCGGCCCGCTGGCCGCCGGTGCGGCCGCCCTGGTCGCGGGCGGCGCGGCCGCCCTGTGGGCCACCCGGCGCCGCCGGGCCGCGCACGCCCGTCGGCACTGAGCACGCCCGTGGGCGGCGCCCGGCCACCCGGAGCGGTGCGGGGTGCCGCGCCCGGCACTCCCGCACCGTAACCGTGCCAACGCGGACGGTTGGTTCACATGCGCGTTACACGAGAGGAACAACCGGGAAACGGCCGCTTGCGACGCTACGCGGGCACCCACCACCCAGCAATGCGAGGGACCAGCCGTGGCAATCAAGGCCGAGTACATCTGGATCGACGGCACCAAGCCGACCGCGAAGCTCCGTTCCAAGACTCGCGTCCTGCCGAACGCCGACAAGATCCCCACCTGGGGCTTCGACGGTTCCTCGACCAACCAGGCCGAGGGCCACGCCTCGGACCGCGTGCTGGAGCCGGTGAAGGTCGTCAAGGACCCGATCCGCGGCGGTGACAACATCCTGGTCCTCTGCGAGGTCCTGGAGACGGACGGCACCCCGCACGAGTCCAACACCCGCGCCCTGCTGCGCGAGGTCGAGGAGAAGTACGCCGCTCAGGAGTCGATCTTCGGCATCGAGCAGGAGTACACCTTCTTCAAGGGCTCCCGCCCGCTCGGCTTCCCGGAGGGCGGCTTCCCGGCCCCGCAGGGCGGCTACTACTGCGGTGTCGGCGCCGAGGAGGTCTTCGGCCGCGAGATCGTCGAGCTGCACCTGGACCGCTGCATCGACGCCGGCCTGGCGATCTGCGGCATCAACGCCGAGGTCATGCCCGGCCAGTGGGAGTTCCAGATCGGCCCGGTCGACGCGCTGACCGTCTCGGACGACCTGTGGATCGCCCGCTACCTGCTCTACCGCACCGCCGAGGAGTTCGGCATCGACGCCACCCTGGACGCCAAGCCGGCCCGTGGCGACTGGAACGGCGCGGGTGCGCACACCAACTTCTCCACCAAGGCGATGCGCGAGGGCTACGACGCCATCATCACCGCCTGCGAGTCGCTCGGCGCCTCGCAGGAGAAGGTGCTGGAGCACGTCAACCAGTACGGTGACGACATCCAGTCCCGCCTGACCGGCAAGCACGAGACCGCCCCGTGGAACGTCTACAGCTACGGCGTCTCCGACCGCGGCGCCTCGGTCCGCATCCCGTGGCAGGTCGAGGTGGAGAAGAAGGGCTACATCGAGGACCGTCGCCCGAACGCCAACGTCGACCCCTACGTCGTCACCCGCCTCCTGATCAACACCTGCTGCGAGGCCCTGGAGAAGGCCGGCCAGGTCTGATCCGCCCCTGAGGCACACGTCGCCCGCAGGCCCTCCCCCACCGGGGGAGGGCCTGCGGCCGTTGGGGGTCCTGCGGGCGTAGCGGCTCGGGCAAATCGCTGGTCAATCCCGGTCGTCCGCCGGACAATTCACGGCATGACCCGACAGCCGCTGCTCCTGCTCGACGTGGACGGACCGCTCAATCCCTATGCCGCGCCGAGGTTGCGGCGGCCGGCCGGGTACCGCAGCCACGAGCTGATGCCCACGTGGTGGGCGGAGCGGCAGGCCCGGCGGGCGGAGGGGGAGGCGAAGCCGCTGCGGGTGTGGCTGAATCCGGCGCACGGGGCGGAGTTGCTGGCGCTGCCGTACGAGCTGGTGTGGGCGACCGGGTGGATGGAGGAGGCGAACACCCACATCGGGCCGAACCTCGGACTGCCCGAACTCCCCTACATCCGCTGGACGGAGATGTTCGGGGAGGACCCGGACGGGCTGCACTGGAAGACCAGGGACGTGGTCGCCTGGGCGGAGGGCCGTCCGTTCGTCTGGGTGGACGACGAACTGGGACCGCAGGACGCCGAGTGGATCGGGACGAACCACCCCGGTCCGGCGCTGGTGCTGCACGTCAACCCCCGCAACGGCCTGCGGGCCGAGGACTTCGCGACCCTGCGGGACTGGGCGGTCGCCGCATGACCGGGCGACCGCTGCTCCTGCTCGACGTGGACGGACCGCTCAATCCCTATGCCGCGCCGGACAGTCGGTGTCCGGAGGGGTACGGGACGCACCGGCTGCTGCCGGAGTCCTGGGTGGCGCGGCACGCGCCGCTGCCGCGGGAGCAGGTCGAGCCGCTGCGGGTGTGGCTGAATCCGGCGCACGGGCCGGAGCTGCTGGCACTGCCGTACCAACTGGTGTGGGCGACCACCTGGATGGACGAGGCGAACAGCCTGATAGCCCCGCGGGTGGGGCTGCCCGAACTCCCGTACATCCCCTGGACGAACCTGTTCGGCACCGATCCGGACGGGTTGCACTGGAAGACCAGGGACCTGGTCGCCTGGGCGGACGGGCGGCCCTTCGTCTGGCTGGACGACGAGTTGGGGCCGCAGGACATCGAGTGGATCGCGGCGAACCACCCGGGGGAGGCGCTGCCGCTGTGGGTCGATCCCCGGGCTGGGCTGCACGAGCTGCACTTCTCGGCGCTGCGGGAGTGGGCGGAGGAGGCCCCGTGCTGATCGGTCAGGTCGAGCGGCTGCTCCGCTACCCGGTGAAGTCGCTGCTGGGGGAGGAGCTTTCGGCGGCGGAGGTGTCGGGGCGCGGGGTGTCCGGGGACCGCGAGCGGGCGCTGCTGGACCTGGCGACCGGGCGGGTGGCCAGTGCGAAGAACCCCCGGCTGTGGGCGGCCCTGCTGCGGTACTCGGCGGCGGCCACCGCGGACGGCGGGGTGGCGATCACCGGCCCGGACGGGCGGGCCGCGGACGAGGCGGAGCTGTCCGAGGCGCTCGGCCGCAAGCTCGCCCTGGTCACCGAGCGCCCGCCCGGCGCGGCGGTCGAGCGGGCGGTGCCCGAGGAGGTGCTGGCGCGCGGGATCGAGGCCGAAGTCGCCGTTACGGTCAACGAGTTGGGCCGGGGTGCCCCGGAGGGAGGCTTCTTCGACTTCGCCCCGGTGCACCTGATCACCGATGCCACGCTGCGCGCCGTCGGCGTCGAGGCCGAGCGCTACCGGCCCAACCTGGTGCTGCGCACCGGGGGCGAGGGGTTCGTCGAGAACGCCTGGGTGGGGCGGGAGGTGACCGTCGGGGGGACGCTGCGGCTGCGGATCGTGGCGCCCACCCCGCGCTGCGCCGTCCCGACCCTGGCGCACGGGTCGCTGCCCCGCCGGGCGGAGGCGCTGCGGGTGCCGGCCGAGCGCAACCGGCTGGTCCCGCTGGAGGGGATGCCGGCGCTGCCCTGTGCGGGGGTGTACGCGCAGGTGCTGGCGCCCGGCCGGATCGAGCCGGGCGCCGAGGTCAGGCTGAACCGAGCACCGTCTCCAGGGCGTTGAGGAAGCGGTCGGTGGTCTCCTCGTCCCGTACGGCGATCCGCAGCCAGTCCTCGCCGAGGCCGGGGAAGGTGTCCCCGCGCCGGACCGCGAAGCCGTGCTCGCGCAGCCGCTCGCGGACGGCGGCCGCTCCCGGCAGCCGGACCAGGACGAAGGAGGCGGCCGGTTCGCCGTAGCTCCGCAGCGCCGGGAAGGCGGCCAGGCCCTTCACCAAGTACGCGCGCCGGAGGGCGAGTTCGGTGGCCGCCCGTTCCGCCTCGGCCAGTGCCGACGGACCGCTGCACACCTCGGCGGCGACCAGGGCCGGGGTGGAGACCGGCCAGAGCGGCTGCGCGGCGCCCAGGGCGGCGATCAGCCGCGCCGGCCCGAGCAAGTAGCCGATCCGCAGCCCGGCCAGGCCCCAGGTCTTGGTGAGGCTGCGCAGCACGACGACCCGGCCGGGCAGGTCCCGGACCGGGGCGAGGGACTCTCGCTCACCGGGCACGGTGTCCATGAACGCCTCGTCCACCACCAGGGTGCGCCCGGGCCGGGCGAGCGCGGCGACGGCCTCGGCGGGGTGCAGGACGGAGGTCGGGTTGGTCGGGTTGCCGAGGACGACCAGGTCCGCCTCCTCGGGGACGGCGCCCAGCCGGAATCCGTCCTCGGGGGAGAGCAGCACCCGGTGCACCCGGTGGCCGGCATCCCGCAGGGCCGCCTCGGGCTCGGTGAACTGCGGGTGCACGACGATCATATGACGGGGCGTCAGTACTCGCGCGAGCAGGACGAAGGCCTCCGCCGCGCCGGAGGTGAGCAGCACCTCCTCGACCGGACGTCCGTGCCGGGCGGCCACCGCGGCTCGGGCGGCGGTCTGGTCGGGGTAGGCGGCGAGGTCGCCGAGGGTGGCGGCCAGGCGTTCGCGCAGCCAGGCCGGGGGCGTGCCGGTCCGCACGTTGACGGCGAGGTCGACCAGGCCGCGCCCGTCCGCCCGCACCTCGGCGTCGCCGTGGTGGCGCAGGTCGGGCTCGTGCGCGGTCACCTCCTGGGCGGTCACCTCCTGGGCGGTCACCTCGTGCGCGGTCACCTCCTGGTCGGTCATGCGGAAGCCTCCGGCAACCCGGGCACCCGCAGGACCTCGTACGGCCCGGGCGGCGCGCTGAGTCCCGCGCCGTCGCCGAGCGCGACCAGGGCCACGGCGTGCCCGTGTGCGGCCAGGGTGACGGCCGCCCCGGTGTGGTCGACGACCTGTCCGGTGCCGTCCGTCGCCACTCCGGCCCAGTCCAGCACCGCGCCGCGAGTGTTCCGTACCGACCCGAGCTCCGGAACCGCGACCTGTCGCGTCCCCGGCCGGAGCAGCTCGGTCACCGCCTCGACCGCCTCCGGCCGGCCCACCACCACCGAGGCACGCCGCAGTTCCTCCAGCGCTCGCGGCACCAGCAGGTCGTGCGCCCCGGGCCCGAGGCCGACCAGCGCCAGCCGTCCGCGCACCGCGGCCCGGGCGATGGCCACCGTGGCCGTCGCCGACTTCCGCTTGGGGACGACGAGTTGGCCGCCGCCATGACCGCGGCCGGCGCTGGCCAGTGCCGCCGCCTCGGCGACGCTCGCGGTGCCGACCGCCGTACCGACGGCCTCCGACGGGTTCGGCACCGCGACCTGCGCCAGCTCCTCCGCCGGATGCTCCTCCACCGGCACGTTCAGGCAGCGCGCGGCCCAGCGCACCGCCGGGTGGTCGGCCTTGCCCGCCACGGTGGCCACCCGGGCGATGGCCGAGCGCAGGTACCCGGTCTCCTTGAGCACGGCCACCAGCAGCCGCATGGCGTCGGCCGCGTCGGTGCCGCTGCCCGCACCGATGCCGACGACCAAGGTGCGCGGGACGACCAGCAGGTCATCGCCGTCCGGGTCCTCCCGGTCGGTGACCCGCAGGACCGGGGCGTCCTCGGGCGCGTCCGGCCGGACGTTCGGGGGCAGCGCGGGCAGCGGGTACGCCACCTCGGTGACCAGCCGGACGGGGCGTCCGTCCGCCGTCGCCTGCGCGGCGGCATCGGCACCGGCCCGGTAGTGGCGCACGGCGTGCGGGATCAGGACGTCGAGCGGGTCCCCGGGGTCGGGCAGCGGGCCGGTGAGCACCGGGGTGACCCCGAGGGCGGCCGCCACCTCCCGGGCCAGTTCCTCGGCCGATTCGGTGTGGCTCAGCGGGATCACCCAGCGCCGTCCCGGATCCACGCAGAGCACCTCGGCGCCGCGCGGGACGCCGACGCGCTCGTCGGCCAGCAGCCGGACGACGATGGCGAGCGAGCCGACGGCGATCACCTGTCGGTGCTGGTTGAGGGCGAACTGCATCGCCTCCGGCGCCTGGAAGCAGTTGCCGCGCGAGGCCCGGTAGACGTGGCTGCTCTCCGGCCAGAGGGCCTGCAGTTCGTCGGCCAGCGGGCGGCCCGGCCCGTAGATGGCGACCAGTCCGATCACGTACCGCACTCCTTGCCGTCCCCGGCCCTACGCTGACGGGCCCCCGTGATCCCACCACGTGCGGTCGAAAGGGGTCAATCGCGGCGGGTGTGACGTCCGACGCGGCGCCGGGTTGCTCCGTACCGGCACCGCCTCGCAGCTGTTCTTCTGTTCTTCACCTCTCTTGTGCGGTACACGACACCACCGCGATCCTACTGTTCTCGGCGCTCCCGCCCCGGCAGCCCCGACACCCGGAGGACCCCATGGCCTTCGCACGACTCCGCACCCCCGATACCCCCGCCCCCACCGCCGGCCCGCGCCCCGCCCGTCGCCGCAGGCTCCGCCCGATCACCGCCCTCGCCACCGGCCTCGGTCTGGTCGCCGGCTCGCTCGGCCTGTGGGCCACGGGCGGCAGCGCGGCCGCCGACACCGCGGCCGGCCTGCCCTCGCCCGACCACGTCGTCGTCGTCATGCTGGAGAACCACGCTTACTCGCAGGTCATCGGCAGCTCCAGGGCGCCGTACATCAACCGCACCCTGGCCGCCGGCGGCGCGACGCTGACCCAGTCGTACGCGCTCACCCACCCCAGCCAGCCCAACTACTACATGCTGTTCTCCGGCAGCTCGCAGGGCGTCGTCGACGACAGCTGCGTGGACGTCGGCGCGCTGCAGCAGCCCAACCTGGCCTCCGAACTGCTCGCCGCCAACCAGACCTGGGCCAGCTACAACGAGGGCCTGCCCGCCGTCGGCGCCACCGACTGCAGCAGCGGCAACTACGCCCAGAAGCACAACCCCTGGTTCGGCTTCGGCAACGTGCCCACCTCCAGCGCCTACGGCATGGACGCGTTCCCGACCGACTTCACCACCCTGCCCAAGGTCTCCTTCGTCATTCCGGACCTGTGCGACGACATGCACGACTGCTCGGTGGGCACCGGCGACTCCTGGCTCCAGTCCAACCTCGACGCGTACGCCCAGTGGGCCAGGAGCAACAACAGCCTGCTGGTGGTGACCTTCGACGAGGACAACCGCCTGGCCGGCAACCGCATCCCGACCCTGGTCTACGGCGCCCACGTCGCCCCCGGCAGCTCCACCGCCACCACCTACAACCACTACGACGTGCTCCACACCCTGGAGGACCTGGCCGGCGTCAACGCCCACGCCGGCAACTCCGCCAGCGCCACCGACATCACCGGCATCTGGAACTGACGCCCGTGTACGTCGCGGACTCCCGCAGCTCCAAGGCCCCCGTCGCACCGGCCGCCGGCCAGGTGCGGCGGGGCGCCGCCCTGCGCGCCGTGCCGGGAGCGGTCCTCGCCCTCGGCACCGTCAGCATGGTCACTGACATCTCCTCCGAGATGGTCAACGCCGTGCTCCCGCTCTACCTGCTCACCGGACTCGGCCTCTCCCCGCTCGGCTTCGGGCTGCTCGACGGCATCCAGAACGGCTTCAGCGCGCTGGTCCGGCTCGTCGGCGGCCACCTCGCCGACCGCCGCGGCCGCGACGGCGCCGCCCGGCACAAGGCCGTCGCGGCCGTCGGCTACGGGCTCTCCGCGCTGTGCCGGCCGCTGCTGCTGTTGGTCCACACCGTGCCGCTGATCGGCGCCGTCATCGCCGTCGATCGCACCGGCAAGGGCCTGCGCACCGCACCCCGGGACGCGATGATCTCGCTGGCCACCGAACCCGCCCACCGCGGACGGGCGTTCGGCGTGCACCGGGCGATGGACACGGCCGGCGCCCTGCTCGGCCCGCTCACCGCCTTCCTGGTGCTGCGCCTGGCCGGCGGCCCGATGCTCGCCGACGGCGGCGAACGGCACGGCTACGACGCGGTGTTCACCGTCAGCGCCTGTGTCGCCGCGCTGGGCGTGCTGATCCTGGTGCTGTTCGTGCCCAGCCGGCAGGAGGGTGACGAGGCGTCAATTATCGCGCCCTCGCTGCGCAGCAGCCTCACCCTGCTGCGCCTGCCCGGACTGCGCCGGCTCACCGGCTGCGCGGTGCTGCTCGGGCTCACCACCGTCAGCGACTCCTTCCTCTACCTGCTGATCCAGCGCCGGCTCGGGCTGTCCGTCAACCTGTTCCCGCTGCTGCCGCTCGGCACCGCGGCCGCCTTCCTGCTGCTCGCCGTCCCGCTCGGGACGCTCGCCGACCGGATCGGCCGCCGCCGGCTCTTCCTGCTCGGGCACGGGGTGCTGCTGCTCGCGTACGGACTGCTGCTCTCGCCGCTGCGCGGACTGCCCGCGGCGCTCTGCGTGCTGGTGCTGCACGGCTCGTTCTACGCCGCCACCGACGGCGTGCTCGCCGCCGCGGCGGCCGACGCCGTACCCGCCGAGCAGCGCGGCGCCGGCCTCGCCCTGGTCGGCACCGGGCAGGCGCTGGCCCGGTTCGCCTGCTCCCTGCTGTTCGGCGCGTTGTGGAGCGCCGTGGGCGGCCCGACCGCGCTCGCCTGGTCGGCGGGGGCGCTGGCGCTGTGCGTGGCCGGCGCGGCGGTGGTGCTGCGTACGTCCGGGGCCGTCGCCGTCGCCGCCGAGGAGGGCGCGTGAACCTGCAGAACAACCGCACCAGGGTGATCGTGCTGCTGGTCGCCGTCCTGGTGCTCGGCGCCGTCGGCACCGGGGCCGTCCTCCACGCGGCCGACCGCACCGCCCGCCGGGACCAGGCCCAGTCGGGTGGCCCGGTCGTCACACCCGGGAGCGTCTCGCTCCAAGTGCCTTCGAGCGGCCGCCAGTTGCTCTTCCGCAACATGGCCTGGGGCCCGCACCGGGACGAGATCACCACCGTCCCCGCCGACCGCCCCGACGGCCCGCGCACCGCCTCCGGCACCCAGTGCCTGCGCTTCCACGCCGCCGCCGGCACCGGCATCTGCCTCCGGGCGGAGCACGGCGCGCTGGAGGACACCTACCGCGCCGTGGTCCTCGACGACCACCTGCGCGAGCGGCGCTCGTTCCCCGCCGCGGGCATCCCCACCCGCGCCCGGGTCTCCCCGTCCGGGCACCTCGCCGCCTGGACGGTCTTCGTCAGCGGCGACTCCTACGCGGGCACCGACTTCTCCACCCGCACCTCGATCGTGGACGTGCGCGACTGGAACCTGCGGGAGAACCTGGAGGACTTCGCCGTCGTCAAGGACGGGCACCCGTACCAGGCGCACGACGTCAACATCTGGGGCGTCACCTTCGCCGACGACAACACCTTCTACGCCACCCTCGCCACCTCCGGCCAGACCCACCTCGTCCGCGGCGACCTCGCCGCCCGCACCCTCACCACCCTGCACGACAACGTCGAATGCCCCTCCCTCTCCCCGGACGGCACCCGCGTCGCCTACAAGAAGCGCGTCCCCGGCCTGTCGCCCGACGCCCCCTGGCGGCTGTACGTGCTGGACCTCGCGACCGGGACGGAGACCGCCACCGCCGAGCAGCGCAACATCGACGACCAGGCGCTCTGGTCCGACGACGGCACCCTGCTCTACGCGCTGCCCGGGGACTACGGCGCCGACCTGTGGACCGTCCCGGCGGACGGCTCGGGCGCCGCTCGGCCGGTCACCAGGGCTGCCGTCGCCCCCGCCTACCTGGGCTGAGGAACTCTCCGCTAGCGTCCCACGTCGAGCACAGTGTGACGCCCTGACCGGCGGGTCCGGTCGGACGTCCTGATCGATACGGGGGAGCGAGACAACCGTGGACGGCATCCCACCCGAGCGCATGGTCACCGACTCGTGGCCGGCCCTGCACGGCCGCCCGGTCCTGCGGCGCACCGTCGCCGTCGGACTGGTGCTGTGCGTGTCCGTCGCCGCCGCCCTGGTGGTGCGCGGCGTCAACGCCCTCACCGTCGACGGGGTCGGCGGCCGGGAGACCGACCGCGACCGCGCCGAACGCCTGGCCGGCCTCCACCCCTCCCAGCACCCCGGCGCCGGGCGCTACTACGTCCCGGTCGGCGCCGTCTACACCCGCACCTCGGACGGCGCGCCCGTCGCCTACCTGCACTACCGGCTCGGCGGTGGCAAGGAACCGGGCCTGGACGACTTCCTGCACACCTACGGTCTGCCCGAGCCCGGCGCCCCCGCGCCGCTGCCGCCGGACCTCGCCGCCGCCCTCGGGGGCGACGAGCCGGCGGAGGCGCCGGAGCTGCCGGAGGAGCCGGCTTCCTCCTCGGGGCCGGGTCCGGTGAGCGCCCCGGCGACGCCCGGGGCACCCGCCGTGCCGGACACCCCGTCCCCGCCCGCGACGCCGATCGCGACCGAGCCGACGCCTACGCCTACGCCGACGCCCACGCCGACGCCCACGCCGACCGAGACCGACCCGGACGGCGAGGGAGAGGGAAGCGAGGCAGCGGCAGCGGAGCCCGAGGGGGAGGCCCCCGGCGGCGGCACAGCCGGCCCGAGCCCCACCCCGACGTGGACGCCCACCCCGACCTGGACGCCCACCGCGACCTGGACGCCCACGGCGACCCCGTCCGCCGTCCCCACCCACGCGCCGACGGCCCGCCGGATCTACGTCGCCGCCATCCCGGGCGGACTGCCGGGGTCCGCGGACATCTACATCCGCGCCACGGGCTGAGGCGGCACCGGCGGGCGCTGCCGGAAGACGCCTCCGCCCCGCCGGCGGTGGCCGGTCGGGGCGGAGGCGAGGTGGGGGTCGTCAGCGGGCGGCCGCGGTCCGGAGCGCTTCCGGCTCGACGGCGGGTGCCTGGGCACCCGCTCCCCGGGCGACCGGCGCCCGGGTGACCGCTTGCTGGGCGGCGGGCGCCTGAGCCGCCAGCGCCTGAGCCGCGGGCGCCTGAGCCGCGGGCGCCGGGCCTGCCGCGGAACCCCGGCGGGCCGGGGCCTGGCCGATGAGCATGGCGCTCAGCGCCAGGACGAGGCCCAGCACCTGCCACAGGGTGAGGGTCTGGCCGAGCACGACCAGGCCGCCGACGGTGGCCACCACCGGGTTGATCAGCCCCAGGAAGGACGCCGGCCCGGCGCCGAGCCGGTCGATGCCGCGGAACCACAGCACGTACCCGAGCGCGGTGCTGAACAGCCCGAGGTAGGCGAAGCCCACCACGTTGGAGGCGCTCAGCGCCGGCGGTGCGCCCTCGACCAGCGCCGCGAGCGGGACCAGGAAGAGCGAGCCGGCGAGCAGCTGCCACGCGGTGAGGTCGACCATGGTGGCCCCCTCCGGGCGGCCCCAGCGGCGGGTGAGGACGGTGCCCATGGCCATCAGGCCGATCGCGGTGACCATCGCGGCGATCCCGATGCCGTCCAGCTTCGCCCCGCTCTTGAGCACCAGCAGCGCCACCCCGCCGACTCCGGCCAGCCCGGCGAGCAGCGCCCGGCGCCCGGGCCGTACCCGGAGCACCCCGATCGAGAACCCGGCGACCAGCAGCGGCTGGATCGCCCCGATGGTGGCCGCGACGCCGCCGGGCAGGCGGTAGGCGCCGACGAAGGTGAGCGGGAAGAACAGCCCGATGTTGAGCATCCCGAGCACCGCCGCGCGCCCCCACCAGCGCCCCTTGGGCAGTGTGCGGCCGATCATCAGCAGGAGCAGCCCGGCCGGCAGCGCGCGCAGTGCGGCGAGCAGCAGCGGACGGCCCTCGGGCAGCAGCTGGGTGGTCACCAGGTAGGTGGTGCCCCAGGCGGCCGGGGCGAGTGCGGCGGTGGCGGCGATGCCCGCGCGCTTGCGGTCCATGGTGATCCCGATCCCCTCAACGTTGATTATCTGAACGTTGAGATATTTCTACGCCCGAGATCGGCGAACGTCAAGTATGTGAATGTTAAGATATCTGTACCGGTCGGCACCGAGAGGGAGATGACAGGTCATGCAGCAGCGCGACACCGTCGACGACATCGCCGAGCAGTGGCGGAGGGTCGACCCGGGCCTCGACCTGGAGGCCATGGCCCTGATCGGCCGGCTCCGGCGGCTCAACGTCCGGGTCGACGCCGCCCTCCGCGAGTACTTCCTCACCTGCGGGCTGGACTCCTCCGAGTTCGACGTCCTCGCCACCCTGCGCCGCTCCGGCGAGCCCTACGAGCTCAACGCCCGCGCCCTGCTCAAGTCCGCCATGGTCACCTCCGGCGCCATCACCAACCGCGTCGACAAGCTGTCCGCCAAGGGCCTGGTCGAACGCAACCCCTGTCCCACCGACCGCCGCGCCGTCCTGGTCCGCCTCACCCCGGCCGGCAAGGAGCTCATCGACGCCGCCCTGCCCGGCCACCTGCGCAACGAGGAGCAGATCCTCACCGCCCTCGACGCCGAGGAGCGGGCCCAGCTCGACGCCCTGCTGCGCAAGCTCCTCGTCGCCCACGGCGACACCGAGTCCCTCTTCGACTGAATCGCGGTCGCACCGGTGCGGGACTCGTCAACCGCCGCACCGCGGCCGCGACCCGCTCGACGGCACCTCCGGCAGCGGCTCGTGACCTCCCGCTACAGGTCCGCGACCAGCGCGTAGCGCTCGTCCCCCACCGGGCCGCCCCACAGGGCGGCGTCCCCGCTGAGCGGCTCGATCCGCAGCTGCGCGACCAACGGCCCCACTGCCGCGGCGAGTTGCTCCGCCCCGACACCGCCGCCCCACGGCAGCCGCTCCGCCCCCGCGACGTACGGCTCCGCCTGCGCACCCGCCTCGCGCCACCGCCCCTCGACCAGCACCAGCCGCCCGCCCGGCCGCAGCAGCCGGACCCAGGCGCGCAGGGCCCGCTCCGGGTCGGGCAGCGTCCAGATCAGGTGCCGGCAGAGCAGTACGTCGAAACCGCCCTCCTGCACCGGCGGCGCGCCCGCGTCCCCCACCAGGAACCGCCCCGCCAGCCCGGCCGCCGCCAGCTTGGCCCGGGCTCGCGCCACCATCCGCGGCGCCAGATCCACCCCGGTCACCCGGTGCCCGCCCACCGCGACCAGCTCCGCCAACGAGCCCGTTCCGCACCCGACATCGAGCACGTCCGCCGCCCGCGCCGGCATCCACCCCCGCACCCGCCGATCCCACGCCTCCCGCGTCCCGGCCGCCCGCAAGCCGTGATCCGGCTCGTCGTCGAACCCCGCCGCGGCAGCGTCCCAGTAATCGGCAATGGCCCGCCTGGAGTCACTCATGCCGCCCATCCTCCCCGCCCCCACCGACACCCGCCCGGACTTGGGGCCCGGCCGACCATGCGGGTGCAGCCGATGCGGTCGACTACGAGGTCACCGCCGGCGGCCGGGTGCGGTACCTGGTGGACGAGGCGGCGCACACGGTGTACTTCGTTCACGCCTCGCCGCGGCATCCGAAGGACACCGACGCCTAGCCGGGAGCATCCGCTACTACCGCCGGACGGGCCGCCGGTCGGCACGAGGGTGTTCCGACACCCGCCCGGCTGAGCCGGCCGTTGCGGACGGTCCGGGTCGACGTCGTCGAAGGATGCCCGGGCCGTCATCGCTCCCGCGGCCAGGAGTGCTGGATCGAGACCTTTCCGACCGCCGTGTGGGTGCCGGTGGCGTGCCTTCACGCCCCGCCCGACAGCTCCGGGGGCTGCCAGTTGAAGATCGGGGCGGAGCGGCGGAGGAGGGTGGGGGTGGGGAGGAGGCCGGCGAGGGTGACGGCAGTGGTGCGGAGGAGGGTGGCGGCGGGGGAGTGGAGGGCGATGAGGGCGCTCGTGCGGCGGGAGGCGGCGACGACGGCGGTGGCGCGGGGGAGGCGGGTGGCGGTGTAGGCGGGGAGGGCGGTGGCCGGGTCGGCGGTGGGGGTCAGGAGGGAGGCGAGGACGACGGCGTCCTCGATGGCCTGGCAGGCGCCCTGGCCGAGGAAGGGGCACATGGCATGGGCGGCGTCGCCGAGGAGGGCGACGCGGCCGCGGTGGTGGGCGGGCAGCGGGTCGGCGAGGTCCCAGATGTCGTTGCGGAGCACCCGGTCGGGTTCGGCGAGTGCGAGCAGCTGGGGGACGGGTGCGCACCAGTCGCCGAACAGCCGCCGGAGCTCCGCGAGTTCGTCGGCGGCCCGGGCGCCGGCCGGGGCGAGGGCCGCGCCGTAGACGTAGATCCGGCCGTCGGCGAGCGGGACGATCCCGACGAGCCGGCCGGGGCCCCAGACCTCGCCGGCGGCGGCCGGGCGGCGGTCCGGGGTGATGATGACGCGCCAGGTGGTGAAGCCGCTGTAGCGGGGGCCGGGGTGTTCGGGGAACAGCAGGCGGCGGGTGGTGGAGCGGATGCCGTCGGCGGCGACGACCAGCCCGGCGGGCCGGTCCCCGTCGGCGGTGCGGACGACGGCGGGCCGCCGGTCGTCGCCCGGGTCGACGACCGTGGCGGGGGAGTCGGTGCGGACGGTGCCCTCCGGGAGGGCGTCGACCAGCGCGGCGATGACGTCGGCGCGGGCGACGGCGGCGATCGGGTCGCCGAAGTGGGCTTCGACGGCGGCGGTGCTGGTGCGGGCGAGCCAGCGGCCGGAGGGGTGGCGCACGCCGATGGCGGGGTGCGGGGCGGCGAGGGCGCGCAGCCGGGGGCCGACGCCGAGCCGGTCGAGGGCGCGCAGGGCGTTGGGGGCGAGGGCGAGCCCGGCGCCGACGGGTTCCAGCGAGGCGGCGCGTTCGTGGACGGTGACGGGGATGCCCTGTCGGTGGAGGGCGAGGGCGGCGGTGAGGCCGCCGATTCCGCCGCCGACGACGATCGCCCGGTGCGGGTCGGTGGGAGGCATGAGGGGGCTCCTCTTCTCGCGCGTGTCACACGATCTGGCCACTACAGCCGTAGTGGCCACTGTTCCAGCACGCTACTACACATGTAGTGGGCGGTAAACTACGGCTGTAGTGAGTTGGGGGAGCCCTGCCGGAAAGGCCATGATCGGACCCATGACAGCCCCGCTGACGCCCCCGCGGCCGACCCTGATCGCCGACGCCGCCATCGACCTGATCGCCGACGCCGGCCTGCGCGGGCTCACCCACCGTGCCGTGGACGACGCGTCCGGCCTGCCCGCCGGCTCTACCTCCAACCTCGCCCGGACCAGGGCCGCCCTGCTGGAACTCGTCCTCACCCGGATCGTCGAGCGAGAGACCGCCGACTACCCCGTCCTCGCCGAGGACGGCCTCCCGGGTGCCACCCTCCCGCCGCGCGACCTGTTGATCGAGGTCGGCGCCGAGGCGCTCTTCCAGGCGCTCACCAGCGGTCGCAGGCTCACCCTGGCCCGCCTGGAACTCGCCCTGGAGGCCACCCGCAGGCCCGAACTGCGCGCCGTCTACGACCGCCTGGGCGCCCGCTTCATCCGGCTCGCCGCCGATCTGCTCGCCGCCTCCGGCTCCACCGACCCCGAGGCCGACGCCCGTCGGCTGATCCGCTGGTGCGACGGTGTGCTGTTCAACGCGACGGCCGGCAGCGGGCACTGGCACGTGCCGATGCCGGAGGAACTGCGCGTCGACCTCGACCGCTACCTCGCCGCGCTGCTGGACGAGGAGGGCTGAGCAGGGAGGGCCGACGGGGTGGGAGGGCGTCCCCGGGTGCCCCCCTATACTCCGTGTGCCCGATCAGGCTGGGGGGGAACATGCTGGACTTGCTCGACATGGCGCTGCTGATCACGGTCGGACTGGCGCTGCTGGTAAGGCTGGTGACGCTTCCGGTGCTGGCGCGCGCCCAAACGGCCACCCGGCGGCGGGCGCTGGCGGCCACCGGTGCCGACGCGACCGGGGGAGCGCCCGGCGGTCTCGGTGCGACCTTCGGTGAGCTGGCGGCCGGTCCGGTCGCCGCCCTCGCAGCGTACTTCGCCGTGCACGGCGAGGACCTCCACAGCTACTACCTGCTGGAACGGCCGTTCGACCTGAACAACTCCGTGTACCTCGGCCACGAGTGGCGGATCTCCGTGGCCGTGGCGCGGACCTGGTACCTCGCCCTCTTCATCGGGTTCCTGCTGCTGTGGCTGCTGCTCTGGTACCTGACCCAGCGCAAGCTGCTGACCACCGGCCTGCCCCGGGAGGTCTGGACGTCCGGTTCGACCCGGGCGCGGCTGATCGCTCTGGTGCTGCTCCGCGCGGTGATCGGCGTGTTCCTCCTGCCGGTCGGCGTGATCTTCACCGCCCTGGTCTTCCAGGTGACCGCCCTGCTGGTGAGCCGCCACCCCAAGCCGGTCGGCCCGGAGGGTTCGGGAACCCCCGAGGCCGACGCCGCCCGGGCCGCCCAGGCACGGCAGGCCTCGCAGAATCCGTACGCCCCCACCGTGCCACCGCACACGCCGTACACCCCGCAGACGCCGCAACCCGCTTACGTGCCCACGCAGTTCACCCCGCCCGCCGCGCAGCCCCCGACCGCCCCGCCCGTGCCGTCGAGCCCGCCCCGCGGCACCCCGCTCGGTGCCCACGAGCCCCGTACGATCGGCGGCTACCAACTCCTCGGCCGGATCGGCTCCGGCGGCATGGGCACGGTCTACCTCGCCCAGCGTCAGGGCTCCGCCACCCAGGTCGCACTGAAGACCATCAACCTCGAACTCCTCCACGACGCGGACCTGTTGCGCCGCTTCCAGCGCGAGTCCGAGGTGCTGGCCATGGTCCCCGGCGCCTACACCGCCCGGGTGCTCGACACCGGCGTGGACTCCGGACGCCCTTACCTGGCCATGGAGTTGCTGGACGGACGCCCGCTGGACGTCCACCTGCGCGAGCAGGGGCCGATCCGCTCCGCCGAGGCGCTGCGCGCCCTCGCGCTGGCGCTGGCCGTGGCACTGTCGGGCGTGCACCGGCTGGGGCTGGTCCACCGGGACCTCAAGCCGGCCAACATCATGCTGACCACGGCCGGCCCGCGCCTGCTGGACTTCGGCATCGCGGCGATCGTGGACGGCACCCGGCTGACCGCCACCGGCGGCGGGCCGGGCACCCTGACGTACATGGCGCCGGAGCAGTTCGGCGAGGAGCGGGTCGGCCCGGCGGCCGACGTGTGGGCCTGGGCCTGCTGCGTGGTGTGCGCGGCGCACGGCGCCAGCCCGTTCGCGGCGACCAACACCGGCGCGGTGATCCGCCGGATCGTGGAGACCGGTCCCGAACCGGCCGCGCTGGCGGCGGTCCGGGACCTCGACCCGGCATTCGCCGCCGTCGTCACCCGCGCCCTGGCCATCGACCCGGCGCAGCGCCCGGCGGACGGCACGGGCCTGCTGGCGGCGCTGGCGGCGGCCCGGTCGACGCCACCGGACCCGGCGGCCGTCCACGACCAGATCACCCGCGGCTGGCAGACCCTCGCCCTGTAGGGCCTGTCCGAGAGGCCCGGCCCTACTCCTGGCCCGCGACCGTCACCTCGGCCTCGTGCTGCACCGGGAAGTTGACCGAGTTGGCGATGAAGCAGGCCCGGTTCGCCTGCGCGTGCAGGGCGAGCGCCTGCTCCGCCATGCCGGCCTCGGCGACCTCGACCCGCGGGTGCAGCACCGCCGAGGTGAAGTGCCCGCCCTCCGGCGACACGGTCATGGTGCCCACCGGCCGGTCGACGTACGAGGTCACCACGACCCCGTTCACCGCGCACAGGTGCAGGTACGAGAGCAGGTGGCACTGGGAGAGCGCCACGAGCAGCAGCTGCTCCGGGTTCCAGCGGGCCCTGTCGCCGCGGAAGACGGGGTCGGCGGAGCCGGGGATGGCCGGCAGGCCCTCGGCGGTGACCTCGACGTCGCGGGAGTAGGAGCGGTAGTCGCTGGTGCCGGTGCCCTGGTTGCCGGTCCAGCTGATCTCGGCGGTGTACTCGTGCTGCCTGGCCATGGGCGTGCCTCCGTGGGATGAGTGGTGTTGCCGGAACCGGAAGGGGTGGGTGCTGCTGCGAGGGCGTCACCGCCGGACAGTCAACCGCAGGAGCCCGCCACGGCGCCTCAACGCGCCGCGGTCACCCGGGCGAGGATCGCTTCGGCGCAGTCGCCCGCCGAGGTCCGCGAGGTGTCCACGACCAGGTCGTACGCGACGCCCTCGTGCACCACCGAGGCCTGCGCGGCGGCCATCCCGGCGACCCGGTCGCCGCGCGCGGCCTCCCGGGCGGCGGCCACCTCCGGGTCGCAGCGCACGCCGACCCAGAGCACGTCGAGGCCCTCCAGCGCCGCGCGCCACCGCTGCTGCGAGGCGGCGCCGCCGAGGAACACCTCGTCCACCAGGACCGGCGCCCCGGCCCGGGCCATCGCCGCCACGCCGAGCGTCCAGGCGGCGTCCAGCCGGGCGAAGACCGGCCCGACCGCCACCGTGCCGTCGCCGTCCTCCAGACCGCCGATGCCCCCGTCCCCGCCGAGCAGCCAGGGCGGCAGCGCGTCGACCATGGTGTCCGCGCCGAGGTGCAGCCAGGGCTCTGGCAGCAGCTCCTGGAGGCGCCGGACGATGCTCGACTTGCCGGAACTGGAGCCGCCGTTGAGGACGATCACATGCATGCGCCCACCCTACGGCCGCGTCCCCGGTTCCGCCCCGGCTTCGGGGCCCCGGTCCCCCGGCTTCAGGACCCCGCCCCGCCCCGGCCGTTGAAAGCCGCCGCGGCCGTCGCGAACGACGAGGCCAGCTCGGGCGTCCCCGCCCAGTGCAGGTGCAGGTACGAGGCGTGCACGTGGCCGCCCGCGAAGCCCTCCGTCCGCGGCCCGGTCGGCAGGCGCCAGCCCCAGGCCGGGTGGTCGCCCGCGCCCGGTTCGCAGACCGTCCGGTGGAACTCGTGCCCGCGCACCCGGGCGCCGGCCGGTGCGAGCGGGGAGTCGTGCAGGGCGACGGCCTCCCGGTAGCCGAGGGTGAGCCGTTCGGTCATCCGGGCGGTGGTGTCCAGCACCCCGCACATCGGCAGGCCGTCCAACTCCCGCCCCAGGTAAAGCAGTCCGGCGCACTCGGCGGCGATGGGCCCGCCCGTGGCGGCGAACGCGGCGACGGCCGAGCGCAGCGCGGCGTTCCCGCTCAACTCCCGCACGTACAGCTCCGGGAAGCCGCCGCCGACGACCAGCCCGGCCGTGCCCTCCGGCAGTTCCGAGGCGTGCAGCGGGTCGAAGGGGACGACCTCCGCGCCCGCCGCGCCGAGCAGTTCGGCGTTCTCGGCGTACGAGAAGGAGAACGCGGCGCCCCCCGCCACCGCGATCCGCGGCCTTCCGGCGACCGGCGTGACCTCCGCCGAGGGGTCCCACGGCTCGGCGTCCAACTCCGGCGCGGTGCGGGCGAGTTCCAGGACGGCGTCCAGATCGACCGAGTCCGCGACGAGGGAGCCCATGTCCGCGACCGCCTTGAGCGCCTCGGCCGAGCGCTCCACCGCCGGGATCAGCCCGAGGTGGCGGGACGGCGTGGCCACCGCCGCCGAGCGGCGCAGCGCGCCCAGGACGGGCACGCCGGAGCCCTCCTCCAGGGCCTCGCGCAGGAGTTGCTCGTGCCGGTCGGAGGCGACCCGGTTGAGGATCACCCCGGCCAGCCGCACCTGCGGGTCCCAGGACGCGAAGCCGTGCACCAGCGCGGCCACCGAGCGGGACTGCGAGGAGCCGTCCACCACCAGCACCACGGGCGCCCGCAGCAGTTTGGCGACGTGCGCGGTGGACGCCAGCTCCCCACGCCCGGAGGCCCCGTCGAACAGACCCATGACCCCCTCGACCACGGCGACGTCCGCCCCCGCGGCCCCGTGCAGGAACAGCGGGGCGATCCGTTCCGGCCCGCACATGAAGGCGTCCAGGTTGCGGCCCGGGCGCCCGGCGGCGAGCGCGTGGTAGCCCGGGTCGATGTAGTCCGGGCCGACCTTGTGCGGCGACACCGCCAGCCCGCGCGCGGCGAGCGCCGCGATCAGGCCGGTGGCGACGGTGGTCTTGCCGGCGCCGGAGGAGGGTGCGGCGACGACGAGGCGGGGGACGGTGCTCAAGAGGTCACCACTCGATGCCGCGCTGGCCCTTGCGGCCGGCGTCCATGGGGTGCTTGACCTTGGTCATCTCGGTGACCAGGTCGGCGAATCCGGTCAGCGCCTCCGGGGCGTACCGGCCGGTGATGACGACGTGCTGGCTGCCCGGGCGGTCCTTGAGCACCGAGACGACCTCCTCGGGGTCGATCCAGCCCCAGTGCATCGGGTAGGTGAACTCGTCCAGCACGTAGAAGCGGTAGGTCTCGGCCGCGAGGTCCCGCTTGACCTGCTCCCAGCCCTCCTTGGCCGCCTCCTCGCTGGTCATCTCCTGCTCGGCGGAGCGCTGGATCCAGGACCACCCGGAGCCCATCTTGTGCCAGTCCACGCTGCCGCCCTCGCCGGAGGCGCCGAGCACGCGCAGCGCGTTCTCCTCGCCGACCTTCCACTTGGCGGACTTCACGAACTGGAACACCCCGACCGACCAGCCCTGGTTCCAGGCCCGCAGCGCCATGCCGAAGGCGGCCGTGGACTTCCCCTTCCCGGGGCCGGTGTGCACGGCGGTGATCGGCTGGGTACGGCGCTGGCGGGTGGTCAGGCCGTCGTCGGGAACGCTCTCGGGGACACCCTTGGGCATGTCGGTCAGGCCGCCTTTCGCATCGGAGCGGTCGGAGTGGTCGGACTGGTCGGACTGGTCGCAGTGGTCGGACCGGTCGGACCGGTGGTCGTACGGCCCGCGGAGCGGCTGTCGCGGACGAGCGAGGCGACGCCCTCCGCGCGCAGCTCCTCCAGGCTGACGGCGCTGCCGCCGAGCAGCCCGGCCAGGGTGCGGGCGAGGCCCAGGCGGACCGGTCCGGACTCGCAGTCCAGCACCACGCTGGCCGTGCCCTGGGCGGCGAACAGCGCGGCCGCGCGCTGCGAGCGGGCGAGCGCGTCCCGCCCGCCGGTGGCCCGCCCGTCGGTCACCACGACCAGCAGCGGGCGCCGGTTCGGGTCGCGCAGCCGCTCGACCCGCAGCACCTCGTGGGCGCGCAGCAGGCCGGCGGCCAGCGGGGTGCGGCCGCCGGTGGGCAGTGACTCCAGCCGGGCCGCGCCGACCTCCACCGAGGAGGTGGGCGGTAGCGCCAGCTCGGCGTCCGCACCCCGGAAGGTGATCATGCCGATCTTGTCCCGGCGCTGGTAGGCGTCCATCAGCAGCGACAGCACCGCGCCCTTGACGGCGGTCATCCGCTGCCGGGCGGCCATCGAGCCGGAGGCGTCCACGACGAACAGGACGAGGTTGGACTCCCGTCCCTGGCGCACCTGTTCGCGGAAGTCGTCCTTGTGCAGCACCAGTGCCCGGCCGTCCCGCCCGCGCGCCACCTGGTGCGGCGCGGCGGCCCGGAGGGTCGCGGTCAGGTGCAGCCGGCTCAGGGTGCCCTGCGGTCGGCGGGCCCGGACGGTGTGCCCGCCGGTGGTCTCGGCGGGGGAGCGCCGGCCCTGGGCGCCGTGGCCGGTGCCCTGCACGGTGAACAGCCGGGTGCGGTACGGGTCCCCGGCGGCGACCGGCGCAGACTCCCGGGCGGGGGAGGGGTGTTGGGCGGGGACGGGCTGCTGCGCGGGCGGCTCGGACTCCGGGGTGCCGCTCTCCGGGGCGGAGGCCTCCTGGGCGCCGCCGTCGAACGGCTCGGGGGCGCCGCCGCCGTCGGGGCCGCCGCCCTCCGGACCGCCGCCGCCGTCGGGGCCGCCGTCGGGGCCGCCGTCACCGCCGTCCCCGTCCGGACCGGGAGCGTCCGGACCGGGACCGTCGCCCTCGGGCTCCGGTTCCTCTTCCTCCGGCTGGGAGTGCTCCTCCAGCGTCCGGTCCAACTGCTCCTCGTCCAGCCCCGGCGCGTCGAAGGGGTTGCGCCGGCGCCGGTGCGGCAGGGCCAGCTGGGCGGCCTTGCGGACGTCCTCCTCCAGCACCTCCGTCCGCCCGTCCCAGGCGGCCAGCGCGACCGCCGTGCGGGCCATCACGATGTCCGCGCGCAGCCCGTCCACCTCGAACGCCGCGCACACAGCGGTGATCTGACGGAGAGCCGCGTCGGTGAGCTCGACCTTGGGCAGCAACTCCCGCGCGGCGGTGATGTGTTCGGCCAGTTCCCGTTCCTGTGTCGCGAACCGTGCCGCGAAGCCGGCCGGGTCGGCGTCGTACGCGAGCCGGCGCCGGACCACCTCGGCGCGCTCGGCGGGGTCCCGGGTGGCGGCGATCTCGACGGTCAGGCCGAAGCGGTCGAGCAGCTGCGGCCGCAGCTCGCCCTCCTCCGGGTTCATGGTGCCGACCAGCAGGAACCGCGCCGCGTGCCGCACCGACACGCCCTCGCGCTCGACGTACGAGCGGCCCATCGCGGCGGCGTCCAGCAGCAGGTCGACCACGTGGTCCTGGAGCAGGTTCACCTCGTCGATGTACAGCACGCCGCGGTGCGCCTTGGCCAGCAGCCCGGGCTCGTACGCCTTCACGCCCTCGGCCAGTGCGCGCTCCAGGTCGAGCGAGCCGACGATCCGGTCCTCGGCCACGCCGACCGGCAACTCGACCAGCTGGGAAGGGCGTTCGTGACTCGCGGCGGCGGTGTGCGGCCCGTCCGGGCACTGCGGGTCCGGCGCGGCCGGGTCGCAGGCGAAGCGGCAGCCGTCCACGGCGGCGATGGAGGGCAGCAGCCCGGCCAGCGCGCGCACCATGGTCGACTTCGCGGTGCCCTTCTCACCGCGCACCAGCACGCCGCCCACGGCCGGGGAGACCGCGTTCAGCAGCAGCCCGAGCCGCAGGTCGGCCATGCCGACGATCGCGGTGAACGGATAGCGGACGTCACTCATGCGTCACTCCCAGGTGCCCCGGGCGGGAGGAAGGGCAGCGTTCCGGCCGCCGGCACCCCGCCCTCGATCAGCTTCCACAGCGCGTCGGTGTCCGCGTGTTCCTCGATCAGGTCGCCCAGCCGGTCCAACCGGGCCTCGCGGGCCTCGGCAAAGGAGGTGTCCGGCGCCGGAACGAACGCCCGCCCGGCCAACTCGGCGACCTCGCGCAGGAGTTCACGGCGGAAGCCGTCGTTCTCCAGCGCGCCGTGCCAGGTGGTGCCCCAGACCGAGCCGACCCGGCAGCCGTCGAGGAAGGCCTCGCCGCCCTCGACGGACACCACCCCGTGGTGGATCTCGTAGCCCTCGACCCGCTGGCCGTACGCCTCGCCGACCGGCCGCGCCAGCACCTTCTCGGCGCCGAAGCGGACGTCGGTCGGCAGCAGACCGAGCCCGTCGACGAGGCCCGCCTTCGACTCCACCGCGTCGTCGATCGAGCGCGCCAGCATCTGGTAACCGCCGCAGACCCCGAGGATCGGCAGCCCGGCCGCCGCCCGGGCCTTCAGCGCCGGCTCCAGGCCGCGCTCACGCAGCCAGGCGAGGTCCGCCACCGTGGCCCGGCTGCCGGGCAGCACCACCAGGTCGGCGTCGGCCAGCTCCTCCGGCCGGGTCGCCCAGCGCACCAGCACGCCGGGCTCCTGCGCCAGCGCGTCCAGGTCGGTGAAGTTGGACAGCCGGGGGAAGCGCACCACGGCAACCCGCAGCACGTCCGCCCCGAGCGGGCCGGGCCCCTCCGCCCGGTCCACCACGGTGGACAGGTCGAGCGAGTCCTCGGCGTCCAGCCACAGCCCCGGCAGCATCGGCAGCGTGCCCAGCACCGGACGGCCGGTCAGCTCGTGCAGCATCTCCAGGCCGGGTGCCAGCAGCCGGGCGTCGCCGCGGAACTTGTTGACGAACCAGCCCGCCACGTGCCGCTGGTCCTCCGCGGACAGCAGCGCCAGCGTCCCGTACATCGCCGCGAAGACCCCGCCGCGGTCGATGTCCCCGACCACCACCACGGGCAGGGCGGCGGCCGTGGCCAGGCCCATGTTGGCGATGTCCCGGTCCCGCAGGTTGATCTCGGCGGGCGACCCGGCACCCTCGCACACCACCACGTCGTAGCGCCGGCGAAGGTCCGCCAGGCACTCCAGGGCGCGTTCCAGCAGAACGGGCTTGCGCTCGCGGTAGTCCAGCGCGCCCACCTCGGCGACCGGCCGGCCGAGCAACACCACCTGGCTGCGGCCGTCCGCGCCGGGCTTCAGCAGCACCGGGTTCATCGCCGCCTCCGGCTCCACCCGGGCGGCCTGCGCCTGCATCGCCTGGGCACGGCCGATCTCGGCGCCGTCGGCGGTGACGAAGGAGTTCAGCGACATGTTCTGCGCCTTGAACGGCGCCACCCGCACGCCCTGACGGGCCAGCCAACGGCAGATCCCGGCCGTCACCACGCTCTTGCCCGCGTCCGAGGTCGTCCCGGCGACCAGCAGCGCGTTGTTCATGCTCCACCCCTCCCGAACAGCATCCGCAGCAGGACGTGCCCCGCGACCGTCGTACCCAGCGCCAGCGCGCCCACCCGCCGGGACAGCGTGCAGGCCCGCTCGATGTCGTCCACCGTCACCGGCCGCAACTCGGCGCCCAGCACCGGCCGGTGCTCCACTCGCTCGCCGTACCGGAGCGTCCCGCCGAGCCGTACGCCCACCGCGCCCGCGAAGGCCGACTCGGCCTGGCCGGCGTTCGGGCTCGGGTGCGCGGAGCCGTCCCGGCGCCAGACCCGCCAGGCGGTCCGCGGCTCGGGCGCGGCGGCCACCGTCAGCAGCGCGGTCAGCCGGGCGCCCGGCCAGCCCACGACGTCGTCCAGCCGGGCCGAGGCCCAGCCGAAGCGGGCGTAGCGGGGCGAGCGGTGGCCCACCATGGCGTCCAGGGTGTTGACGGCGCGGAAGGCGAGCAGCCCCGGGGCGCCGGCCAGGGCGCCCCAGGCCAGCGCGTTCACCACCGCGTCGGCGGTGTTCTCGGCCACCGACTCGACCACCGCCCGGGCGATCTGCTGCCCGTCCAGCGCGCTCGGATCCCGCCCGCACAGGTGCGGCAGCCGCTCCCTGGCGGCCGTCAGATCGCCCGCGGCCAGCGAGCGGCCGATGGTGCGCGCCTCCCGGGTCAGCGAGGTGCCGCCGAGCACCGTCCAGGTCGCGGCGGCCGCCAGCGCGGCCCGGCCCGCCGGACGGCGCCCGAGCGTACGGTCCAGCGCCAGCGCGCCGGCCGCGACCGCGCCCACGCACAGCGCCGTGTACCCGGCTCCGGCGGCACGGTGGTCGCGCCACACGCGGCGCTCCAGACGGGTCGCGGCGCTGCCGAAGAGGGCGACGGGGTGGCCGCGGCGCGGGTCGGCGAAACGGGCGTCGGCGGCGTATCCCGCGACGGACCCCAGCGCGAAGGCGGCGGCCCGGGTCAGCGGGCGCACGGCGGCAGGCAGCTCGACGGGCAGCTCGGAGTCCGACGGGGCGGGGCAGCCTGCATCGCGTGGGTGTCCTCACTCAGGGTCCGCGCCCTGGATCGACGTACCGGGGGCCGAGAGTCTCCTGGCTTCCGGGTCGAACGCACCCCCGCGCCCTCCAGCGGCTCCTGACGGCCCGCCGTGATGGGCCCCTCCTGCGCGATGGCGGGCGAGGAGGGATTCCGAGCGTGCTCCCCGGTGACAGTGGCGGGACCGCGCCGGACTCGCACCGGCTTCCTCTCCATGCCTCCGTTTGGCCCCAGGATCCCATCACGCGGCCGAACCGGGAGTCAACCGAGGTCAAGGAGGGGTCGGTCACACCCGCCACGGGTACCGGACCTGTGCGATCGCCCAGCACGGGGGAGGGCCCGTCAGCTCCACTTCGTGCGTTCGTCGGCTGGGCCGGGCCGGGCACCGCACCTACGGTTCGGTGCCATGCGCCGCAGAAAGTCCCCCACCACTGCCGCCCCTTCTCCCGTCCCGTTCTCACCCGAGGCCGCCCGCGCCCACCGGGCCGGCCTCGGGCTGACCCCCGAACAGGTCGCCGAGGGCATGGCCGCCCACGGCGTACGGCTGCTGCCCGGCCACGTGCTCGCCTGGGAGAACGGCGAGCTGCGCCCCGGCGAGGCCGAGTTCGTCGCACTGGCCAGGGCCCTCTGGTGCCCGGCCGACCAACTGATGGACGGCCGCCCGGTGAGCCTGCGTGACCACCGCCTCGCCCGGGAGCTCCCCCAGGAGACCGTCGCCGAGCGGGCCGGAGTGTCGCTGCCCGCCTACCGGCAGGCCGAACTGACCGGCCAGTGGGACGGTGACCCGGACCAGACCCACGCCCTCGCCCAGGTGCTGGGCCTGCGGCTGACCGAACTGGTCGAGGCCACCGGACGCGGCGAGGCCCTCGACCGCCTCCTGCGCCAGTGCGTGGCCGGCCGCTGGCAGCCCCACCTGGGCCCGCTCGCCCGCCTGGTGCCCGTCCCGGAGGCCGACCTCGCCGCCGTCCTCCCGGTCCTCCACCAGGAGCACCACGTCCCCTCCCACTGGGGCACCACCACCCAGCCCCGGGCCGCCACACAGCCCCTCACGCCCCGCTTCTGGCACCTCCTCAGCACCCAGGGCCCCGCCATCCCCGTCTGACCGTCACCGGCCCGACAGTCCGTCGGTCCCACCGGCCCGACAGGCCGCAGGTCCGTTCCGCCGGACGGGCCCGCCCGGTGGCCGGAACGGAGGAGTTCCGGTGGACTGGTGCTCGAACACCGTCCGGTCCGTGAAACAGAGCGGGGAACGAAATGCGTTGGGGAACCGCAGCCGTCGTGGCGGCCGCCGCCGTCGGGGCGGGGGCCGCCGTCCTGGTGGTCGGCCGCCGGGCCTCCGAGCGGATGGTCCGCCCCGGGGTGCCGGGGCCGGTGGAGCCGGAGGCGGGGCCGGTGGTCGTGCAGAGCCTCGGCGCCGGCCGGGTCACGTTCAGCCGCCGCCCCGAGAGCCTGCTGCCCGGCCGCTGGGCGGTCGAGTGGGACGACGACGGGCACGCGGTGGTCGAGGAGATCCTGCACCGCGACGCACAGAGCGTCACCCGTCGGCTGGTCCGGGCCGACCGGGGCACCCTGAGGCCCGGTACCGAGGTCCGCTTCACCCCGCGCGTGCACCTGGGCGACCCCGCCCAGGCGTTCGGCCTGGCCTTCACCGCGACCGCCGCCGACGGCGAGCTCGGCGCCCTGCCCGCCTGGCGGATCGACGGCAAACGTGGCACCTGGGTGATCCTGGTGCACGGCCCGGAGGCCGACCGCCAGCAGACCCTCCCGGTGCTGCCCGCCCTGCACCGCCTCGGCCTGCCGGCCCTCGCCGTCACCTACCGCGGCGACGCGGGCGCCCCGGCCTCCCCCGACGGCTACAGCCACTTCGGCGAGACCGAGTGGCGGGACGTCGAGTCGGCGGTGCGGCTGGCCCTGGACAGCGGCGCGGGCCGGGTGATCCTCTACGGCTGGTCGGTGGGCGCCACCACGGTCCTGCAGACCGTTTCCCGTTCCGCCTGGGCGCACGCGGTCAGCGGGCTCGTCCTGGACTCGCCGGTCCTCGACCTCCCGAGCGCGGCACGCCGCGACGCCGCCAGGACCGGCTTCACCGGTGTCTCCGCCGAACTGGGCGCGCTGGCCGCCCAGGGCCGTACGGGGGTGGACCTCGCGGACTTCTCCCGCCTTGCGGAGGGCGCGGACCTGCGGGTGCCCACCCTGGTCCTGCACAGTCCGGACGACCGGTTCGCCCCCTTCGCCACCGTGGAGCGCCTGGCCGCCGCCCGCCCCGACGTGGTGAACCTCCAGCGCTTCCCGGGCGCCCGACACGCGGCCCTGTGGAATTCCGCCCCCGAGCACTACACCGAACTCCTCCGGCGCTGGCTCACCCCGCTGCTCTGACCCCGCTGTTCTGCCCCCGCTGCTCCGACCCCGCCGCACCGAATCCGCCGCACCGAATCCGCCGCACCGAATCCGCCGCACCGAATCCGCCGCACCGAGTCCGATAACGGCGGCCGCGCCGCCGAACGGTGCCGGGCGAAGCGGTGAACCGGTAAAGCGGTAAAGCGGTAAAGGAGGAAATTTGCTCCCGAACCTCGGAAATCGGAGCACCCTCCACCGCACGGCAGTCGACCCCGCCGACTTCCTGCGCATCACCACCACCCCGCAGGCACATGCCACCTGGCCGGATTCCAGCCCTCCGCTTCCGCCCGACCCGCTCCCGCGGTTCCGGAACGCCCCGCTCCCGGCACGGAGGGTGACCGACCGAACGGTCAGTGCGACGCCTCGCCGCATACCTGGCATGACCCCGCCACACGTTTCCGGCCAGGCGGTTTGCCACTGTTGCCCGATCTTGCGGAGGTGCGGTACCCGGTCCAGCGGTCGTACGGACAACCGGATGTGACAGAAGGCCCGTGCAAGGGGAAGACTGCTCGACGTGACGTCTCGGAACCCGCGCGACCGTGATGCCCCGCTCCCGCCGACGATCGGTACCGGTGCGACGGTGACCCGTCTTCCCGGTACGGCCCACCGGCCCTCCGGTGGCAGGCCGGGCGGGGCCGGTGTACCCCGGCGACGAGGGCCCGCGCCGGCACCCGGCCGAGGCCGGGTTCCGGTCCCGGAGGGCTTCCCCGCGCCGGCCGAGCTGGCGCCGCTGGCCCGCCGGATGCTGGTGGACGCCGTCCGGATCGCCCGCTGGGCCGGGGACCTGGAAGAGGTCGACAAGCGCGGCGAGCTGCTCCCGGAGGACGCCCGCGCCGCCGGCCGGGCGCTGGCGATGACGGTCGGCGCCGCCGCCAAGGCGTGGGGCCAGGCGCTGCTGGTGGGCCTGGTGGAGGCCCGGGACGGCGGTGCGGGCCCCGGCTGGCGGCTGCACGCCTGGGAGCACGACGACGAGGCCGTGGTGCGCGGCTGGTCCGGGCTGTTCGACGCCTGGACGCTGCTCGCCCCGGTGCCGCCCGCCGCGTTGCGCGGGGTGTTCGCCGTCCTGGCCGGCCAGGCCGTGGACCAGGCTCCCCAGCTGCTGTCCTTCCTGCACCTGGTCGACGGCCCGGTGGCCGAGAGCGAGCTGCTGGAGCTGCTGCGCCGCGGCCTGGACGAGCGACGGGTCGGCGCAGGCCTCGGCAACCCGGGCCTGTCGCCGGTGCCGCACGCCGCCTCTGCGGTGTCCGCCGTCCGCGGCACCTGCCGGGCGCCGCAGATCGACACCCCGGCCGCCCCCTCCGACGTGGCCGCCGTCCTGGACTGGATGCTGGACGGCCTGGCGGCGGTCGGTGCCGTGGTGCGCAGGAACGATGCCGCCGAGCTGTCCCCGCTGGGCCACTGGGCGGTGCGGGCGAAGCTGGAGGAGATCTGCACGGTCGCCCAGACCGCGGCCGGGCACATCGAGCAGAGCGCCTTCGAGCTGCTGAACGCCTGCGCCGACTACTCGCCGGGCCCGGCGCGGGCGGAGTTCCGCGCCTGGGTGGCGGCCCGCCCTGCGGACCGCGCGGTGGCCGAGCTGCTGGAAGCCGCCCAGGGCGACGACGCGCTGGTGCGCGGGCTGGCCTTCGAGGCGCTGCGGGTGGCCGGCGGCCCGGCCGAGCAGGCGGTGCGGGCCTCGGTGGACGAGCCGGTGCTGCGCCCGTACGCGCTCCTGTGGCTGGCCGAGCGCTCCGACGAGGGGGTCTCCCCGGCGGACGTGCTGGGCGCCGAGGACGCGGCCTGGCTGTGGGTGGACACCGCGGCGGCGGTGCTGGACCACGGCGAGACGGAGCTGCTGGTGGGCCACGTCGAGGGCGCCTCGGCGGGTGACCCGGTGCGGCTGTTCGCCCGCGCCCGGCAGTCCGGTCACCCCCGGGCGGCCTCGGTGCTGACGGCGGTCTCCGGTGTGCACCCGGACCCGGGCGTGGCCCGCGCGGCCCGCCGCTCCGCCTTCAGCGTCCACTCCGGTGGTGCGTGAGGAGAGAAGCGCACGAAGAAGGGCCCGGAACCAGACGGTTCCGGGCCCTTCCCACATCGAGGCGGTTCAGCCGAGCCGGGACTCCGCCCGCCGGGCGCGGACGTCGCCGACCTTCTGCCCCACCTTGCGCCGGATGACCAGCAGCGGCGCCATCGCGGCGAGGGTGATCTGGGCGAACGCGCCGACGTGCATCAACGTGTCGCCACCGGGCAGGCCGGTCGCCCAGGCGGCCAGGCAGCCGATCGCCACCACGACCCAGCAGAGCGTGGCGGTGGCCAGCAGCCCCTGCGGCTTCGGGTACTCGATCCGGCTGACCATCAGGTACGCCGCGCCGAAGATGGCGAGCAGACCGGGCAGGAACGGCGGGTCGAGCAGCACGATGGCGATCACCGTCATCGCACCCATCGGGCAGGGCATGCCCTGGAACACCCCGGGCCGCATCTTGACGGCCGAGAAGCGGGCCAGCCGCAGCACCACCGCGAGCAGCACGGTCAGCGCGATCAGCGCCGAGAGCGTCCGGTTGGAGCCCTGCGAGACCATGCCCCAGACCGCGACGAAGTAGGCCGGCGCGATGCCGAAGCTGATCAGGTCGGCCAGGTTGTCGAGTTCGGCTCCGAGGGCGGAGGAGCGGAGCTTCCGCGCCACCAGGCCGTCGAAGAGGTCGCACATCGAGCCGATCAGCAGCAGCGTGACGGCGGTGGCCGCGCTGTGCCGGTCCGGAGCGGCGTCCGGGTTGGTGATGTGCGGGATCAGGACCCCGGTGGTGATCGAGTAGATCGCCAGGAAGCCGCAGACGGCGTTCCCCAGGGTCAGGAAGTCGGCGGTGGACAGGTGCTGCGGGGAGCGCGGGGCACGCAGCTCGCGGTCGCGCGCCCAGCGGCGGCGGCGCAGGGCCGTCTCCTCGTCGTCCAGGCCGACGATTGTCTCAGGTTCAGTCACGGTCAAGGCGCGTCACCCCGGCTGTGGTCTTCTGGCCGACCTCGACGCCGACCTCGACGCCGGCCGGCAGGTAGGTGTCGACCCGGGAGCCGAACCGGATCAGGCCGATCCGGTCGCCCTGCTCGACCTTGGTTCCGGCGGCCACGTACGGCACGATGCGGCGGGCCACGGCCCCCGCGATCTGCACCATCTCGATGTCGCCGAGCTCGGTGTCGAAGTGCCAGACGACCCGCTCGTTCTGGTCGCTGTCCTTGTTGAACGCCGGCACGAAACCGCCCGCGACGTGCTCGACCGACGTCACCGTGCCCGGCAGGGGCGCGCGGTTGACGTGGACGTTCAGCGGGCTCATGAAGATCGCGACGCGGGTGCGGCCGTCCGGCCAGGCGTCGATGCTCTGCACCACGCCATCGGCGGGGGAGATCACTCTGCCCGTGCCGATCTCACGCTCGGGGTCGCGGAAGAACCACAGCATGCCCGCGCTGAGCGCACAGGCCGGTACCGCCGCCAGGGCCCACTTGCCGTTGCGCCGGGTGAGGGCGGTGGTCACGGCGGCCGTGGCGAGGGTGGGGACGAACCAGGGGGTGGCTCCGCGCGCGATGGTCACGCGGGGTCGCCGACCGGCCGTCGGGGATGCGAGGGCATCGCTGTCCGTGACGGAGGTGTGAGGGGACGGGCTGATGGGCATCGAAGACCTTTGTCGCGGGGGATCATGGCCGCTGGACGGGGGCCACCGCGGGATCGGTAATAGAGGGACGGCTTGCTGTCCCGGTGGATGCTATCGGGAGCACACGGTGGGTGGGCAACCCGCCTGCTCGTTCATGTGTCCGGTGGGAGCGCGTGCACGTGTCCCGCCTCTACGACCGTAGCTCGCCCCGGTCCGGTTCCCAAGGGACCGGACACGGCTGGTGACTCTTGTCTCAGCGGGGTGGGGCGCGGAACCCGTGGGGGACACGGCCCGTAGCGGCCGGAAGAAGGTGTACGGAAGCGGCCGCAGGGCGCGTCGCTGCAGCTGTACGCCCTGCGGCCGCTTTCCGGAGGCCGTGCCGGACCCTGGCGGACCAGGCCGGGCCGTGACGGGGCACGGCACTCTGCCGGGACGGGCCCGCACGCCCGTCGACCGGCGGTTCGGAGGGGGCCGCCCGTCAATCGGGGCGGCCCCGCAATCACTCGGCGGTCCCGCCCGGGGCGGGAGGCCGGGCGGTCACTCGGCGATCCGGTACTCCTCCAGGAGCCGGCGCCCGACGATCATCTTCTGGATCTCCGCAGTTCCTTCACCGATGAGCAGCATCGGGGCCTCGCGGTAGAGGCGCTCGATCTCGTACTCCTTGGAGAAGCCGTAGCCGCCGTGGATCCGGAAGGCGTCCTCGACGACCTCCTTGCAGTACTCCGAGGCCAGGTACTTGGCCATGCCCGCTTCGAGGTCGTTGCGCTCGCCGCTGTCCTTCTTGCGGGCGGCCATGACCATCATCTGGTGGGCGGCCTCGACCTTGGTGGCCATCTCGGCGAGCTTGAACTGGATCGCCTGGTGCTCGGCGATCTTCTTCCCGAAGGTGGAGCGCTGCTGGGCGTAGGAGATGCCGAGCTCGAAGGCGCGGCGGGCGACGCCGCAGCCGCGCGCGGCGACGTTGACGCGGCCGACCTCGACGCCGTCCATCATCTGGTAGAAGCCGCGGCCCGGGACGCCGCCGAGGATGCGGTCGGCGGGGATCCGCACGTCCTGCAGCACCAGCTCGGTGGTGTCGACGCCCTTGTAGCCCATCTTCTCGATCTTCCCGGGCACGGTGAGGCCGGGGACGGTCGGGTTCGGGCCGAAGCCGGCCGTCTTCTCGATCAGGAAGGTGGTCATGTTCTTGTACGGCGTGTTGCCGCCCTCGTCGGTCCTGCACAGGACCGCGACCAGGGTGGAGGTGCCGCCGTTGGTGAGCCACATCTTCTGGCCGTTGAGGACGTAGAACTCCCCGTCCTTGACGCCCTTGGTGGAGATGGCCGAAACGTCGGAGCCGAGGCCGGGCTCGGACATCGAGAAGGCGCCGCGGATTTCGCCGGCGGCCATCTTCGGCAGGAAGTAGTCCTTCTGCTCCTGGGTGCCGTGGGCGTTGATCATGTGCGCCACGATGAAGTGGGTGTTGACGATGCCGGAGACCGACATCCAGCCGCGGGCGATCTCCTCGACCACCAGGGCGTAGGTGAGCAGGGACTCGCCGAGGCCGCCGTACTCCTCGGGGATGGTGAGGCCGAACAGCCCGAGCTGCTTCATGCCCTCGACGATGGCGGTCGGGTACTCGTCCTTGTGCTCCAGCTCGGTCGCGACCGGAATGATCTCCTTGTCGACGAAATCCCGCACGGTGGCGAGGATGTCCCGCTGGATCTCGGTGAGGCCGTCGGTCTGTGCGAGGCGTCCCATCGTGCGGCTCCGGAATGTCTGAAGAGGGCGGGGGGGGGGGATTTCCGGGGGCCCTGCCGGCGTGGCTGCGGCAGCAGGGCCCCCGACCGGGTGGGGGTCGGCCGATGACGGCGGCCTCCCCGTCCGGGGTCTCTATAGAGGGGAGAGGTTCAGGAGAGCGGCTCGGGGCGCCCGGGCTGCTCGCCGCCGCGCTCCTTGATGTACGTCTCGGTCGGCACCATCACCTTGCGGCGGAAGACGCAGACGACCGTGCCGTCCTGCTTGTACCCCTTGGTCTCCACGTGGACGATGCCGCGGTCGTTCTTGGACTTGGACGGCCACTTGTCGAGGACGGTGGTCTCGCCGTAGATGGTGTCGCCGTGGAAGGTCGGCGCGATGTGGCGCAGCGACTCGATCTCCAGGTTGGCGATCGCCTTGCCGGAGACGTCCGGGACGGACATGCCGAGCAGCAGCGAGTAGATGTAGTTGCCCACCACGACGTTCCTGCCGAAGTCCGTCGTCTTCTCCGCATAGTTGGTGTCCATGTGGAGCGGGTGGTGGTTCATGGTGAGCAGGCAGAAGAGGTGGTCGTCGTACTCGGTGACCGTCTTGCCGGGCCAGTGCTTGTAGACCGCGCCGACCTCGAACTCCTCGTAGGTGCGTCCGAACTGCATGGGTCGGGTCCTCAGCTTTCCGGGATCTCGAACTTGGTGGTCCGCTGCATGCCGGCGGCCCGGCCCTTGCCGGCGATGACCAGGGCCATCTTGCGGCTGGCCTCGTCGATCATCTCGTCGCCGAGCATCGCGGAGCCCTTGGCGCCGCCCGCCTCGGAGGTGCAGTAGTCGTAGGCGTCGAGGATCAGCTCGGCGTGGTCGTAGTCCTCCTGCGAGGGCGAGTAGATCTCGTTCGCGGCGGCGACCTGGTCCGGGTGCAGCACCCACTTGCCGTCGAAGCCGAGGGCGGCGGAGCGGCGGGCGACCTCGCGGTAGCCCTCCTGGTTGCGGATCTGCAGGTAGGGGCCGTCGATCGCCTGGAGGTCGTTGGCGCGGGCGGCCATCAGGATGCGCATCAGGATGTAGTGGTAGGCGTCGGCGCCGTAGCCGGGCGGCTGCTCGCCGACCACCAGGGACTTCATGTTGATCGAGGCCATGAAGTCGGCGGGGCCGAAGATGATGGTCTCCAGCCGGGGCGAGGCCTCGGCGATGGCGTCGACGTTGATCAGGCCCTTGGCGTTCTCGATCTGCGCCTCGATGCCGATCTTGCCGACCTCGAAGCCCATGGTTTTCTCGATCTGGGTGAGCAGCAGGTCGAGCGCCTTGACCTGCTCGGCGTCCTGGACCTTCGGCAGCATGATGCAGTCGAGGTTGGGGCCGGCGCCCTCGACCACGGTGATCACGTCGCGGTAGGTCCAGTGGGTGGTCCAGTCGTTGACGCGGACGACGCGGGTCTTGTTGCCCCAGTCGCCGTTGTTCAGCGCGTCGACGATGTTGTGGCGGGCGCTCTCCTTGACCAGCGGGGCGCAGGCGTCCTCCAGGTCGAGGAAGACCTGGTCGGCCGGGAGGCCCTGGGCCTTCTCCAGGAAGCGCGGGTTGCTGCCCGGTACGGCGAGGCAGGAGCGGCGCGGGCGCAGGCGGTTGACGGTCGTCATGAGGGTGGTTCGGTTCCTTCCCAGTGGTCAGCTGGTCAGCTGGTCAGTTCGTGGCCGCGGTCGGTGCGGGCGTCCACGGCTGGAGCTTGTTGGCGAGCCGGATCTCGTCCACGATCCGGCCGATGATGGTGGTGATGCCGAAGTCCTTCGGGGTGAACACGGCGGCGACGCCGGCGGCCTTGAGGGCCTCGCCGTCCGCTGCCGGGATGATGCCACCCACGATCACCGGGACATCCTCCACCCCCGCGCGGCGCAGCCGCTTGAGGACGTCCGGCACCAGCTCGGAGTGGGCGCCGGAGAGGATGGACAGGCCCACGCAGTGCACGTCCTCCGCCACGGCGGCCGAGACGATCTGCTCCGGGGTGAGCCGGATGCCCTGGTAGACCACCTCGAACCCGGCATCGCGGGCCCGGACGGCGATCTGCTCGGCGCCGTTGGAGTGTCCGTCCAGACCGGGCTTGCCGACCAGCAGGCGCAGCTTGCCGGCGCCCAGTTCCTCGGCGGTGGCGGCGACGGCGGCGCGGACCTGCTCCAGCTCCCCGCCGGGCTCGGCGGCGACCGCGACGGGCGCGCCGCCCACACCGGTGGGGGCGCGGTACTCGCCGAACACCTCGCGCAGGGCGAAGGACCACTCGCCGGTGGTGACGCCCGCCCGGGCGCAGGCGAGGGTGGCCGGCATCAGGTTGGCCTCGGTGGCGGCGACGGCCTTGAGCTCGGCCAGCGCCTGCTGGGCGGCGGCCTCGTCGCGCTGTTCGCGCCAGGCCTCCAGGGCGGCGAGCACGGACTGCTCGGAGGCCGGGTCGACCACCATGATCGCGGTGTCCAGGTCGGCGGTGAGCGGGCTGGGCTCGGTGGTGTCGAAGCAGTTGACGCCGACGATCTTGTCCTCGCCGGACTCGATCCGGGCCCGGCGGGAGGCGTGCGAGGCGACCAGGTTGGACTTGAGGTAGCCGGACTCGACGGCCGGGATGACCCCGCCCATCTCCAGCACCTTGGCGATCTCCGCCTCGGCGCCCGCCAGCAGCGCGGCGGTCTTGGCCTCGACCACCTCGGAGCCGTTGAAGAGGTCGCCGTACTCCAGCAGGTCCGACTCGTAGGCCAGCACCTGCTGGATCCGCAGCGACCACTGCTGGTCCCACGGGCGGGGCAGGCCGAGCGCCTCGTTCCAGGCGGGCAGCTGGACGGCGCGGGCGCGGGCGTCCTTGGAGAGGGTGACGGCCAGCATCTCCAGGACGATCCGCTGGACGTTGTTCTCCGGCTGGGCCTCGGTCAGCCCGAGCGAGTTGACCTGGACGCCGTAGCGGAACCGGCGCTGCTTGGCGTCGGTGACGCCGTACCGCTCCAGCGTGACCTTCTCCCAGAGCTGGGCGAAGGCGCGCATCTTGCACATCTCCTCGACGAAGCGCACGCCGGCGTTGACGAAGAAGGAGATCCGGGCGACCACGTCGCCCATCCGCTCGGCGGGCACCTGCCCGGAGTCGCGGACGGCGTCGAGCACCGAGATGGCGGTGCACATCGCGTAGGCGATCTCCTGGACGGGCGTGGCCCCGGCCTCCTGCAGGTGGTAGCTGCAGATGTTGATCGGGTTCCACTTGGGGATGTTGCCGACCGTGTAGGCGATCATGTCGGTGATCAGGCGCACCGACGGGCCGGGCGGGAACACGTGCGTCCCGCGCGACAGGTACTCCTTGACGATGTCGTTCTGGGTGGTGCCGGTGAGCTTGGCGATGTCGGCGCCCTGCTCCTCGGCGACCACCTGGTAGAGCGCCAGCAGCCACATCGCGGTGGCGTTGATCGTCATGGAGGTGTTGGTCTGTTCGAGCGGGATGCCGTCGAACAGGGTGCGCATGTCGCCGACGTGGCCGACCGGGACGCCGACCCGGCCCACCTCGCCGCGGGCGAGGATGTGGTCGGAGTCGTAGCCGGTCTGGGTCGGCAGGTCGAAGGCGACGGAAAGGCCGGTCTGGCCCTTCGCCAGGTTCCGCCGGTAGAGCGCGTTGGAGTCGCTCGCGGTGGAGTGGCCGGCGTAGGTGCGCATCAGCCAGGGGCGGTCGCGCTTCTGAGCGTCGGTCATCACACGTCCCGGAAGCGGTTGATGGCCGGAAGGTGCTTCTCGCGCAGTTCGTGGTCGCGGACGCCGAGGCCCTCTTCGGGGGCGAGGCACAGGACGCCGACCTTGCCCTGGTGCTTGTTGTGGTGGACGTCGAGGGCGGCCTGGCCGGTCTCCTCCAGGGTGTAGACCTTGGAGAGGGTGGGGTGGATCTTGCCCTTGGCGATCAGGCGGTTGGCTTCGAAGGCCTCGCGGTAGTTGGCGAAGTGGGAGCCGACGATGCGCTTGAGGGACATCCACAGGTAGCGGTTGTCGTACTGGTGCATGTAGCCGGAGGTGGAGGCGCAGGTGACGATGGTGCCGCCCTTGCGGGTGACGTAGACGGAGGCGCCGAAGGTCTCGCGGCCGGGGTGTTCGAAGACGATGTCGACGTCCTCGCCGCCGGTGAACTCGCGGATCTTCGAGCCGAGGCGCTTCCACTCGCGGGGGTCCTGGTTGTGCTCGTCCTTCCAGAAGCGGTAGCCCTCGGCGGAGCGGTCGATGATCGCCTCGGCGCCCATCGCGCGGCAGATGTCGGCCTTGGCCTCGCTGGAGACCACGCAGATCGGGGTGGCGCCGCCGGCCAGGGCGTACTGGGTGGCGTAGGAGCCCAGGCCGCCGCTGGCGCCCCAGATCAGGACGTTGTCGCCCTGCTTCATGCCGGCGCCGTTGCGGGAGACGAGCTGGCGGTAGGCGGTGGAGTTGACCAGGCCGGGGGAGGCGGCTTCCTCCCAGGTCAGGTGCTTGGGCTTGGGCAGCAGCTGGTTGGTCTTGACCAGGGCGATCTGGGCCAGGCCGCCGAAGTTGGTCTCGAAGCCCCAGATGCGCTGCTCGGGGTCCATCATCGTGTCGTTGTGGCCGTCGGGGGACTCCAGCTCGACCGAGAGGCAGTGGGCGACGACCTCGTCGCCGGGCTTCCAGGTGTTGACGCCGGCGCCGGTCTGCAGCACGACGCCGGCGAGGTCGGAGCCGAGGACGTGGTAGGGCAGGTCGTGGCGCCTGGTCAGCGGGGAGAGGCGGCCGTAGCGCTCCAGGAAGCCGAAGGTGGAGACCGGTTCGAAGATCGAGCTCCACACGGTGTTGTAGTTCACCGAGCTGGCCATGACGGCGACCAGGGCCTCGCCCGGGCCCAGCTCGGGCAGGGCCACCTCGTCGAGGTGAAGGGACTTGCGGGGGTCCTTGTCGCGGCTGTCGAGGCCGGCGAACATCTGCTCCTCGTCCTTGTGGAGCGTGACCGCCCGGTAGGACTCGGGGAGCTTGAGCGCCGCGAAGTCCGCCGACGTGGCGTCGGAGCTGAGGATCGCGTCGAGGA
>NZ_JBIWPL010000011.1:232547-243973 GCF_044768255.1 Kitasatospora sp. NPDC101157 | reverse complement strand
ACGGCCGGCCAGGACCTCAAGGCCTTCGTGCTGTTCTCCTCGGTTTCGGGGGTGATGGGCAGTGCGGGGCAGGGCAACTACGCGGCGGCGAACGTCTTCCTGGACGCCCTGGCCTCCTGGCGCCACCAGCAGGGGCTGCCCGCCCAGTCCCTGGGCTGGGGGGCGTGGGTGCCCACGGCGGGCATGACCGGGACCCTCTCCGATGCGGACCTGCAGCGGATCCGTTCCGCCGGGGTGCCGCCGCTGACCGAGGAGCAGGGCCTCGCCCTGCTCGACGCCGCCATGACCCTCGACGAGCCCTACCTGGTGGCGACCGGCCGGATGGCCGTCGGAGCCCGCCCGCGCGGCGAGGTGCCGACCATGTTCCGCGCCCTGCTGCCCGCCGGGCGGCGCACCGCCTCCGCCACCGGCACGGGCGCCGCCGCCATGACGGCCCTCGCCGCCCATCTGTACGGGCTGCGCGGCTCCGACCGGCTGCGCCACCTCCTCGACCTGGTCCGGACCGAGGCCGCGACCGTCCTCGGCCACCCCGGACCGCAGTCCGTCGCGGCCGACCGGGACTTCCACGACCTCGGCGTCGACTCCCTCACCGCCCTGGAACTGCGCAACCGCCTCACCGCCGTCACCGGCCTGCGGCTGCCCGCCACCCTGGTCTTCGACCACCCCACCCCCACGGCCATCGCGGAACTCCTGCTCGCCGAGGTGCTCGGCGGCCGGGACGAACCCGAACTTCCGCCGCTCGACCCCGCGGCCGCCGCGGACGACCCGATCGCGATCGTCGGCATGGCCTGCCGACTGCCCGGCGGGATCGGCACGCCCGAGGAGCTGTGGGATCTGGTCGCCGAAGGGCGCGAGGGCATATCCGACTTCCCCACCGACCGGGGCTGGGACCTCGACACCCTGCTCGGCGGCGGCCCCGGCGACCGGGGGCGCAGCGCCACCGCCAAGGGCGGCTTCCTGCACGGGGTGGCCGACTTCGACGCCGCGTTCTTCGGCATCTCGCCGCGTGAGGCCCTCGCGATGGACCCGCAGCAGCGGCTGCTGCTGGAGACCTCCTGGGAGGCCGTCGAGCGGGCCGGCATCGACCCGGTGGCGCTGCGCGGCAGCCGGACCGGCGTGTTCGTCGGCACCGGGGGCCAGGACTACCTGACCCTCGTCATGAACTCCGCCGAGGACATCGAGGGGCACGCGAGCACCGGCCTGGCGGCGAGTGTGGTCTCCGGCCGGATCTCCTACACGTTCGGGCTGGAGGGCCCGGCGGTGACGGTCGACACCGCCTGCTCCTCCTCGCTGGTGGCGATGCACCTGGCCGCGCAGTCCCTGCGCAGCGGCGAGTGCACCCTCGCCCTGGCCGGAGGCGTGACCGTGATGTCCTCCTCACTGGGATTCCCCGGCTTCACCCGGCAGGGCGGGCTGGCCCCGGACGGGCGGTGCAAGGCCTTCGCGGACGGGGCGGACGGCACCGGCTGGTCCGAGGGCGCCGGCGTGCTGGTGCTGGAACGGCTGTCGGACGCGCGCCGCAACGGGCACCCCGTCCTCGCCGTGGTGCGAGGCTCGGCGGTCAACCAGGACGGCGCCTCCAACGGACTGACGGCGCCCAACGGGCCGTCCCAGCAGCGCGTCATCCGCCAGGCCCTCGCCAACGCCCGGCTCTCGCCGGCCGAGGTCGACTTCGTCGAGGGCCACGGCACGGGCACCACCCTGGGCGACCCGATCGAGGCCCAGGCGCTGCTGGCCACCTACGGGCAGGACCGTGAACGGCCGCTGCTGCTGGGCTCGTTGAAGTCCAACATCGGCCACACCCAGGCCGCAGCAGGAGCGGCCGGCGTGATCAAGGCGGTGCTCGCGATGCGGCACGGGGTGCTGCCGCGCACCCTGCACGTGGACGCGCCGTCCTCACACGTCGACTGGACGGCCGGGGACATCCGGCTGCTCACCCGGGCGGAGGAATGGCCCCGGACCGGCCGGCCGCGCCGGGCGGGCGTCTCGGCGTTCGGGATCAGCGGCACCAATGCGCACGTGATCGTCGAGGAGGCGCCGTCGGCCGATGCCACCGCCGCGGATCGGGCGCCCGTGCCCGTGACGGTGCCGGCCGTGGTGCCGTGGGTGCTGGCGGGCAAGTCGGAGGCGGCGCTGGACGCGCAGCTGACCGGACCGGCGACGGTCGAGGGCTCTCCGCTGGACATCGGCCTGTCGCTGGCCATCGGGCGCTCGCGGTTCGCACACCGGGCGGTGCTGCTGGACGGCGTCGAGGTGGCCCGGGGCGTCGCCGACGGCGAGCGTCGGACGGCACTGCTCTTCTCCGGGCAGGGTGCCCAGCGACTCGGCACGGGGCGGGAGCTGTACGAGCGCTTCCCGGTGTTCGCGGAGGCCTTCGACGCGGTCTGTGCGGAGCTGGACCTGCCGGTGCGGGAGGTGGTGTGGGGTGAGGACGCGGAGCTGCTGAACCGGACGGACTTCGCCCAGGCGGGGCTGTTCGCGGTGGAGGTGGCGCTGTTCCGGCTGGTCGAATCACTCGGCGTACGCCCGGAGTTCGTGGCGGGCCACTCGATCGGTGAGATCGCCGCCGCGCACGTGGCGGGGGTGTTCTCGCTGGCGGACGCGTGCGCGCTGGTCGCCGCCCGTGGCCGCCTGATGCAGGCGCTGCCCTCCGGTGGCGCGATGCTCGCCGTACAGGCCACCGAGGAGGAGGTCCGGCCGCTGCTCGGCGACTCCGTCGCGCTGGCCGCCGTCAACGGTCCGTCCTCGGTGGTCGTTTCGGGTGCGGAGGAAGCGGTTGCGGCGGTCGAGGCGCACTTCGCGGACCGCCGTACGACCCGTCTGCGGGTGTCCCATGCCTTCCACTCCCCGCTGATGGACCCGATGCTGGAGGACTTCCGGCAGGTCCTCAACGGGCTGAGCTACCACGCGCCGTCGATCCCCCTCGTCTCCAGCCTCACTGGCGAGCCGGTCAGCGGCACGACCGACGCGGACCACTGGGTGCGCCACGTCCGCGAGACCGTCCGCTTCGCCGACGGCATCCGCACCCTCCACGCCGCCGGTGCCACCGACTACCTGGAACTGGGCCCGGACGCTGCGCTGTCCCCGGCCGTCCGCCAGGCCCTCGCCGAGGCCCCGGGCGCCGTCGTGGAACCGGTCTGCCGGCGCGGCCGCGCCGAGGAGAGCACCCTGCTGACCGCGCTCGCCCGGCTGCACGTCGTCGGCGGGGCCGTCGACTGGGCCCGGGTGTTCGACGGCACCGGCGCCCGGCGGGTCGACCTGCCCACCTACGCCTTCCAGCGCGAGCGCTACTGGCCCAGGACGCACGCTCCGGCCGGACGGCCGGGCGCCGCGCCGGAGGACGCGCTGGACGCCCGGTTCTGGGCGGCCGTCGAGGGCGAGGACCTGGACGCGCTCGCGGCCGACCTGGCCGTGGACGGCGCGGCGCTCGGATCCGTCCTCCCCGCGCTGTCCGCCTGGCGGCGCCACCACCGCGACCAGTCCCTGCTGGACGCGCTGCGCTTCCACGAGTCCTGGCCCGCGCTGCCGGGCGGCTCGACGGCCCGCCCGGCCGGCCCGTGGCTGGTCGTGACACCGGCCGAGGGCGGCGACGAGACCTGGGCGGCGGCAGCCTGCGAGGCGGTCGGCGCGGAGGCCCTGTGCCTGTCCGTGCGCACCACCGAGCGGGCCGAGCTGGCCGCGCTGCTGCGCGAACTGCCGACGGCCGGACGGCCGTTCGCCGGTGTGCTGTCCCTGCTGGCGCTCGGCGCCGGAGACCTGCCCGCCGCCGGCACCCTCACCCTGCTGCAGGCCCTGCGCGACACCGGCCTCACCGCCCCGCTGTGGTGCCTGACCCGCGGCGCGGTCGCGGTGGCCCGCACCGAGGCACCGGCCGCGCCCGAGCAGGCCGCCGTCTGGGGCCTCGGCCGGGTCGCCGCCCTGGAACACCCCCAGCAGTGGGGCGGCCTGATCGACCTGCCCGAGGCGCCGGACCCGGCCGCGGTGCGCCGGCTGGCCGCCGTGCTCGCCGCGACCGACGGCGAGGACCAGCTCGCGATCCGGGCCACCGCCGTGCACGCGCGCCGGCTCACCCCGGCCCCGGCCGGCACCCCGGACGCCGGCTGGACCCCGGCGGAGAGCCGCGGCACCGTGCTGATCACCGGCGGCACCGGCGGGCGCGGCGCCGCCGTGGCCCAATGGCTCGCCGACGCGGGCGCCGACCACCTGCTGCTGGCCGGCCGCCGGGGCCCGGACGCCCCCGGCGCGGCCGACCTCGCCGCCCGGCTGCGCGCCCGTGGTGCCCGGGTGACCGTCGCGGCCTGCGACGTCGCCGACCGCGCGGAGCTGGCCGCCCTGCTCGCCGGGCTGCCCGAGGACGCCCCGCTGACCGCCGTCGTCCACGCGGCGGGCACCGTCGACGACGGCGTGCTGGACGACCTGACGCCCGAACGCCTCGCCGCCGCCCAGCAGGCGCGGGCGCAGGGCGCCCTCCACCTGGACGAGCTGACCCGCGGGCTCGACCTGACCGCCTTCGTGCTCTGCTCCTCCGTCGCGGGCACCGTCGGCACCGCCGGCCGGGCCGCCCTCGCGGCCCCGGCCGCCGTCCTGGACGCGCTGGCCCACCGCCGCCGTGCCGAGGGCCTGCCCGCCACCGCCATCGCCTGGGGCGCCTGGGTCGGCGCCGAGTACAGCGCCCCGGCGGACCCCGACGGCCGGACCCAGCGGGCCGCCGTGCCCGCCCTGCACCCCGACCTCGCGCTGGCCGCGCTGCGCCAGGCCGTCACCCGGCCGGCCCCGGCGCTGGTGCTCCTGGACCTGGCCCAGCCGCAGGTCCTGGAGAGCCTGGTCGGTCTGCGCGGCAACCCGCTGCTGCGGGACCTGCCCGCCGCCCGCCCGGTGCTGGAGGCCGCCGCCGAGACCCGCCGGGGCTTCGCGACCGCCGCCTCCGAGCTCACCGGACGCCTCCGCGCGCTGGCCCCGAACGAGCGCACCGCGCTGCTCACCGACCTGGTGCGCACCCAGGTCGCGGCGGTGCTCGGCCACGCCGACCGCTCCGCCGTCGCGCCGGACCGCAAGTTCCGCGACCTCGGCTTCGACTCGCTCACGGCCGTCGAACTGCCCGCCCGGCTCGGGGCGGCCACCGGGCTGAAGCTGCCCGCCACCTCGGTGTACGACTACCCGACCGCCCAGGCGCTGGCCGAGCACCTGCTGGCCGAACTGCTGGACACGCCCGCCGTCCCGGCCGCGACCGCCGCCGGCGGACCGGTGGCCGCCGGCGACCCGATCGCGATCGTCGGCATGGCCTGCCGGCTGCCCGGCGGGGTGACCTCCCCGGACGACCTGTGGCGTCTGGTCGAGGGAGGCGGCGACGCCATCGCCGGCTTCCCCGAGGACCGCGGCTGGGACCTGCGCACCCTGCTGGCCGGCGACCGGGACGGCCGCGGACGCAGTGCCACCCTGGAGGGCGGCTTCATCGACGGCGTCGCCGACTTCGACGCCGGATTCTTCGACATCTCGCCGCGCGAGGCCCTCGCCATGGACCCGCAGCAGCGACTGCTGCTGGAGACCTCCTGGGAGGCGCTGGAGCGCGCCGGGGTCGACCCCCAGCAGCTCGGCGGCAGCCGGACCGGTGTCTTCGTCGGCACCAACGGCCTGGACTACGCCACCCTGATGATGAACTCCCGCGAGGACATCGGCGGCCACTCCGGCACCGGCCTGGCGTCGAGCGTGCTGTCCGGCCGGATCTCCTACACCCTCGGCCTGGAGGGCCCGGCCGTCACCGTCGACACCGCCTGCTCCTCCTCGCTGGTCGCCCTGCACCTCGCGGCCCAGGCGCTCCGCGCCGGCGAGTGCTCGCTGGCGCTCGCGGGCGGCGTGACGGTGATGACCACCCCGGTGAGCTTCGCCGGGTTCACGGTGCAGAACGGACTGGCCCCGGACGGCCGCTGCAAGGCCTACTCGGACGCCGCGGACGGCACCAACTGGTCCGAGGGCGTGGGCGTGCTGGTGCTGGAGCGGCTCTCCGACGCCGAGCGCAACGGCCACCAGGTGCTCGCGGTGGTGCGCGGCAGCGCCGTCAACCAGGACGGCGCCTCCAACGGGCTGACCGCGCCCAACGGCCCCTCCCAGCAGCGGGTGATCCGCCAGGCCCTGGCGAGCGCCGGCCTCTCGGCCGCCGAGGTGGACGCGGTCGAGGGCCACGGGACGGGCACGCCGCTCGGCGACCCGATCGAGGCCCAGGCGCTGTTGGCCACCTACGGCCGTGACCGTGAACGGCCCCTGCTGCTGGGCTCGTTGAAGTCCAACATCGGCCACACCCAGGCCGCCGCCGGCGTCGCGGGCGTGATCAAGACGGTGCTCGCCATGCGGCACGGGGTGCTGCCCAAGTCGCTGCACCTCGACCAGCCGTCCGGGCACGTGGACTGGTCGTCGGGCTCGATCGAGCTGCTCACCGAGGCCCGGCCGTGGCCCCGGGCCGGCCGCCCCCGGCGGGCCGGGGTCTCCTCCTTCGGGATCAGCGGCACCAACGCGCACGTGATCCTCGAACAGGCGCCGAGCCCGGCCGAGGGCATCGAGGAGGAGGGCCCCGAGGAGCACCGGGTGCTGCCGGCCGTCGTCCCCTGGGTGGTCTCGGCCCGCTCCGGGGCGGCGCTGGGCACCCACCTGACCCGGGTCTCCACCCTCGAACTCTCCCCGCTGGACATCGGGTTCTCGCTCGCCGTCGGCCGCTCCGGCTTCGAGCACCGGGCCGTGCTGCTCGCGTGCAGCGAAGGGCTGACCGAGGTCGCCCGCGGGGTCTCCGCCGATCGCACGACGGCGTTCCTGTTCTCCGGGCAGGGCTCGCAGCGGCTCGGGATGGGGCGGGAGCTGTACGCCCGGTTCCCGGTGTTCGCGCAGGCTTTCGACGCGGTGTGTGCGGAGCTGGACCTGCCGGTGCGGGAGGTGGTGTGGGGTGCGGACGCGGAGCTGCTGAACCGGACGGACTTCGCCCAGGCGGGGCTGTTCGCGGTGGAGGTGGCGCTGTTCCGGCTGGTCGAATCACTCGGCGTGCGGCCGGAGTTCGTGGCGGGTCACTCGATCGGCGAGGTCGCCGCGGCGCACGTGGCGGGGGTGTTCTCGCTGGCCGACGCCTGCACCCTGGTCGCCGCCCGTGGCCGCCTGATGAAGGCGCTTCCGGAGGGTGGCGCGATGCTGGCGGTGCAGGCCACCGAGGAGGAGGTCCGGCCGCTGCTGAACGACGAGGTGTCGACAGCCGCGGTGAACTGCCCGTCCTCGGTGGTGGTTTCCGGCACGGAGGCCGCCGTCGCGGCGATCGAAGCGCACTTCGCCGACCGCCGCACGACCCGCCTGCGGGTCTCGCACGCCTTCCACTCCCCGCTGATGGACCCGATGCTGGACGACTTCCGGCAGGTCCTCGACCGCCTGACCTACCACGTGCCCTCGATTCCCGTCGTCTCCAACCTGACCGGCGGGATCGCCGTCCCCGCCGACCTGCGCTCGCCCGAGTACTGGGTGCGCCACGTCAGGCAGACCGTCCGCTTCGCCGACGGCATCCGCGCCCTCCGCGCGGCCGGCGTCACCGCGCTGCTCGAACTCGGCCCCGACGGCGTGCTCACCGCGCTCGCCGAACAGACCCTCGCCGACGAGGGCTCCGCGGGCCCGGACCACACCGGCCAGGGCTCCGGCGGGGACACCGCCGACTGCGTCCGGGCCGCGGCCCTGCGCAAGGACCGCACCGAGGAGCGCAGCCTGCTGACCGCACTCGCCGAGCTGTACGCGGCCGGCGTCCCGGTCGAATGGGCGGCGCTGTTCGACGGGACCGGCGCCCGCCGGGTCGAGCTGCCCACCTACGCCTTCGAGCACCGCCGCTACTGGCCCCGCCCCGCGGCGCTCTCCGGTGACGTCGGCTCCGTCGGGCTGGTATCGGCCGAGCACCCGCTGCTCGGCGCCGCCGTCCCGCTCGCCGACGCCGACGGCGTGCTGTTCACCAGTCGGCTGGCGCTGCGCGTCCACCCCTGGGTCCTGGACCACCGCATCGCCGGCCGGCCCGCCTTCCCCGCCGCCGGCTTCGTCGAGCTCGCTGTCCGGGCGGGCGACCAGGTCGGCTGCGGCCGGATCGCGGACCTGACCCTCGGCGACCCGCTGCCGCTGGCCGAGCACGACGAACCCGTCGTGCAGGTGCGGGTCGGCGCTCCCGACGACGCCGGCGCCCGCCCGGTGGCCTGCTACGCCCGCCCCGGTGACGCCGCCCCCGACGAGCCCTGGACGCGCTGCGCCGCCGGCACCCTGCTGCCGCAGGAGGACGACCTGCCCGACCACGCCCAGGCGGTCTGGCCACCGGCCGGCTCGGTCGCCGTCGACCTGGACGGTTTCTACCGCGACCCCGGGCGCGGCCCGGCGTTCCACGGGCTGCGCGCGGCCTGGCTGCGCGGCGAGGAGGTCTTCGCCGAGGTCGCGCTGTCCGCCGAACCGGCCGACGACGCCCGCTACTTCGGCCTCCACCCGGCCCTCCTGGACGCCGTGCTGCACGGCGCCGTGCTGCTCGGCGTCGGCGACGAGGCGCAGCTGCCGGAGCCGCACGCCTGGCAGGGCGTCGCCCTGCACGCCGGAGGAGCGGCCGCCCTACGGGTGCGCATCGTGCGCCTGGACGCGTCCACGGTGTCGGTCACGGCGACCGACCCCGCGGGCGGTGCCGTACTCACCGTCGACTCGGTCGCCCTGCGCGCCCCGCAGGACGCCCCGGGGGCCGTCCGGGCCGGCCGGGACCCGCTGTTCCGGATCGACTGGATCCCCGCGCCCGCCGCGCCGGTCGCCGCCACGCCGCCGCGCTGTACGGCGCTCGGCCCGGACGACTACGGCACCGGCTCCTCGATCGCGGCCCTCGCCGACCTCGGCCGTCCGGTGCCCGACCTGGTCCTGGTCGCGCTGCGCGGCCCGGACGGCGACGTGCCCGAGGCCGTGCACGCGCACACCGCCCGGGTCCTCGCCCTGGTCCAGGAGTGGCTGGCCGAGGACCGGGCGGCGGCCGCCCGGCTGGTCTTCGTCACCCGCGGCGCCGTCCGGGCGGCCGACGGCGAAACCGTCCGCGACCTGCCCGGCGGCGCCGCCTGGGGCCTGGTCCGCTCGGCGAACTCCGAGCACCCCGGCCGCTTCGCCCTGCTCGACGTCGAAGGCCCCGAGGACGTGACGGCGGTCCTGCCGCTGCTGCCCGGCCTGCTGGCCGACGGCGAGGCCCAGTTCGCCGTCCGCGGCGGGGAACTGCGGGTCGGCCGGCTCGCCCGGCTGGCCGACCCGGCGGACACCGCCCGGGAGAGCGGCGGGGAACCCGCCGGCCGCACCACGCCGCCCGTCTGGCACCCCGACGGCACGGTGCTGATCACCGGCGGCACCGGCGCCCTGGGCCGCCACCTGGCCCGGCGCCTGGCCCGCACCGGTACCCGGCACCTGCTGCTCACCAGCCGGCGCGGGCCCGACGCGCCCGGCGCCGCCGAGCTGGCGGCCGAGCTGGCGGAGCTCGGGGCCGAGGCCCGGGTGGTCGCCTGCGACACCTCGGACCGGACCGCCACCGAAGGGCTGCTCGCCGGCATCCCCGCCGAGCACCCGCTCACCGCGGTGATCCACACCGCCGGTGTGCTGGACGACGGCATCATCACCTCGCTCACCCCCGAACGGCTGTCCGCCGTCCTGCGGCCCAAGGTCGACGCGGTCTGGCGGCTGCACGAGCTCACCCGGGACCTCGGCCTCGCCGCCTTCGTCACCTTCTCCTCCATCGCGGGCGTCATGGGCAGTCCCGGCCAGGGCAACTACGCCGCCGCGAACGCCTTCCTGGACACCCTGGTCGACCACCGCAGGTCGCTCGGCCTGGCCGGCACCTCGCTCGCCTGGGGTCCGTGGGCCCAGGACGCCGGCATGACCAGCGAGCTCAGCGAGACCGACATGCGGCGCATGCAGTCCGGCGGCATCCCGCCGCTCTCCGTCGAACAGGGCCTCGACCTGTTCGAGGCGGCACTCGGCTCGGTCGAACCCCTGGTCATCCCGATGGGTCTGGCGGTCGGCGGGATGCGGCCGCAGGGCGAGGTGCCCCCGCTGTTCCGCGGGCTGGTCCGCGCCGCCCGGCGCACCGCGGCGGGCGCCGCGAGCGGAGCCGACACGGCCGCCGACTTCACCCGGCAGCTGGTGGACCTCGGCGAACGCGACCGGATGCGCTACCTGGTCGACACCGTCCGGGCCGAGGCCGCCGCCGTCCTCGGCCACCCCACCCCGGACGCCGTCGACGCCGAACGGGACTTCTACGAGCTCGGCTTCGACTCGCTCACCGCCGTCGAACTGCGCAACCGGCTGGCCGCCGTCACCGGCCTGCGGATGCCCGCGACCGTCGTCTTCGACAGCCGCTCGCCGGGCGAGCTCGCCACCTGGATCCGCGGCGAACTCGCCGACCAGCGCACCGCGGACGGTCCGGACGGGACCGTGCTGGTGTCCGGCGGCGAAACCGAACTCGACTCCCTGGAGAGGCTGTTCACCGACGCCCTGGCCAACGGCAAGGTGCCCGAGGCGCAGCGGATGCTCGCCACCGTCGCGGCGCTACGCCCGACCTTCGAGGCGACCGCCGAGCTGGAGGACCTGCCCTGGGCGACCCGGCTGGCCGAGGGGCCGCGCCCGACCCGGCTGATCTGCGTCAGCGCGCCCACCGCCAACGCCGGTGTGCACCAGTACTCCCGGCTGGCCGCCCACTTCCGGGGCGAGCGCGAGGTGTCGGCGCTCCCCCTGGTCGGCTTCGCCACCGGCGAGCGGCTGCCCGCCAACCCCGAGGTCGCCACCCGGGTGATCGCCGAGAGCGCCCTGCGGGCCGCCGACGGCGAGCCGTTCGTGCTGGCCGGCCACTCCTCCGGCGGGTCCTTCGCCTACGCCGCGGCCGGCCTGCTGGAACACACCTGGGGCATCCGCCCGGCGGGCGTGGTGCTCTTCGACACGCTGAGCTTCCAGCACAACGCCGACGAGGGCACCGACTACACGGGCATGATGCGGCTCAACTTCACCGGTGCCGACTCACCGGTGAGGCTGACCAACTCCCGGCTGTCCGCAATGGGCCGCTGGATGGTGCTGCTCAACCGGCTGGAGGTCCAGCACACCTCGGCACCCGTTCTGCTGGTCAGCTGCGAGCGGGCCCTCACCGGCGCCGACGCGGCCCCCATCGAGCAGCGCGCCCAGGCCGAACCGCTGGTGCCCGGCGCCCAGGTGGTCGGGGTGGACGCCGACCACCTGTCGATGATCCGGGAGGACTCCGAGGGGACCGCGAGGATCGTGGAGGAGTGGCTGCGCGGCCGGGAGTGAGCGCGGCGGACGCGGGCGGGGGGGGCCCGGCCCCCGGGGGGGGCCCCCCCCCCCCCCGCCCCCCCCCCACCCCCCCCCCCCCCCAAAACACCGCCCCCCGGGCGCGACAAGGCCCG
>NZ_JBIWPL010000011.1:0-232539 GCF_044768255.1 Kitasatospora sp. NPDC101157 | reverse complement strand
CGGGGGGGGGGGGGGGGGGGGGGGGGGGGGGGGGGGGCGGGGGGGGGGGGGGGGGGGGGGCCCGGGCGCGGGGGGGGGCCCCCCCCCCCCCCCGCGTCCGCGCCCGTTCAGGACCCTAGGGAAAACCGGGGCCGAGCGTGGCGAGACTGGGCGGGCCACGGGTCGGACCTGACGTCAGGTGTCGGCGGTCGGCGCCGGACCGGGCGCGCGGCAGGGCCCTCCCCGGCACGGTGTTCCTGGCGACCCCCGGAGAGGCTGACGTCCCGATGTCGAACGAAGACAAGCTCCGCGACTACCTGAAGCGGGCGATCGCCGATCTCCAGGAGACCCGCGAGCAGCTGCACGAGGTGACCGAGCAGCAGCGGGAACCGATCGCGGTCGTCGGGATGGCCTGCCGGCTGCCGGGCGGGGTCACCTCGCCCGAGGAGCTGTGGGAACTGGTCCGGGACGGCGTCGACGCGGTGTCCGACTTCCCGGCGGACCGCGGCTGGGACCTCCCCGAGGGCTCCCTCACCTCCCGGCAGAGCGGATTCCTGCACGACGCCGGGGACTTCGACGCGGCCTTCTTCGGCATCTCGCCGCGCGAGGCGCTGGCCATGGACCCGCAGCAGCGGCTGATGCTGGAGACCGCCTGGGAGGCGGTCGAGCGGGCCGGCATCGACCCGGGCTCGCTGCACGGTACCCGGACCGGGGTGTTCGTCGGGGCCGGCCACGGCGGCTACGACAGCGCCTCCACCGCCCACGGGCGGATCGACGGTGACGCCTCGGGGCACCTGCTCACCGGCAACACCGTCAGCATCGCCTCCGGCCGGATCTCCTACGTCCTCGGACTGGAGGGCCCGGCCGTCACCGTCGACACGGCCTGCTCGTCCTCGCTGGTCGCCCTGCACCTGGCCGTGCAGTCGCTGCGACGCGGGGAGTGCACCCTCGCCCTGGCCGGCGGGGTGACGGTGATGTCCACCCCGCAGATGTTCACCGAGTTCTCCCGCCAGGGCGGCCTGGCCGCCGACGGACGGTGCAAGCCCTTCGCGGCCGCGGCGGACGGCACCGCCTGGGGTGAGGGCGCGGCCGTCCTGCTGGTCGAGCGGCTCTCGGACGCCCGGCGCAACGGGCACCCGGTGCTGGCGGTGGTGCGCGGCAGCGCCGTCAACCAGGACGGCGCCTCCAACGGTCTGACCGCGCCGAACGGTCCGTCCCAGCAGCGGGTGATCCGGGCGGCCCTGGCCGACGCCGGGGTGCCGGCCCGCGAGGTCGACGTGGTCGAGGCGCACGGCACCGGGACCCGGCTGGGCGACCCGATCGAGGCCGCGGCACTGCTGGCCACCTACGGACAGAACCGTGAACGGCCCCTGCTGATCGGCGCGTTGAAATCCAACACCGGGCACACCCAGGCCGCCTCCGGCGTGGCCGGGGTGATCAAGACGGTGCTGGCCATGCGGCACGGCCTGCTCCCGCGCACCCTCCACCTCGACGAGCCGACCCCGCACGTCGACTGGACCGCCGGGTCCGCCGAACTGCTCGCCGAGGCCCGTGAGTGGCCGGAGACCGGACGGCCGCGCCGGGCCGGGGTGTCCTCCTTCGGGGTCAGCGGCACCAACGCGCACGTGGTGCTGGAGGCCGTCCCGGAGCCGGTGGAGGCCGAGCCGGCGGCGGAGGAGCTGCCCGGGGCCGTCCTGCCCTGGGTGCTGTCGGCCCGTGGTGACGCCGCGCTGCGCGCCCAGGCCGGACGGCTGGCCGCGCACCTCAGGACCCACGGTCCGCTCGCGCCGGCGGACGTCGCCCACTCGCTCGCGACCGCCAGGGCGGGGCTGGAGCACCGGGCCGTCGTCCTCGGCCCCGGCCCGCAGGAGCGGCTGCGCGCCCTGGACGCCCTGGCGGGCGGGGAGAGCGAAGCCCATGTCGTCCTGGGGACGGTGGACAAGGGGGCGACGGCGTTCCTGTTCTCGGGTCAGGGGTCGCAGCGGTTGGGGATGGGGCGGGAGTTGTATGCCCGGTTCCCGGTGTTCGCGCAGGCGTTCGATGCGGTGTGTGCGGAGCTGGACCTGCCGGTGCGGGAGGTGGTGTGGGGTGCGGATGCGGAGCTGCTGAACCGGACGGATTTCGCTCAGGCGGGGTTGTTCGCGGTGGAGGTGGCGCTGTTCCGGCTGGTCGAGTCGTTGGGCGTGCGGCCGGAGTTCGTGGCTGGTCATTCGATCGGTGAGGTGGCCGCGGCGCATGTGGCGGGGGTGTTGTCACTCGCGGACGCGTGTGCGCTGGTCGCCGCCCGTGGCCGGTTGATGCGGGCGCTTCCGGAGGGTGGCGCGATGCTGGCGATCGAGGCGACGGAGGAGGAGGTCCGGCCGCTGCTGAACGCCGAGGTGTCGATAGCCGCCGTCAACGGCCCGTCCTCGGTGGTCGTTTCGGGCGCGGAGGCTGCCGTCGCGGCGGTCGAGGCGCGCTTCGCCGACCGGAGGACCAGTCGGCTGCGGGTGTCGCACGCGTTCCACTCCCCGCTGATGGACCCGATGCTGGACGAGTTCCGTACCGTGCTCGGCGGGCTGACGTACCACGCGCCGTCGATCCCGCTGGTCTCCAACCTGACGGGTGAGCTGGTCACCGGCACGACCGACGCGGACTACTGGGTGCGCCACGTCCGGGAGGCCGTCCGCTTCGCCGACGGCCTCCGTACCCTCCACGGCCAGGGCGTCACCCGGCTCCTCGAACTCGGCCCCGACGGAGTCCTCAGCGCCATGGCGGCCGAATCGCTGCCCGGCGACGCGGCGCCGGTGGCCCTGCTGCGCAAGGACCGCCCCGAGGAGGCCGCCCTGCTGGCGGCCCTCGCCCGGCTGCACGTGCGCGGTGCCGGGCCGGACTGGGCGGCGGTGCTCGCCGGCACCGGCGGCCGCCGCACCGAGCTGCCCACCTACGCCTTCCAGCGGCAGCGCTACTGGCTGCCCGGACTCCACCAGCGGGAAGCCGGCCCGACCACGGCCGACCCGGTCGAGGACTCCTTCTGGGCCGCCGTCGAGGCGGGCGACCTGCGGGAGGCGTCGGCGGTGCTGGGGATCGCGGAGGAGGACACCGAGGCCTCGCTCGACCGCCTCCTGCCGGTGCTGTCCTCCTGGCGCGGGCAGCGGCGGCTGCTGAGCACGCTCGACTCCTGGACCTACCGGACCACCTGGGTGCCGCTACCCGGTCTCACCGACGCCGTGCCCACCGGCCGCTGGCTCGCGGTCCTGCCGGAGAGCACGGAGGGCACGGAGGGCACGGAGTCCGAGAGCAGTACGGAGGCCGGGGACTGGCCCGCCGCCGTCCTGGCCGCCCTGGCCGCCCGGGGCCTGCGGATCGAACGGGTGCCGGGGGCCCGGGCCCTGGCCGCACGGCTGGCCGCGGGAGCGGACGAACCGGTCGCCGGTGTGCTGTCCTTCCTCGCGGCCGACGGCCGACCGGACCCGGAGCACCCCGACGTCCCCGGGTACCTGCCCGCGACCGTCGACCTGCTGCGGGCCCTGGAGGCCGCCGGCGGCCCGGCGCGGCTCTGGTGCCTCACCCGGGGCGCCGTCGCCGCCGACGCCTCGGACCGGGTGGCCGCGCCCGAGCAGGCCCAGCTCTGGGGCCTCGGCCGGGTCGCCGCGCTGGAGCACCCCCGGCGCTGGGGCGGCCTGATCGACCTGCCCGCGACGGCCGGCTCCCGGACGGCGGCCCAGCTGGTGGGTGTGCTGGCCCAGGCCGCCGAACGGCACGCCGCCGCGCACGGCGCCACTGGGCCCCGTGCCGCCGGACAGCAGCCCGTCGAGGACCAGGTCGCCCTGCGCTCCTCCGGTGCCCGCGCCCGTCGGCTGACCCGCGCCGCCGCTCCCGTACCGCCCGCCCCCGTCGCCCCGGGAGCGCCCGACGGGACGGGCTGGGCCCCGCCCGCCGGCACGATCCTGATCACCGGCGGGACGGGCGCGCTCGGCGCCCACGTCGCCCGGTGGCTGGCCGGGGCCGGCGCGGAACACCTGCTGCTGCTCGGGCGACGGGGCCCGCAGGCCCCGGGGGCAGGGGAGCTGGGCGAGGAGCTGGCCGCGCTCGGCACCCGGGTGACCGTCGTCGCCTGCGACGCGGCCGACCGCGAGGCGCTGGCGGCCGTGCTGGCCGCCGTTCCGGCCGAGCTGCCGCTGACCGGCGTCGTGCACGCGGCGGGGGTGCTCGACGACGGGGTGCTGGACGGACTGACGGCCGAGCGGTTCACCTCCGTGCTGCGGGCCAAGGCCGTCCCGGCCCGGCACCTCCACGAGCTGACGGCCGGGCAGGACCTCGCCCTGTTCGTGCTGTTCTCCTCGATCACCGGGGTCCTCGGCAACCCCGGCCAGGCCAACTACGCCGCGGCCAACGCCTACCTGGACGCCCTGGCCGAGCACCGCCGGGCGGCCGGCCGGCCCGTCACCTGCGTGGCCTGGGGCCCGTGGGCCGGGGGCGGCATGGCGGGGGACCACCCGGCCCTGACCGGGCGGATGCGGCGCAGCGGCCTCACCCCGATGGACCCGGCGCGGGCCGTGTCGGCGCTGGGCCGCGCGCTCGGCGCCGGCGCCTCCGGTCTGACCGTGGCCGACGTGGACTGGAGCGTGCTCGCCCCGGCCCTCACCGCTGCCCGGCCGAGCGCGCTGATCGCAGGGCTGCCGGAGGCCCGGCGGGCCGGCGCCCCGGCCGTCGGCGCGGAGGAGCGCTCCCCGCTGGCCGGGCGGCTGTCCGGCCGGGACGCCGCGGAGCGGCAACGCGTGCTGCTGGAGCTGGTGCGCACCGAGGCCGCGGCCGTGCTGGGACACACCGGCCCCGCGACGGTGGACGCCGCCCGGGCCTTCCGGGACCTCGGCTTCGACTCGCTGACCGCCGTCGAACTGCGCAACCGCCTCGCCGCCGCCACCGGTCTGGCGCTGCCCGCGACCCTGCTGTTCGACCATCCGACGCCGTCGGCCCTGGCCGCTCACCTGCGCACCGAACTGGACGGCACCGAGGCGGGACCGGCGGCCGCCGTCACGGTGACCGCCGCCGACGACGAGCCGATCGCGATCGTCGCGATGGCCTGCCGCTTCCCCGGCGGGGTGGACACGCCGGAGGACCTGTGGGAGCTGCTCGCCGAGGGGCGGGACGCGGTGGGCCCCTTCCCGGCCGACCGCGGGTGGGACACCGAGCGGCTGCACCACCCGGATCCGGACCACGAGGGCACCAGCTACGTCGCCGAGGGCGCCTTCGTCGCCGGCGTGGCCGACTTCGACGCGGCCTTCTTCGGGATCTCCCCGCGCGAGGCGCTGGCCATGGACCCGCAGCAGAGGCTGATGCTGGAGACCGCCTGGGAGGCCGTCGAACGGGGCGGCATCGACGCCGGGGCGCTGCGCGGTTCGCGGACCGGCGTGTTCGTCGGCTCCAACTTCCAGGACTACCAGGTGGTGCTGGACGCGGCCCGGGAGGGCGTGGCCGGGCACGTGATGACCGGTAACGCCGCGAGCGTCCTGTCCGGCCGGATCGCCTACACGCTCGGACTGGAGGGTCCGGCCGTCACCGTCGACACGGCCTGCTCCTCCTCGCTGGTGGCCCTGCACCTGGCCGCCCAGGCGCTGCGCCGCGGCGAGTGTTCGCTCGCCCTGGCCGGCGGCGTGACGGTGATGGCCACGCCGCAGGTGTTCATCGAGTTCTCCCGGCAGCGCGGGCTGGCCCCGGACGGCCGCTGCAAGCCCTTCGCCGCTGCCGCGGACGGCACCGGCTGGTCCGAGGGGGCCGGGGTGCTGCTGGTCGAGCGGCTCTCGGACGCCCGGCGCAACGGGCACCCGGTGCTGGCGGTGGTGCGGGGCAGCGCGGTCAACCAGGACGGCGCCTCCAACGGCCTGACGGCGCCGAACGGTCCGTCCCAGCAGCGGGTGATCCGGGCGGCCCTGGCCGACGCCGGGCTGTCGCCCGCCGAGGTGGACGCGGTCGAGGCGCACGGCACCGGGACCCGGCTGGGCGACCCGATCGAGGCCCAGGCGTTGCTCGCCGTCTACGGGCAGGAGCGTGAACTGCCGCTGCTGCTGGGCTCGGTGAAGTCCAACCTGGGCCACACCCAGGCCGCCGCCGGGGTCGCCGGGGTGATCCGGACGGTGCTCGCCCTGCGGCACGGCGAACTGCCGAAGTCGCTGCACATCGACACGCCGACCCCGCAGGTGGACTGGACCCCCGGCGCCGTGGAACTGCTCGCGGAGGCCCGGCCGTGGCCCGAGACCGGACGGCCGCGCCGGGCCGGGGTGTCCTCCTTCGGGGTCAGCGGCACCAACGCCCACGTGATCCTGGAGGCCGCGCCGGCTGCCGAGCCCGCACCGGAGCCCGCACCGCAGCCCGCGCCGGAGGGCGGGTCCGCGCCGCAGCCCGAACCCGCCGCCCCCGCCCGCCCGTTGCCCTGGCTGCTGTCCGCCCGCACCCCCGGGGCGGTGCGCGAGCAGGCCCGCCGCCTGGCCGCCCGGGTGCGCGCCGCCGGGCCCGCTCCCGACGACGTCGCCCACGCCCTGGTCACCACCCGGGCGGCCCTGGAGCACCGGGCCGCCGTGGTGGCGCCGGACCTGGACGGTCTCCTGGGCGGTCTGGACGCGCTGGCCGAGGGCCGCGCCGTCCCCACCGTGCTGGAGGGCCGGAGCGCGGGCGACGGGGACCCGGTCCTGGTGTTCCCCGGCCAGGGCTCCCAGTGGGCCGGAATGGCCCTCGAACTGCTGCACACCGCGCCGGAGTTCGCCCGGCGCTTCGCCGAGTGCGAGGCCGCGCTCGCGCCCCACACCGGCTGGTCGGCCAGAGCGGTGCTGCGAGGTGACGCCGGGGCGCCCGGCCTCGACCGGGTCGACGTGGTCCAGCCGGTGCTGTTCGCCGTCATGGTGTCGCTGGCCGAGTTGTGGCGCTCGTACGGCGTCCGGCCGGCGGCCGTGCTCGGCCACTCCCAGGGCGAGATCGCCGCGGCCTGCGTGGCCGGCGCGCTCTCGCTCGACGACGCCGCCCGGGTGGTCGCACTGCGCAGCCGGGCGCTGCGGCAGCTGGCCGGTCTCGGCGGCATGGTGTCGGTGGCCGAGCCGGTCACCGCCGTCCGGGAACGGCTCGGCCGCTGGGGCGAGCTGATCTCGGTCGCCGCCGTCAACGGCCCCGGCTCGGTGGTGGTCTCCGGCGAACCCGGCGCCCTGGACGAACTGCTCGCCGACTGCGAGCGGTCCGGCGTCCGGGCCCGCCGCATCCCGGTCGACTACGCCTCGCACTCCGCCCAGGTCGAGCGGATCGAACACGAGCTGCTGGACCTGCTGGCGCCGATCACCCCGCGCAGCGCCGACATCCCGTTCTGCTCCACCGTCACCGGCGCGGTCATCGACACCGCCGGGCTCGACGCCGCCTACTGGTACCGCAACCTGCGCCGGACCGTCGAGTTCGAACAGGCCACCCGCACCCTGCTGGCGGCCGGACACCAGCTGTTCGTCGAGGTCAGCCCGCACCCGGTGGTCACCACCGGCCTCCAGGAGACGATCGAGGACGCCGGCCTGCCCGCCGCCGCCCTCGGCACCCTGCGCCGCGACGAGGGCGGGCTCGGCCGCTTCCTGCTCGCCCTGGCCGACGCCCGGGTGCACGGTGCCCGGGTGGACTGGCAGCGCTGCTTCGCCGGTACCGATCCCCGGCCCGTCGAGCTTCCGACCTACCCCTTCCAGCGGCAGCGCTACTGGCCGCGCCCCGGTGCCGCCGGCGGCGACGTGACCACGGCCGGCCTCGCCGCGCCGGAGCACCCGCTGCTCGGCGCCGCCGTCGAACTCGCCCGGGACGGCGGCCTGCTGGCCACCGCCCGCTGGTCGCTGCACACCCACCCCTGGCTCGCCGACCACGCCGTCGCCGGCACCCTGGTCGTTCCCGGCGCGGCGCTGGTCGAGGCGGTCGTCCGGGCCGGGGACGAGCTGGGCTGCGGCCGGATCGAGGAACTGACCCTGCACGCGCCCGTCCTGCTGCCCGAACGCGGCGCCCTCCAGGTGCAGATCGAGCTGGGCGCCCCCGACGGCTCGGGCCTGCGCCCGGTCGCGGTGCACACCCGGCCCGCGGAGGCGGACACACCGGACGCCTGGACCCGGCACGCCGAGGGCAGGGTCGGCCCGGCCGGCGCCGAGCCCGCACCGGAGACCGCCGCCTGGCCGCCGGCCGGGGCCGAGCCGGTCGACCTGGACGGCTGGTACCCGGGCCTGCGCGCCGACGGGTACGGCTACGGCCCGGTGTTCCGGGGCGTGCGCGCGGCCTGGCTGCTCGGCGACACCGTCCACGCCGAGGCGGAGCTGCCCGAGCCGGCCCGTCCCGACGCCCCCCGCTACGGACTGCACCCGGCCCTGCTGGACGCGGCCCTCCACCCGGCCGGGCTCGGCCCGCTGCGCGGCCGCCCCGGACTGCCGTTCGCCTGGACCGGCGTCACCCTGCACGCCGCCGGGGCAACCGCGCTGCGCGTCACGCTCACCCCGGCCGGACCCGACGCGGTCCACGTCCGGATGACCGACCCGGCCGGACGGCCGGTGGCCACCGTGGACGCCCTGGCCGTGCGCCCGCTCACCGGAGCCGCCCTCGACCCGGCCGCCCGGGTGGCCCGCGAGGCGCTCCACCACCTGGACTGGCAGGCCCTGCCCGCCCCGCAGGCCGCTCCGGCCGCCGCCCGCTGGACCGTGCTCGGCGAACCGCCCGCCCACGCGGACGCGCTCGCCGAGGCGGGGATCAGCTTCGGCCCCGGGGGCGGCGTCGTCCTCCACCAGGCCACCGGACCGCACCCGCTGGCCGCGCTCGAAGGCGTCCTCGCCGCGCTGCGGGATCACCTCGCCGCGGACACGGGCGCGGGCGCAGGCGCGGGCGTGGACGCGGACGGGAACGGGGCCGGCGGCGACGCCACCCTGCTCGTCGTCACCCGCCGGGCCGTCGCCACCGACCCCGCCGAGGACGTCCACGACCTGCCCGCCGCGGCGGTGCACGGACTGGTCGGCTCCGCCCAGAACGAGCACCCCGGCCGGATCGTGCTCGCCGACCTGGACGACGACCCCGCCTCCTGGCGCACCCTGCCCGCCGCCCTCGCCGCAGCCCTGGCCGCCGGCGAACCCCGGCTGGCCCTGCGCCACGGCACCGTCCACGCCCCCCGGCTGGCCCACGCCCACACCGCCGCGCCGCTGCCCGTCCCCGACGGTCCGTGGCGCCTGGACGTCCGCACCAAGGGCACGGTCGACAACCTCGAACTGCTGCCCTGCCCGGACGCCGCCGAACCGCTCGCCGACGGCCAGGTGCGGATCGAGGTCCGGGCCGCCGGCCTCAACTTCCGCGACGTCCTCAACGCCCTCGACATGTACCCCGGCGGGGCGCGGCACCTCGGTTCCGAGGCCGCCGGCATCGTCCGGGAGACCGGACCGGGCGTCACCGGACTCGCCGTCGGCGACCGGGTGATGGGCATGGTCCCGGGCGGCTTCGGCCCGCTCGCCGTCACCGACCACCGCCTGCTCACCCGGATCCCGCAGGACTGGACCTTCGCCCAGGCCGCCTCCGTCCCCGTGGTCTTCCTCACCGCCTACTACGCGCTGCGCGACCTGGCCGGGCTCCGGGCCGGCGAACGCCTGCTCGTCCACGCCGCCACCGGCGGCGTCGGCATGGCCGCCGTCCAGCTCGCCCGGCTCTGGGGGGCCGAGGTGTACGGCACCGCGAGCGAGGCCAAGCAGCACCTGCTGCGCGCCGACGGCCTGCCCGGCACCGCCGTCGCCTCCTCGCGCACCCTCGACTTCGAGGACCGCTTCCGTACCGCCACCGGCGGCGCGGGCGTGGACGTGGTGCTCAACTCCCTCGCGGGGGAGTACGTCGACGCCTCGCTGCGGCTGCTCGCCCCCGGCGGCCGGCTGATCGAGATGGGCAAGACGGACGTCCGCGACGCCGAGGAGGTCGCCGCGGCCCACGGCGGCGCCCGCTACCGGGCCTTCGACCTCCAGGAGGCCGGCCCGGAGCGGATCGGGCAGATGCTCGCCGATCTGGTGGAGCTGTTCGAACAGGGCGCGCTGCGACCCCTCCCGCTCACCTGCTGGGACGTCACCCGCGCCCGGGAGGCCTTCCGGCACATGGCCCAGGCCCGGCACACCGGCAAGATCGTGCTCACCGTGCCGCGCCCCTGGGACCGGGAGGGCACCGTCCTGATCACCGGGGGCACCGGCACCCTCGGCGGCGAACTCGCCCGCCACCTGGTCACCGAACACGGCGTGCGGCACCTGCTGCTGGCCGGTCGCCGCGGCCTCCAGGCCCCCGGAGCACGGGAGTTGAGCGAGGAGCTGGCCGCCTCGGGCGCCGAGGTCACGGTCGCCGCCTGCGACACCGCCGACCGCGCCGCCGTGGCCGCCCTGCTGGCCGGGGTGCCCGCCCGGCACCCGCTGACCGCCGTCGTGCACGCCGCCGGCATCCTCGACGACGGCGTGGTCGACGCCCTCACCCCCGAACGGCTCGCCGCCGTGCTGCGGCCCAAGGCCGACGCCGCCCACCACCTGCACGACCTCACCCGCGGCCTCGACCTCGCCGACTTCGTCCTGTTCTCCTCCGCCGCCGGTGTGTTCGGCTCGCCCGGCCAGGCCGGCTACGCCGCCGCCAACAGCTGGCTCGACGCCCTCGCCCAGCACCGCCGGGTCTCGGGCCTGCCCGCCACCTCCCTGGCCTGGGGCCTGTGGGCCCAGGCCAGCACCATGACCGCCCACCTCGGCGCGACCGACCGCGCCCGCGCCGAACAGTCCGGCGCGCTCACCCTCGACACCGCCGACGGCCTCGCCCTGTTCGACGCCGCCCTCGCCGCCCGGCGCGCCCTGCTGGTCCCCGTCCGGCTGCACACCGCCGCCCTGCGCGGCCGCGGCCCGGCCGAACTCCCGCCGCTGCTGCGCGACCTGGTCCGCACCCGGACACGCCGCACGGCGCAGTCCGGGCCGGCCGCAGACGGGCTGCCCGCCCGCCTGGCGGCCCTCGGCCCGGCCGAGCGCCACGCGGCGCTGCTCGACCTGGTGAGCGGCTGCACGGCGGCCGTCCTCGGCCACGGGTCGGCCGAACAGGTCCACGCCACCCGGCCGTTCCGCGACCTCGGCCTGGACTCGCTGACCGCCGTCGAACTGCGCAACCGGCTCAACACCGCCACCGGCCTGCGGCTGCCCGCCACCCTGGTCTTCGACCACCCCACCCCCGGCGCGCTCGCCGGACACCTGGCCGAGGGCCTCGGCGGCCGGACCGCCGGCCCCGCGGCCGGCACCGCGCCGGGCGCCGCCGACGAACCGGTCGCGATCGTCGGCATGGCCTGCCGCTTCCCCGGCGCCGTCACCTCCCCCGAGGAGCTGTGGGCCCTGCTGGCCGGCGGCACCGACGCCGTCACCGGCTTCCCCACGGACCGCGGCTGGGACCTCGAACGGCTCTACGACGGCATCCCCGACCACCCGGACTCCTCCCGCACCCGCCAGGGCGGCTTCCTCGACGCCGCCGCCTGGTTCGACGCCGACTTCTTCGGCATCAGCCCCAACGAGGCGCTGGCCATGGACCCGCAGCAGCGGCTGCTGCTGGAGACCGCGTGGGAGGCGGTCGAACGTGCCGGCATCGACCCCGGCACCCTGCGCGGCAGCCGCACCGGGGTGTTCGCCGGCCTGTCCTCCAGCGACTACCTCGACCGGGTCACCCGCATCCCCGAGGAGGCCGCCCCGTACGTCAACACCGGCAACGCCGTCAGCGTCGCCTCCGGCCGGGTCGCCTACGCGCTCGGGCTGGAGGGCCCGGCGGTGACGGTGGACACCGCCTGCTCCTCCTCCCTGGTGGCGCTGCACCTGGCCGTGCGCGCGCTGCGCGGCGGCGAGTGCTCGCTGGCCCTGGCCGGCGGCGTCACCGTGATGTCCACGCCGATGATCCCGGTCGACTTCGCCCGGCAGCGCGGCCTGGCCGCGGACGGACGCTGCAAGCCCTTCGCCGAGGCGGCCGACGGCACCGGCTTCTCCGAGGGCGTCGGCGTGCTGCTGGTCGAGCGGCTCTCGGACGCCCGGCGCAACGGGCACCCGGTGCTGGCGGTGGTGCGCGGCAGCGCGGTCAACCAGGACGGCGCCAGCAACGGACTCAGCGCCCCCAACGGCCCGTCCCAGCAGCGGGTGATCCGGGCGGCCCTGGCCGACGCCGGGCTGTCGCCCGCCGAGGTGGACGCGGTCGAGGCGCACGGCACCGGGACCCGGCTGGGCGACCCGATCGAGGCCCAGGCGTTGCTCGCCGTCTACGGGCAGGAGCGTGAACTGCCGCTGCTGCTGGGCTCGGTGAAGTCCAACCTGGGCCACACCCAGGCCGCCGCCGGGGTCGCCGGGGTGATCCGGACGGTGCTCGCCCTGCGGCACGGCGAACTGCCGAAGTCGCTGCACATCGACACCCCGACCAGCCACGTGGACTGGTCCCAAGGGGCCGTGGAACTGCTCACCGAGGCCCGTGCCTGGCCGGAGACCGGACGGCCCCGCCGGGCCGGCGTCTCCTCCTTCGGTCTCAGCGGCACCAACGCCCATGTGCTCCTCGAAGCGGCACCCGAATCCGGGGGCGTCCAGCCCGGTGCCGTCGAGCCCGGTGCCGTGCCGGCCGGCGCCGTCGAGCCCGGTGCCGTGCCGGCCGGCGTCCCGGAACCCGGCGCCCCCGGATCCGGCGCCCTGCCATGGCTGCTCTCCGCCCGCAGCGCCCAGGCACTGCGCTGCCAGGCCCGCGCCCTGCTCGGCCACCTCGACACCGCCGCCCCGGCGCCGCTCGACCTCGCCCACTCGCTCGCCACCCGACGCGCCCTCCTGGAGCACCGGGCCGCCGTCATCGGCACCGGCCCCGCGGAGCTGCGCGCCGGACTGACCGCCCTCGCCGACGGCACCCCCGCCCCCGGCGTGGTCACCGGCCGGCACGCCGCCGGGCGGGACCGCCGGGTCGTCCTGCTGTTCCCCGGCCAGGGCTCCCAGTGGGCCGGCATGGGCGCCGAACTCCTCGACAGCTCACCGGAGTTCGCCGAGGCCATCGCCGCCTGCGAACAGGCCCTGGCGCCCTGGACGGACTGGTCGCTGAGCGCCGTCCTGCGCGGTGCGCCGGACGCCCCGGCCCTGGACCGGGTCGACGTCGCCCAGCCCGCGCTCTGGGCCACCATGATCGCGCTCGCCGCCTGCTGGCAGGCCCACGGGGTGACCCCCGCCGCCGTGCTCGGCCACTCCCAGGGAGAGATCGCCGCCGCCTGCGTGGCCGGCGCGCTCTCCCTGGAGGACGGGGCCAAGGTGGTCGCCCTGCGCAGCCTGGCCATCGCCCGCGAACTGTCCGGCCACGGCGGCATGGTGTCCGTCCCGCAGACCCACGCCGAGGTCCTGGCCCGGATCGAACCCTACGACGGCCGGATCTCGGTCGCCACCGCCAACGGCCCCGCCGGGGTGGTGGTCTCCGGCGAGCCCGAGGCCCTCGACCGGCTGCTGGCCGGCTGCGAGGACGACGGCGTCCGGGCCAAGCGGATCCCCGTCGACTACGCCTCGCACTCCGCCCAGGTCGAGCGCATCGAGCGGACCCTGCTCACCGAACTCCACGGGATCACCACCCGGGAGGCCCGGATCCCGTTCTTCTCCACCGTCACCGCCGACTGGCTCGGCGACACCCCGCTGGACGCCCGGTACTGGTACCGGAACCTGCGCCGCACCGTCCGGCTGGAGGAGTCCGTCCGCGCCCTGCTCGCCCAGGGCCACGACGCCTTCCTCGAATGCAGCCCGCACCCGGTGCTGGCCATGGCCGTCGAGGACACCGCCGCCGACGCCGGGGCCCGGGCCGTGGTGCTGGGCACCGTCCGGCGCGAGGACGGCGGCCCCGCGCGGCTGCTGACCTCGCTCGCCGAGGCGCACGTCAGCGGGGTGCGGATCGACTGGGCCCCCGCCGTGGCCGGCGGACGCCCGGTGGACCTGCCGACCTACGCCTTCCAGCGTCGCCGCTACTGGCTCGCCCGGGACACCGCCGCCACCGGCCCGGCCGACCCGTCCGGACTGGACCGCGCCGTCCACCTCGCGGGCGACGACACGATCCTGCTCACCGGCCGGATCGGCACCGCCACCCACCCCTGGGCCGCCGACCACCGGGTGCGCGGCACCGCCGTCGTTCCCGGCACCGCCCTGCTCGACTGGGCCGTCCGGGCCGGTGACGAGGCCGGCTGCCCGGCCGTCGCCGAACTCACCGAGCACAGCCCGCTGGTCCTGCCCGAGCACGGCACCCTCGACCTCCAGCTCACCGTCGGCCCGGCCGGCGAGGACGGCCGGCGGCCCCTCACCGTCCACGCCCGCCGCAGCGACACGCCCGGGCCCGCCCCGTGGACCCGCCACGCCTCCGGCACCCTCGCCCCGGCCGGGGCACCGTCCGCCGCCCGGCCGGCGTCCCAGGACGCCCTGCCGCCGGACACCGGCACCGGGACCCACACCGACACCCCCACCGACACCCCCGCCGGACCGGACGGGTACGGCGAGCGCTTCCGCACCGTCCGCTCGCTCGCCCGGCGAGGCGAGGAGCGGTACGCCGAGGTCGCCCTGGCCGAGGAGCACCGCGCCGAGGCGGCCGGCTTCCGGCTCCACCCCGCGCTGCTCCAGGGCCTGCTGGCCGTCACCGGGGCCGGCGCGGACGCCGGCACCGCAGCCCAGCCCGCCGACTGGCGCGGGGTCACCCTGCACGCCACCGGCGCCACCCGGCTCCGGGTCCGGCTCACCCCGGGCCCCGACGGCGGCCACGCGCTCAGCGCCGTCGACCCGGACGGTGCCCCCGTGCTCACCGTCGAGGCCGTCACCGCCCGCCCGATCACCGCCGACCTGCTCGGGCCCGAGCCCGAGCCGCTGTACGCGGTCGAGTGGTGCCCGGTGACCCCCGGCGAACCGCGCGGGACCGTCGCCCTCCTGGGTGCGGACCCGGCAGCCACGGACCCGGCAGCCACGGACCCGTCGGCCACGGATCCCGGTCCGGCCGCCGCACCCGGTGCCCCCCGCTACGCCGACCTGGCCGAGCTCACCGCCGCCCTGGACGCCGGCGAGCCGGCCCCCCACACCGTCGTCCACCGTCTCACCACCGCCGACGGCGACGACCCCGTCACCGCCACCCACCAGGCCGTCCGGGCCGCCCACCGCCTCGCCCGCGCCTGGCTCGCCGAACCGCGCCTGGCCGGCTCCCGGCTCGCCCTGCTCACCCGGGGCGCCGAAGCCGCCGTCCCCGGAGAGGACGTGACCTCCCTCGCCCAGGCCGCCGTGCACGGACTGGTCCGCTCCGCGCAGTCCGAGGAGCCCGGCCGGTTCCTGCTGCTCGACCTCGACGACGACCCGGCGTCCACGGTGGCCCTGTCCGCCGCCCTCGCCGTGCCCGACGAGCCCCGGCTCGCCGTCCGGCACGGCCGGGTGACGGCCCCCCGGCTGCGCCCGCTGCCGGTACCGGGGCCCGGGCAGACGTCCCCGGACCGTCCGGCCTGGTCCTGGAACCCCGCCGGCACCGTCCTGATCACCGGCGGCACCGGTACCCTCGGCGCACTGGTCGCCCGCCACCTGATCACCGCACACGGCGTGCGCCACCTGCTGCTCACCGGCCGGCGCGGCCCCGCCGCCCCCGGCGCGGAGGCCCTGCGTGAGGAGCTCACCGCCCTCGGTGCCACCGTCACCGTCGCCGCCTGCGACACCGCCGACCGGGCCGCCCTGGACGCCCTGCTCGCCACCGTCCCGGCCGAGCACCCGCTCACCGGGGTCGTGCACGCCGCCGGCGTCCTGCACGACGGGCTCCTCGCCAACCTGACGGACGAGCAGCTCACCGAGGTGCTGCGCCCCAAGGCCGACGCCGCCTGGCACCTGCACCGCGCCACCGCGCACCTGGACCTCTCCGCCTTCGTCCTCTTCTCCTCCTTCGCCGCCACCGCCGGTGGACCGGCCCAGGCCAACTACGCGGCCGCCAACGCCTTCCTCGACGCGCTGGCGCACCGGCGCCGGGCCCAGAGCCGCCCGGCCGTCTCGCTCGGCTGGGGATACTGGGGAGAATCGAGTGCGATGACGTCCACGCTGGACGCCGTGGACATCGCCCGCTTCGCCCGCTCCGGCATGCTGCCGCTCCCGGCCGCCCAGGGCCTCGCCCTGCTCGACGCCGCGAGCACCGTGGACCGCCCGCACCTCGCCCCCGTACGGCTCGACCGGCACGCCCTGGCCACGGCCGGCGCTCCGCCGCTCTTCGCCGACCTGCTGCCCCGGCGCGCCACCGCGCGGCCCACGGCCGCCGGCACCGCCACCGGCGGCGAGCGGGGAGTCCGGGACCGGCTGGCCGGCCTCGGCGCCGCCCAGCAGGAGCAGCTGCTCCAGAGCCTGGTGATCGGCCACCTGGCGGCCGTGCTCGGTCACCCGGAGCCCGCCGCGCTCGAACCGGAACGCGGCTTCCTGGACCACGGCATGTCCTCGCTGGCCGCCGTCGAACTGCGCAACCGGCTGAACGCCGAGCTCGGACTGCGCCTGCCCACCACCACCGTCTTCGACCACCCGTCACCGGTCGCCCTGGCCGGCCGGCTGCGCGAACTCCTGGGCGCGCCGACGGACGCCGCGGCCCCGGCCCGGCCCGTCTTCGCCGAACTGGACGTCCTGGAGACCGCGCTCACCGGCGCGCTCGACAGCGCCGCCCTGGACCCGGCGTCCCGCGCCCGGCTGCTCACCCGCCTCAAGAGCCTCCAGTGGCGGCTCGACGACGGCGCGACCGAGCCGGCCGACGGCGCCCCCGAACCGGACGCCGGACTCGACGGCAGCACCGACGACGAGATGTTCGACCTGATCGACCGCGAACTCGGACTCGCCTGACCGCCGCACGCACACCCCGCCGCGCACCGGCCGCCGACCCGTACCACCTTCCGAACTGCGAGGTTTCCCACCCATGGCCAGCACCTCCGAGGACAAGCTCCGCGACTACCTCAAGAAGGTCACCGCGGACCTGCGGCGAACCAGGCTGCGGCTGGAGTCGGTCGAGGCCAGGGACGCCGAGCCGATCGCGATCGTCGGAATGGCCTGCCGCTACCCCGGCGGCGTCCGCACCCCGGAGGACCTGTGGCGGCTGGTGGCGGACGGCACCGACGCCATCGGTGAACTCCCGGCCGACCGCGGCTGGGACACCGAGGCGCTCTACGACCCCACCCCCGGCACCCCCGGCAAGAGCTACGTGCGGCACGGCGGATTCCTGGACGGCGTGGCCGACTTCGACGCCGAGCTGTTCGGCATCGCCCCCCGCGAGGCCCTCGCCATGGACCCGCAGCAGCGGCTCCTGCTGGAATCCGCCTGGGAGGCGATCGAACGCGCCCGGATCGCCCCCGCCTCGCTGCGCGGCACCGACACCGGCGTGTTCATCGGCGGCGCCGACACCGACTACGGCTCACTCGCCCGCCAGACCGAGGAGACCGAGGGGCACCTGCTCACCGGCGGAGCCGTCAGCGTGCTCTCCGGCCGGATCTCCTACACCCTCGGGCTGGAGGGCCCGGCCGTCACCGTCGACACCGCCTGCTCCTCCGCCCTCGTCGCCCTCCACCTCGCGGTGCGCGCGCTGCGGGCCGGGGAATGCTCGCTGGCCGTCGCCGGCGGCGTCGCCGTGATGCCCACCACCCGGCTGTTCACCGAGTTCTCCCGCCAGCGCGGCCTGGCCCCGGACGGGCGGTGCAAGCCCTTCGCCGAGGCGGCGGACGGCACCTCCTGGGCCGAGGGCGTGGGCGTGCTGCTGGTCGAACGGCTCTCGGACGCCCGGCGGCACGGCCACGAGGTGCTGGCCGTCGTCCGTGGCACCGCGGTCAACCAGGACGGTGCCAGCAGCCGGCTGACCGCCCCCAACGGGCCCTCCCAGCAGCGGGTCATCCAGGCCGCCCTGGCCAATGCCCGGCTCACCCCGGACCAGGTCGACGCCGTCGAGGCGCACGGCACCGGCACCACCCTGGGCGACCCGATCGAGGCCCAGGCCCTGCTCGCCACCTACGGCCAGGACCGGCCGGCGGACCGGCCGCTGTACCTCGGCGGCATCAAGTCGAACATCGGGCACGCCCAGGCGGCGGCCGGGGTCGCGGGTGTGATCAAGACGGTGATGGCGATGCGGCACGGGGTGCTGCCGCGGACCCTGCACGTGGACGCGCCGTCCGGTGAGGTGGACTGGTCGGCGGGGTCGGTGGAGCTGCTGGCCGAGGCCCGGGACTGGCCGGAGACCGGCCGCCCGCGCCGGGCCGGTGTCTCGGCCTTCGGGATCAGCGGCACCAACGCCCACGTGGTACTGGAACAGGCAGAGGACACGGCGGTGGCACCCGCGCCGGAGGAGGCCGCCCCGGCGCCGGCCGTGCTGCCCTGGGTGCTCAACGGCCGGACCGGCGACGCGCTGCGCGCCCAGGCCGCACGGCTGCTGGACGGCGCGGCCGGACTGTCCGCCGGGGACCTGGCGTGGTCGCTGGCGACCAGCCGCTCACCGCTCGGCCACCGGGCCGTGGTGGTCGGATCCGACCGGGAAGCGCTGCTGCGCGGCCTCGGCGTGATCGCGGCGGGCGAGGGCGAGGGCGAGGGCGAGGGCGAGGGCACGGGCACGGGCACCGGCGTGAGCCCGGCGGTCGTCGAGGGTGCGGTCCGGGGCGGCGGGACGGCCTTCCTGTTCTCCGGTCAGGGCTCGCAGCGGTTGGGGATGGGGCGGGAGTTGTATGCCCGGTTCCCGGTGTTCGCGGAGGCTTTCGATGCGGTGTGTGCGGAGCTGGACCTGCCGGTGCGGGAGGTGGTGTGGGGTGCGGACGCGGAGCTGCTGAACCGGACGGACTTCGCCCAGGCGGGGTTGTTCGCGGTGGAGGTGGCGCTGTTCCGGCTGGTCGAGTCGCTGGGCGTGCGGCCGGAGTTCGTGGCGGGTCACTCGATCGGCGAGGTCGCCGCCGCGCATGTGGCGGGGGTGTTCTCGCTGGCGGACGCGTGTGCGCTGGTCGCCGCCCGTGGCCGGCTGATGCAGGCGCTTCCGGAGGGTGGCGCGATGCTGGCGGTGCAGGCCGGCGAGGAGGAGGTCCGGCCGCTGCTGGGCGAGTCGGTGTCGATAGCCGCCGTCAACGGCCCGTCCTCGGTGGTCGTTTCGGGCGCGGAGGCTGCCATCGCGGCGGTCGAGGCGCGCTTCGCCGACCGGAGGACCAGCCGCCTGCGGGTGTCCCATGCCTTCCACTCGCCGCTGATGGACCCGATGCTGGAGGAGTTCCGTACCGTCCTCAACGGGCTGACGTACCACGCACCCTCGATCCCGCTGGTCTCCAACCTCACCGGCGAGCTCGGCGCGGACCACCGGTCGCCCGAGTACTGGGTGCGCCACGTCCGCGAGGCGGTCCGCTTCGCCGACGGCCTCCGCGCGCTGGAGACGGCCGGCGTCAGCCGCTTCCTGGAGCTCGGCCCGGACGGTGTGCTCACCGCGATGGCGGCCGCCTCCCTCGCCGGTGACGCCGTGACGGCCGCGCTCCTGTGCAAGGGCCGGCCCGAGGAGCCCACCGCGCTCGCCGCGCTCGCCCGTCTGCACGTCACCGGGGCGAACGTCGACTGGGCTGCCCTGTTCGCCGGCTGCGCCGTCCGTACCGTCGGGCTGCCCACGTACGCCTTCCAGCACCGCCGCTACTGGCCCACCCCCTCCGCGGCCGTCACCGGCGACCTCGGCGCCGCCGGCCTCCACGCGGCCGACCACCCGCTGCTCACGGCCGCCCTCGAACTGTCCGACGACGACGGCCTGTTGTTCACCTCCCGGCTCTCCCGGCAGTCCCACCCCTGGCTCGCCGACCACGTGGTCCGGGGCGACGTCCTGCTGCCCGGCACCGCCTTCCTCGAACTCGCCGTCCGGGCGGGCGACGAGGCCGGCTGTGACCGGGTCGAGGAGCTGACCCTGGCGGCGCCGCTGGTGCTGCCCGAACACGGGGGCGTCCAGCTGCAGCTGCGCGTCGGCGCGGCCGACGACAACGGCCGGCGCGCCTTCACGGTCGCCTCCCGCCCCGAGGACGCCGACGGCGGACCCTGGGACCAGCACGCGAGCGGCGTCCTGGGGACTGGTGCGGCGCCGGTGGAGTTCGATGCCTCGGTGTGGCCGCCGGCCGGTGCGCAGGCGGTGGACCTGAGCGGCCTCTACGAGGGCATGGCAGACGGTGGGTATGCGTACGGTCCGGTGTTCCGGGGTCTGCGGGCGGCCTGGCGGCGGGGTGACGAGGTGTTCGCCGAGGTCGCCCTGCCGGCCGGGACCGAGGGTACCGGTTACGGCCTGCACCCGGCGCTGCTGGACGCGGCCCTGCACGTGACGGCCGTGAACGGCATGCCGCACGGTGTGGTGCCCTTCTCCTGGGAGGAGGTGTCGCTGCACGCCTCCGGTGCCTCGGCGGTGCGGGTGCGGGTCACCCGGACCGGCGAGGAGTCCGTCGCGGTGGCGGTCACCGACAGCGAGGGCCTGCCGGTGGCGTCGATCGGGTCGCTGGTCCTGCGGGCGGCGTCGGCCGCCGATGCGAGCGCCTCCGCCCGTGACGCGCTGTTCCGGGTGGACTGGGTGCCGGTGGTGCCGGTTGGCGGGGTGTTTGTGGAGGTTGGGTCGCTGGGGGAGGTGCCGGCTGAGGTGCCGCCGGTGGTGGTGGTGCGGTCGGTGGCCGGTGGTGGGGTGCACGAGCGGTCGGCGTGGGCTCTGGAGTGGGTGCAGGGCTGGTTGGCGGAGGAGCGGTTCGCCGGTTCGCGGTTGGTGTTCGTGACGCGTGGTGCGGTGGACGGTTCGGATCTTTCCGCTGCTGCTGTGTGGGGTCTGGTGCGGTCGGCGGTTTCGGAGGAGCCGGGCCGGTTCGGTCTGGTGGATCTTGCGGGGGAGGAGGAGCTGCCGGCGTCGGCGCTGGGTGTGGATGAGCCGCAGTTGCTGGTGCGGGACGGCGAGGTCCTTGCGGCCCGGCTGGTGCGGGCCACTGCCCGGGCCGAGGCCGTGCCGGTGGTGTGGCCGGGTGAGGGCACGGTGCTGGTGACCGGGGGGACGGGTGGTCTGGGCCGGGTTGTCGCCCGGCACCTGGCGGGTGAGCACGGGGTGCGGAGTCTGTTGTTGGTGAGCCGCCGGGGTGCGGAGGCCGAGGGTGTGGGGGCGTTGCTGGCGGAGTTGGAGGCGCTGGGCGCGCGGGCGGTGGTCGAGGCCTGTGATGTGGCGGACGAGGGGGCGGTGGCGGGTCTGTTCGCCCGGCACGATATCCGTGCGGTTGTGCACACGGCGGGGGTGATCGATGACGGGGTGGTCGGCTCGCTGACCCCCGACCGGCTGTCGGCCGTGCTCCGGCCGAAGGCGGACGCCGCGTGGAACCTCCACGAGGCCACGAAGGACAGCGAGTTGGCGGCCTTCGTCCTGTTCTCCTCGGTCTCCGGCGTGTTCGGCGGCCCGGGCCAGGCCGCCTACGCGGCGGGAAACGCCTACCTGGACGCCCTGGCGGTGCACCGCCGTTCGCTCGGCCTGCCCGCCGTCTCCCAGGCCTGGGGCCCGTGGACCCACGACGGCGGCATGACCGCCACCCTCGCCGAGGTCGACCTGCACCGGATCGCCCGCTCGGGCCTACCGGAACTGACCCCCGCCGAGGGCACGGCCCTCTTCGACGCCTCGCTCGCGGCCGACGAGCCGGCGATCCTGCCCGTGCGCCTGGACCTCGCCGCGCTGCGCTCCCAGGAGCCGGTGCCCGCCCTGCTGCGCGGGCTGGTGCGTGGCCGGGTCCGCCGCACCGTGGTGGCCGGGCCTGCGGGATCGGCTGTGACGGCGGGGCTGGCGCAACGCCTGTCCACGCTGGGCGGCGAAGAGCGGCGCGCGGTGGTGCTGGAGCTGGTGCGTGAGCAGATCGCGGTGGTGCTGGGGCACGAGGGCGAGTCCGCGGTCGATCCGTCGCGGGCGTTCCAGGACCTGGGGTTCGACTCGCTGACGGCGGTGGAGCTGCGGAACCGGCTGCGGTCCGTGACCGGCCTCCAGCTGCCGTCCACGGTGGTGTTCGACTACCCGACGGCGGGCGCACTGGCCGGATTCCTGCTGGAGGGCCTGCTCGGGGCCGAGAGCGTGGTCCACGTCCCGGAGGCCCTGCCGGCACTGACGGACGACCCGGTCGTGATCGTGGGGATGGCCTGCCGCTACCCCGGAGGCGTCGCCTCACCGGAGGACCTGTGGCGCCTGGTCGCCCACGGGGTGGACGCGGTGTCGGAGTTCCCGGCCAACCGTGGCTGGGACCTCGACGCGCTGCACAGCGAGGACCGGTCGGCACCGGGCACCTCCTACACCCGGATGGGCTCGTTCCTCCACGACGCCGGGCAGTTCGACCCGGAGTTCTTCGGGATGAGTCCGCGGGAGGCGTTGGCGACGGATGCGCAGCAGCGGTTGCTGCTGGAGACGTCCTGGGAGGCGTTCGAGCGGGCGGGTATCGATCCGGTGTCGCTGCGGGGCAGCCGCACCGGTGTGTTCGCGGGCGTGATGTACACCGACTACCGCTCGCTGCTCGACGGCGACGAGTTCGAGGGCTTCCGGGGCAACGGGAGCGCCCCCAGTGTGGCGTCCGGACGCGTGTCCTACACCTTCGGGTTCGAGGGCCCGGCGGTGACGGTGGACACGGCGTGTTCCTCCTCGCTGGTGGCGATGCACCTGGCGGCCCAGGCGCTGCGCGGCGGTGAGTGCTCGTTGGCGCTGGCCGGTGGTGTGACGGTGATGTCCACCCCCAACACTTTTGTCGAGTTTTCGCGGCAGGGTGGGTTGTCGGCGGACGGGCGGTGCCGTTCGTTCGCGGAGGCGGCGGACGGGGTCGGCTGGGGTGAGGGCGTTGGCATGGTCGTGCTGGAGCGCCTCTCGGATGCGCGGCGCAACGGTCACCGGGTGCTGGCGGTGCTGCGGGGCAGTGCGGTGAACCAGGACGGTGCGTCCAATGGTCTGACGGCGCCGAACGGTCCGTCGCAGCAGCGGGTGATCCGGCAGGCGCTGGCGAGCGCGGGTCTTGCGCCCGCTGATGTGGGTGCGGTGGAGGCGCACGGGACCGGGACGACGTTGGGTGACCCGATCGAGGCGCAGGCGCTGCTGGCGACGTACGGGCAGGATCGTGAGCTGCCGTTGCTGCTCGGTTCTATCAAGTCGAACATCGGGCACGCCCAGGCGGCGGCCGGTGTCGCTGGTGTGATCAAGATGGTGCTGGCCATGCAGCACGGGCAGTTGCCGCGCACGCTGCACGTGGATGCGCCGTCCTCGCACGTGGACTGGTCGGCGGGGGCGGTGGAGCTGCTGGCGCAGGGTGCCGAGTGGCCGGACACCGGTCATCCGCGCCGGGCGGGTGTGTCGTCCTTCGGGATCAGCGGCACCAACGCCCACCTGATCCTGGAGCAGGGTGAACCCGAGGCCGTGCGGCACGGTTCGGTCGTCCCGGCCTCGATGCCCTGGGTGGTATCGGCCAAGTCCGCCGCCGCGCTCGACGCGCAGCTCGCACGGTTGACCGAGGCGGGTGAACTTCCCTCCGCCGATGTGGCGTTCACTCTGGCGGGCCGGTCGCGGTTCGCGCACCGGGTGGTGCTGGTGGACGGCGTGGAGGTGGCCCGGGGGGTGGCTTCGGAGGGCAAGCACGCCTTCCTGTTCTCCGGTCAGGGCTCCCAGCGGCTCGGGATGGGACGGGAGCTGTACGAGCGCTTCCCCGTGTTCGCGGAGGCTTTCGATGCGGTGTGTGCGGAGCTGGACCTGCCGCTGCGCGAGGTGGTGTGGGGTGAGGACGCGGAGCTGCTGAACCGGACGGACTTCGCCCAGGCGGGGCTGTTCGCGGTGGAGGTGGCGCTGTACCGGCTGGTCGAGTCACTCGGCGTGCGGCCGGAGTTCGTGGCCGGCCACTCGATCGGTGAGGTCGCGGCCGCGCATGTGGCCGGCGTGTTCTCGCTGGCCGACGCCTGCACCCTGGTCGCCGCCCGCGGCCGGCTGATGCAGGCGCTGCCCTCCGGTGGCGCGATGCTCGCGATCGAGGCGACGGAGGAGGAGGTCCGACCGCTGCTCGGCGACTCCGTCGCGCTGGCGGCCGTGAACGGGCCCACCTCGGTGGTCGTTTCGGGTACGGAGGAAGCGGTCGCGGCGCTCGGCGAGCACTTCGCCGAGCGGAGGACCAGCCGCCTGCGGGTGTCCCATGCCTTCCACTCGCCGCTGATGGACCCGATGCTGGAGGAGTTCCGTACCGTCCTCACCGGGCTGAGCTACCACGCGCCGTCGATCCCGCTGGTCTCCAACCTGACCGGTGAGCTGGTCACCGGCGCGACCGACGCGGACTACTGGGTGCGCCACGTCCGCGAGACCGTCCGCTTCGCCGACGGCGTCCGCGCGCTGGAGACGGCCGGCGTCAGCCGCTTCCTGGAGCTCGGCCCGGACGGTGTGCTCACCGCGATGGCGGCCGCCTCCCTCACCGGTGACGCCGTGACGGCCGCGCTCCTGCGCAAGGGCCGTCCCGAGGACACGAGCGTGCTGACCGCCCTGGCCCGTCTGCACGTCGCCGGAGTCGACGTCGAGTGGGCGGCCCTGTTCACCGGGACCGCTGCCCGTACCGTCGAGCTGCCCACGTACGCCTTCCAGCACCGGCAGTACTGGCCGGCCGTTACCCTCACCCGCGGCGGGGATGTCCGGCTCGCCGGTCTCGGCGCCGCCGAACACCCGCTGCTCGGCGCTGCCGTCGAGCTCGTGCACACGGACGGGTACCTCTTCACCGGCCGGTTGTCCGCCGGGACGCACGGGTGGCTGGCGGACCACGTGGTGCTGGGTTCGGTGCTGGTGCCGGGGACGGCGCTGGTGGAGCTGGCCGTCCGGGCCGGGGACGAGGTCGGTTGCGACCGGGTCGAGGAGCTGACCCTGGCGGCGCCGCTGGTCCTGCCCGAACGAGGCGGTGTCCTGGTGCAGGTGTGGGTCGGCGAGCCGGACGCGTCCGGGCGGCGCGCCGTTACCGTGCACGCCCGGCCGGAGGCGGAAGAGGGGACGGACTGGTCCCTGCACGCGAGCGGCGTCCTGGGGACGGGTGCGGTGCCGGTGGAGTTCGATGCCTCGGTGTGGCCGCCGGCCGGTGCGCAGGCGGTGGATCTGAGTGGTCTGTACGAGGGGCTGGCCGAGGCCGGGTTCGGTTACGGTCCGGTGTTCCGGGGCCTGCGGGCGGCCTGGCGGCGCGGTGACGAGGTGTTCGCCGAGGTGGCTCTGCCGGAGGGCACCGAGGGTGCGGGTTTCGGTCTGCATCCGGCGCTGTTCGACGCCTGCCTGCACGGCTTCGCGTTGGCCGGGTCCGAGGGGGAGGCCGGTTCCGAGGGCGGGGCCGGGGTGCCCTTCGCCTGGGAGGACGTGGCGCTGCACGCCGCGGGCGCGTCGGCGGTCCGGGTCCGGCTGACCCGGACGGCGGCCGATGCGGTGTCGCTGGCGATCGCTGACACCGAGGGACGGCCGGTGGCCTCGGTCGGGTCGTTGGTCGTCCGACCGGTGGCGGCGGACGCGGTGGCCTCGGTCGACCGGAACTCACTGTTCCGGGTGGACTGGGTGCCGGTGGAGCCGGTGGTACCGGTTGGCGGGGTGTTTGTGGAGGTCGGGTCGCTGGGGGAGGTGCCGGCTGAGGTGCCGCCGGTGGTGGTGGTGCGGTCGGTGGCCGGTGGTGGGGTGCACGAGCGGTCGGCGTGGGCTCTGGAGTGGGTGCAGGGCTGGTTGGCGGAGGAGCGGTTCGCCGGTTCACGGTTGGTGTTCGTGACGCGTGACGTGGTGTCGGGTGGTGACCTGGCGGGGGCGGCGCTCTGGGGTCTGGTGCGGTCGGCGGTTTCGGAGGAGCCGGGTCGGTTCGGTCTGGTGGATCTTGCGGGGGAGGAGGAGCTGCCGGCGTCGGCGCTGGGTGTGGATGAGCCGCAGTTGCTGGTGCGGGACGGCCGGCTGCTGGCTGCCCGGCTGGTGCGGACGGAACCGGCGGTCGTGCCGGTGGTGTGGCCGGGTGAGGGCACGGTTCTGGTGACCGGGGGGACGGGTGGTCTGGGCCGGGTTGTCGCCCGGCACCTGGCGGGTGAGCACGGGGTGCGGAGTCTGTTGTTGGTGAGCCGCCGGGGTGCGGAGGCCGAGGGTGTGGAGGCGTTGCTGGCGGAGTTGGAGGCGCTGGGCGCGCGGGCGGTGGTCGAGGCCTGTGATGTGGCGGACGGGGCGGCGGTGGCGGGTCTGTTCGCCCGGTATGAGATCCGTGCGGTTGTGCACACGGCGGGGGTGATCGATGACGGGGTGGTCGGCTCGCTGACTTCTGACCGGCTGTCGGCCGTGCTCCGGCCGAAGGCGGATGCGGCGTGGAATCTGCACCGGGCGGCTGAGGGTGTGGATGTGTTCGTGCTGTTCTCGTCCATGGCGGGGACGTTCGGGAGTGCGGGGCAGGCGGCGTATGCGGCGGGCAATGCCTGTCTGGATGCGTTGGCGGTGCACCGGCGTGCGTTGGGTCTGCCGGGGGTGTCGCTGGCGTGGGGGCCGTGGTCCGGGGTGGCGGGCATGACCGGCACCCTCACCGACGCCGAGTCCGACCGCATCGCCCGTCACGGCCTCCCGGCGATCTCCCCGGAACAGGGCACCGCGCTCCTCGACGCGGCGCTCTCCACCGGGCACGCGGCCGTGCTGCCGGTCCGGCTCGACCCCGCGGCGGTGGCGGCGCACGGTGACGTGCCTGCGCTGCTGCGGGGCCTGGTACGGGGGCGGGTGCGGCGTGCGGTCGTGGCGCGGTCGGCCGTGACGGCGGGGCTGGCGCAACGCCTGTCCGCGCTGGGCGGCGACGAGCGGCGCGCGGTGGTGCTGGAGCTGGTGCGCGAGCAGATCGCGGTGGTGCTGGGGCACCAGGGCGGGTCCGCGGTCGATCCGTCGCGGGCGTTCCAGGACCTGGGGTTCGACTCGCTGACGGCGGTGGAGCTGCGGAACCGGCTGCGGTCCGTGACCGGGCTCCGGCTCCCGGCGACCGTCGTCTTCGACTATCCGACCGCCAGCGCGCTGGCCGCCTTCCTGCTGGAGGGCCTGCTCGGGGCCGAGAGCGTGGTCCACGTCCCGGAGGCCCTGCCGGCACTGACGGACGACCCGGTCGTGATCGTGGGGATGGCCTGCCGCTACCCCGGAGGCATCGCCTCGCCGGAGGACCTGTGGCGCCTGGTCGCCGACGGGGTGGACGCGGTGTCGGACTTCCCGGCGGACCGCGGCTGGGACGTCGAGTCGCTGTACCACCCGGACCCGGACCACACCGGCACCTCCTACACGCGATCGGGCGGATTCCTGCACACCGCAGGGGAGTTCGATCACGAGTTCTTCGGGATGAGTCCGCGGGAGGCGTTGGCGACGGATGCGCAGCAGCGGTTGCTGCTGGAGACGTCCTGGGAGGCGTTCGAGCGGGCGGGTATCGATCCGGTGTCGCTGCGGGGCAGCCGCACCGGTGTGTTCGCGGGCGTGATGTACGCCGACTACGCCGGCCTGCTCGGCGGTGGTGAGTTCGAGGGGTACCAGGGCAGTGGCAGCGCGGGGAGCGTGGCCTCGGGCCGGGTCTCCTACACGCTGGGCCTGGAAGGCCCGGCGGTGACGGTGGACACCGCCTGCTCCTCCTCGCTGGTGGCGATGCACCTGGCCGCGCAGGCGCTGCGCAGCGGTGAGTGCTCGTTGGCGCTGGCCGGTGGTGTGACGGTGATGTCGACGCCGGGCACCTTCGTGGAGTTTTCGCGGCAGGGTGGGTTGTCGGCGGACGGGCGGTGCCGTTCGTTCGCGGAGGCGGCGGACGGGGTCGGCTGGGGTGAGGGCGTTGGCATGGTCGTGCTGGAGCGCCTCTCGGACGCCCGGCGCAACGGTCACCGGGTGCTGGCGGTGCTGCGGGGCAGTGCGGTGAACCAGGACGGTGCGTCCAATGGTCTGACGGCGCCGAACGGTCCGTCACAGCAGCGGGTGATCCGGCAGGCGTTGGCGAGCGCGGGTCTTGCGCCCGCTGAGGTCGACGCGGTGGAGGCGCACGGCACCGGGACGACGCTGGGTGACCCGATCGAGGCGCAGGCGTTGCTGGCGACGTACGGGCAGGACCGTGAGCTGCCGCTGTTGCTCGGTTCGATCAAGTCGAACATCGGGCACGCCCAGGCGGCGGCGGGTGTGGCGGGTGTGATCAAGATGGTGCTGGCCATGCAGCACGGGCAGTTGCCGCGCACGCTGCACGTGGATGCGCCGTCCTCGCATGTGGACTGGTCGGCGGGGGCGGTGGAGCTGCTGGCGCAGGGTGCCGAGTGGCCGGCCACCGGTCATCCGCGCCGGGCGGGTGTGTCGTCCTTCGGGATCAGTGGGACGAACGCCCATGTGATCCTGGAGCAGGGTGAACCCGAGGCCGTGCGGCACGGTTCGGTCGCTCCGGCCTCGATGCCCTGGGTGGTATCGGCCAAGTCCGCCGCCGCGCTCGATGCCCAGACCGCGCAACTCGCCCGGATGGACGGCCCGTCCGCCCTCGATGTGAGCCTGACGCTCGCCGGGCGGTCGCGGTTCGCGCACCGGGCGGTGCTGGTGGACGGCGTGGAGGTGGCCCGGGGGGTGGCTTCGGAGGGCAAGCACGCCTTCCTGTTCTCGGGTCAGGGTTCGCAGCGGCTTGGTATGGGTCGGGAGTTGTACGAGCGCTTCCCGGTGTTCGCGGAGGCTTTCGACGCGGTGTGTGCGGAGCTGGACCTGCCGGTGCGGGAGGTCGTCTGGGGTGAGGACGCGGAGCTGCTGAACCGGACGGACTTCGCCCAGGCGGGGCTGTTCGCGGTGGAGGTGGCGCTGTACCGGCTGGTCGAATCACTCGGCCTGCGGCCGGAGTTCGTGGCCGGTCACTCGATCGGCGAGGTCGCCGCCGCGCACGTGGCGGGGGTTTTCTCGCTGGCGGACGCGTGCGCGCTGGTCGCCGCCCGCGGCCGGCTGATGCAGGCGCTGCCCTCCGGTGGCGCGATGCTCGCCGTACAGGCGACGGAGGAGGAGGTCCGGCCGCTGCTGACCGACGAGGTGTCGACAGCCGCCGTCAACGGCCCGTCCTCGGTGGTCGTCTCGGGCGTGGAGGCCGCCGTCGCGGCGATCGAAGCGCACTTCGCGGACCGCCGCACGACCCGCCTGCGGGTCTCGCACGCCTTCCACTCCCCGCTGATGGACCCGATGCTGGACGACTTCCGTACCGTCCTCAACGGGCTGACCTACCACGCACCCTCGATCCCCGTCGTCTCCAACCTCACCGGCCAGCTGGTCACCGGCGCGACCGACGCGGACTACTGGGTGCGCCACGTCCGCGAGGCGGTCCGCTTCGCCGACGGCCTTCGCACCCTCCACGACCAGGGCGTCCGCCGGTACCTCGAACTGGGCCCCGACGCCGTCCTCACCGCCCTCACCGCGAACGCACTGCCCGAGGCCGACGACGCCGTCACCACCCCGGCCCTGCGCCGCAACCGCCCCGAGGAAGCGACCTTCGTGGAAGCCCTCGCCCGACTCCACGTCCACGGCACCGACATCGACTGGCGCGCCCTGCTCGCCGGCACCGGCGCCCGGAGCGTGGACCTTCCGACGTACCCCTTCCAGCGGCGCCGTTTCTGGCCGGCCGTGCGCCCCGCACACAGCGGTGACGTCCGCTCCGCCGGCCTCGCGGCCACCACTCACCCGCTGCTGGCCGCAGCAGTCGACCTGGCCGACGAGGACGGACTGGTGCTCACCGGTCGCCTGTCGACGGCCGCCTTCCCGTGGCTGGCCGATCACGTGGTCCAGGGCCGGGTCCTGCTGCCCGGCGCGGGCCTGCTCGAACTCGCTCTGCGTGCCGCGGGCGAGACGGGCTGCGAGCTGGTGGAGGAGCTGACGCTGGCCGCGCCGCTCGTGCTGCCGGAGCAGGGTGCCGTCCAGCTGCAGCTCAGGGTCGGAGCGCCCGATGCCGCCGGTCGTCGGGAGTTGGGGATCCACTCCCGGCCGGAGGGTGATCCGGAGGCCGGCTGGGTGCAGCACGCGGCGGGTTCGCTGGCCGTTGCGGCGGCGCCCGGTGAGCCGTCCTTCGACGCCTCGGTCTGGCCGCCGGCGGGTGCGGAGCCGCTGGCGGTGGAGGGGGCGTACGAGCGGATGGCGGAGGCCGGGTTCGGTTACGGTCCCGCCTTCCGGGGGCTCCGCGCGGCCTGGCGCCGTGACGACGAGCTGTTCGCGGACGTCGAACTCCCGGAGGGCGCCGCGCCCGACGGCTTCGGCGTCCATCCCGCCCTCCTGGATGCCGCTCTGCACGTCGCCATCGTGGACGCGGCGAGCGACGACACCGTGGTCCCGTTCGCGTGGACGGGTGCGGCGCTCCGTGCCGTCGGTGCTTCGGCGGTGCGGGTGCGGATCGTCCGGCTGGACGGTGGCGGGCTGCGGCTCGACCTCGCCGACCCGGCGGGTGGCCCGGTGCTGACGGTGGAGGCCGTGCGGGGCCGGGCGGTGTCGGCGGACCAGCTGGGCTCGGCCGACCCGCTCTACGCGGTCGACTGGTCGGAACTGCCCGGTTCCCCGGACCAGGGCACCGGGTGGACGGCCTGGGAAGACCTGCCTGCCGAGGGCCCGGCTCCCGACACCGTCGTACTGGACTGCTCGACCCTGTCCGCCCCTGCCGACGACCTCCCTGCCGACGACCTCCCGGCCGCCGTCCGCGCGGTGACGCACGGCGTCCTGCACGTGGTGCAGGAGTGGTTGGCGGAGGAGCGGTTCGCGGGGTCGCGGTTGGTGGTGGTGACGCGCGGTGCGGTGGCGGTGCGTGCGGGTGAGCCGGTGGGGGTGGCGCAGGCTCCGGTGTGGGGTCTGGTGCGGTCCGCGTCGGCGGAGAACCCGGGCCGGTTCGCGCTGGTGGACACGGATGGTGAGGTGGTGGTGTCGGGCGAGCCGGAGTCGGCGGTCCGGGGCGGGGTGGTGCTGGTCCCGCGTCTGGTGCGGCTGCCGGTGCCGGACGGGCCGTTGTGCGTCCGTGGCGACGGCACGGTCCTGATCACCGGTGGGACGGGTGGTCTGGGGGCGGTGGTGGCCCGGTACCTGGCCGGTGAGTGCGGGGTCCGCAGGCTGGTGCTGACGAGTCGTCGTGGCCCGGCGGCCGCGGGTGCGGCCGAGTTGGTGGCGGAGCTGGCCGCGCTGGGGGCGGAGGCCGAGGTCCGGGCCTGTGATGTGTCCGACCGTGCCGCGGTCGCGGAGCTGGTCGACTCGATCCCGGACCTGTCCGCGGTGGTCCACGCCGCCGGGGTCGGTGACAACGGCCTGGTGGGTGCGTTGACGCCGGAGCGGATGGATGCCGTCCTGGCCCCGAAGGCGGACGGTGCCTGGTACCTGCACGAGCTGACCCGCGAGCGCGACCTCGCCGCTTTCGTGCTGTTCTCCTCGGCCGGTGGCCTGGTGCTGACCGCCGGGCAGGGCAACTACGCGGCGGCGAACGTCTTCCTGGACGCCCTGGCCGCCCACCGTCACGCGCTCGGCCTGCCCGCCACCTCCCTGGCCTACGGCCTGTGGGACGTCGGCGCCGGCCTCGGCCGTGACCTCGCCGAGGTCGACCGCCACCGGATGGCCGTCCAGGGCGTCCCCGTCCTCGATCACGCCACGGGCCTCGCCCTGTTCGCGGCCGCCCTGCGCAGCGAGCGCGCGGCCGTCGTCCCGATCCGGGTCGACCGGGCGGCCCTGCGCACCCGCACCGACGAACTCCCGGCGCTGCTGCGCGGCCTCGCCGCCCCGCGTGGCCGCGCAGCGCTCCCCGTGAGCGGCCGCGCCGCCGGCACCGGCCTCGCGCAGCGCCTCGCCGGGCTGGCGGAGACCGAGCGCCGCCGCCTGGCGCTGGAGATCGTGCGGACGGAGGTCGCGGCCGTGCTCGGTCACGCCTCCTCCGAGGAGGTCACACCCGAGCGCGCGTTCCGGGAACTCGGCTTCGACTCCCTCGCCGCGACGGACCTGCGCAACCGCCTCAACCAGCGCACCGGACTGCGCCTGCCCGCCACCCTCGCCTTCGACCACCCCAACGCGCGGGCCGTGGCGGCCCACCTCCTCGACCTGGCCGGGGCCGGTGCGACCCCGGCACAGGCAGACGGCGCTCACCGCCGCCCGGACACATCGCCCGACACCTCCGGCGAACCGATCGCGATCGTCGGGATGGCCTGCCGCTACCCCGGCGGCGCGGCCTCGCCCGAGGCACTGTGGCAGCTCCTGACGGACGGCGTCGACACCGTGACCGAGTTGCCGGCCGACCGCGGCTGGGACCTCGGGAACCTCTACGACCCCGAGCCCGGGAAGGAAGGCCACAGCTACACCCGGCACGGGAGCTTCCTGCACGACGCCGGAGACTTCGACCCCGGCCTGTTCGGGATCTCCCCGCGCGAGGCGCTCTACATGGACCCGCAGCAGCGGCTGCTGCTGGAGACCTCCTGGGAGGCGCTGGAGCGGGCCGGCATCGACCCGCTGTCCCTGCGGGGCAGCCGGACCGGCGTCTTCGCCGGGGTCATGTACCACGACTACGCGCTCAACACGAACCCCTCCGGCACCAGCGGCGGCAGCGTGGTCTCGGGCCGGGTGTCCTACACGCTGGGCCTGGAGGGTCCCGCGGTGACGGTGGACACCGCCTGCTCGTCCTCGCTGGTGGCCCTGCACCTGGCCGTCCAGGCCCTGCGCAGCGGTGAGTGCTCGATGGCCCTCGCGGGCGGTGCCACCGTGATGTCCACGCCGGGCATGTTCATCGAGTTCTCCCGGCAGCGGGGGCTGTCGGCGGACGGCCGGTGCAAGGCGTTCGCGGGCGCGGCGGACGGAGTGGGCTGGTCCGAGGGCGTCGGGGTGCTGCTCGTGGAGCGGTTGTCCGACGCACAGCGCCACGGCCACCGGGTGCTCGCGGTGATCCGTGGTACGGCCGTGAACCAGGACGGCGCGTCCAACGGCTTCTCGGCGCCGAACGGTCCGTCGCAGCAGCGGGTGATCCGGCAGGCGCTGGCGAGCGCGGGTCTTGCGCCCGCCGAGGTCGACGCGGTGGAGGCGCACGGCACCGGGACGACGCTGGGTGACCCGATCGAGGCGCAGGCGTTGCTGGCGACGTACGGGCAGGACCGTGAGCTGCCGTTGCTGCTCGGTTCGATCAAGTCGAACATCGGGCACGCCCAGGCGGCGGCCGGTGTGGCGGGTGTGATCAAGATGGTGCTGGCCATGCAGCACGGCACGCTGCCGAAGTCGCTGCACATCGACCGGCCTTCGCCGCACGTGGAGTGGTCCGAGGGCGCTGTCGAGCTGCTCGCCGAGGCCTGGGACTGGCCGGAGACCGGCCGGCCGCGGCGCGCGGGCGTGTCCGCGTTCGGGATCAGCGGGACCAATGCGCACGTGATCGTCGAGCAGGGGCCCGCGCTCTCGCCCGCCCACGTACCCGCGCCGGCGTCCGAACCGGCCGTCGAGCGGCCGGGGCCGGACACGACGGGGCCGGACACGACGGGGCCGGACCCGCTGCCCTGGCTGCTCGCCGCGGCCACACCGGAGGCCTTGCGGGCCCAGGCCGGTCGGCTCGCGACCTTCCTCGGCTCCCGTCCGGAACTCAGTGCCTCCGACGTCGCACACTCGTTGGCGACCACGCGGGCGGCACTGGAGCACCGCGCGGTGGTGCTGGGAGCCGACCGTGCCGAGCTACTGGCCGGACTGGACGGGCTGGCCCGGGGCGAACTCCTCCCCGGCGTGGCGGTCTCCTCGGCCCGGGCCGGTGGGGCGACGGCGTTCCTGTTCTCCGGTCAGGGCTCGCAGCGGCTCGGCATGGGGCGGGAGCTGTACGAGCGCTTCCCCGTGTTCGCGCAGGCTTTCGACGCGGTCTGTGCGGAGCTGGACCTGCCACTGCGGGAAGTCGTCTGGGGTGAGGATGCGGAGCTGCTGAACCGGACGGACTTCGCCCAGGCGGGGCTGTTCGCGGTGGAGGTGGCGCTGTACCGGCTGGTCGAATCACTCGGCCTGCGTCCGGAGTTCGTGGCCGGTCACTCGATCGGCGAGGTCGCCGCCGCGCACGTGGCGGGGGTGTTCTCGCTGGCCGACGCCTGCACCCTGGTCGCCGCCCGTGGCCGCCTGATGAAGGCGCTTCCGGAGGGTGGCGCGATGCTGGCGGTGCAGGCCACCGAGGAGGAGGTCCGGCCGCTGCTGAACGCCGAGGTGTCGACAGCCGCGGTGAACGGGCCGTTCTCGGTGGTGGTTTCCGGCACGGAGGCCGCCGTCGCGGCGATCGAAGCGCACTTCGCGGACCGCCGTACGACCCGCCTGCGGGTCTCGCACGCCTTCCACTCCCCGCTGATGGATCCGATGCTGGAGGACTTCCGTACCGTCCTCAACGGGCTGACCTACCACGCACCGTCGATCCCCGTCATCTCCAACCTCACCGGCGGGCCGGTCAGCGGCGCGACCGACGCGGACTACTGGGTGCGCCACGTCCGCGAGGCGGTCCGCTTCGCCGACGGCCTCCGCACCCTCCACGACCAGGGCGTCCGCCGCTACCTCGAACTGGGCCCCGACGCCGTCCTCACCGGCCTCGCACAGGGCGTCCTCGACGACCCGGATGCCACCGGAACCTGTGTCGTCGCCGCCCTGCGCGCGGACCGGAGCGAGTCGGCATGCCTGGCGGCCGCGCTCGGCCGGCTGCACGCGGCCGGGGCGGAGGTGAGCTGGTCCACCGTCTTCGCGGGCCGCGGTACCCGGACGGTCGAGCTGCCCACCTACGCGTTCCAGCACCGCCGTTTCTGGCTCGACGCGACGGCCCCGCTCGCTGATCTGGGCGCGGTGGGCGTCGGCGCCGTCACCCACCCGCTGCTCGGGGCGTCCGTCGACCTGTCGCACACGGACGGCTTCCTGCTCACCGGCCGGCTGTCGCTGGACTCGCACGCGTGGCTGGCGGACCACCAGGTCCTGGACACCGTCCTGGTGCCGGGCGCGGCGCTCGTCGAGCTCGCTCTGCGTGCCGCGGGTGAGACGGGCTGCGAGCTGGTGGAGGAGCTGACGCTGGGCGCGCCGCTCGTGCTGCCGGAGCAGGGTGCCGTCCAGCTGCACGTCCGGGTCGGCGGGCCGGACGCCGCCGGTCGTCGGGAGTTGGGGATCCACTCCCGGCCGGACGGTGATCCGGAGGCCGGCTGGGTGCAGCACGCGGCGGGTTCGCTGGCCGTTGCGGCGGCGCCCGGTGAGCCGTCCTTCGACGCCTCGGTCTGGCCGCCGGCGGGTGCGGAGCCGCTGGCGGTGGAGGGGGCGTACGAGCGGATGGCGGAGGCCGGGTTCGGTTACGGTCCCGCCTTCCGCGGGCTCCGCGCGGCCTGGCGCCGTGGCGACGAGCTGTTCGCCGAGGTCGCGCTGCCGGAGGAGGTCGGGGCGGACGGCTTCGGGGTGCACCCGGCGCTGCTCGATGCGGCGATGCACGCCGCGATCCTGGTCGGGGGTGAGCGGGAGACGACGATCCCGTTCGCCTGGACCGGCGTGTCGCTGTGCGCCGTCGGTGCTTCGGCGGTGCGGGTGCGGATCGTCCGGCTGGACGGTGGCGGGCTGCGGCTCGACCTCGCCGACCCGGCGGGAGGCCCGGTCCTGACCGTGGCCTCGATGGTGGGCCGGGCGGTGTCCGCGGAGCAACTGGGCTCGACCGACCCCTTGTACGGGGTCGACTGGTCGGAGCCGGCGGACTCGCCTGCCGCGTCGGACTCCTGGGCACGCTGGGAGGACGTCCTCGAATCCTCGGAGCCCGTGCCCGACGTGGTCGTCCTCGACTGCGGAGACCCCGGCCGGGCCGACCTCGGGGCCGCTGCGGACGTCCCGGACGCGGTGCGCACGTACGTCCACACCGTGCTGGCCGCCGTCCAGTCCTGGTTGGCGGAGGAGCGGTTCGCGGGGTCGCGGTTGGTGGTGGTGACGCGCGGTGCGGTGGCGGTGCGTGCGGGTGAGCCGGTGGGGGTGGCGCAGGCTCCGGTGTGGGGTCTGGTGCGGTCCGCGTCGGCGGAGAACCCGGGCCGGTTCGCGCTGGTGGACACGGATGGTGAGGTGGTGGTGTCGGGCGAGCCGGAGTCGGCGGTCCGGGGCGGGGTGGTGCTGGTACCGCGCCTGGTCCGGCTGCCGGCGCCGGAGGGACCATCGGGTGTCGGTGCGGATGACACGGTGTTGGTCACGGGTGGTACGGGTGGTCTGGGTGCGGTGGTGGCCCGGTACCTGGCCGGTGAGTGCGGGGTGCGCAGGCTGGTGCTGACGAGTCGTCGTGGCCCGGCGGCCGCGGGTGCGGCCGAGTTGGTGGCGGAGCTGGCCGCGCTGGGGGCGGAGGCCGAGGTCCGGGCCTGTGACGTGTCCGACCGTGCCGCGGTCGCGGAGCTGGTCGACTCGATCCCGGACCTGTCCGCGGTGGTCCACGCGGCCGGGGTCGGTGACAACGGCCTGGTGGGTGCGTTGACGCCGGAGCGGATGGATGCCGTGCTGGCTCCGAAGGCCGATGGTGCCTGGTACCTGCACGAGTTGACCCGGGACCGGGGTTTGAGCGCGTTCGTGCTGTTCTCCTCGGCCGGTGGCCTGGTGCTGACCGCCGGGCAGGGCAACTACGCGGCGGCGAACGTCTTCCTGGACGCCCTGGCCGCCCACCGTCACGCGCTCGGCCTGCCCGCGACGTCCCTGGCGTACGGCCTGTGGGACGTCGGCGCCGGCCTCGGCGCGCACCTCCGGGAGCTGAACCGCCACCGGATGGCCGCCCAGGGCGTTCCGCCGCTCACCCGCGAGGCCGGTCTGGCCCTGTTCTCCGCGGCTCTGCGCAGTGAGCGTGCGGCCGTCGTCCCGATCCGGGTCGACCGGGCGGCCCTGCGCACCCGCACCGACGAACTCCCGGCGCTGCTGCGCGGCCTGGTCCCGACGGTCCGCCGGACGGCGGCCCGCGCGGACGCGCTGCCGGCCGCGCCGACCGGCCACCTCCCGGCCCGGCTGGCCGGGCTGCCGGAGGCCGAGCGACGGCGGACGGTCCTCGAACTCGTCCGGGCCCGGGTGGCCGCCCTGCTGGGGCACGAGTCCGGCGACGCGATCGAACCGGACCGGGCGTTCCAGGAACTCGGCTTCGACTCCCTCGCCGCGACCGACCTGCGCAACCAGCTGAACGGCCTCACCGGGCTCCGGCTGCCCGCCACCCTCGCCTTCGACCACCCCAACGCGGAGGCGGTCACGGGCTTCATCCTCACGGAGCTGGGGACGGCGGCCGACGTCGCGAACGGCGACGGACTCCGCGCAGAGGCCGAGGTGCGCGCCGCCCTGCAGTCGATCCCGACCCGCCGGCTCCGCGACGCGGGCCTGGTCGAGGCCCTGCTCGACCTCGCCGACGACCGGGTACGCCCCGCGCTCCCGGCCACGGCCACGACCACGACCACGGCCACGACCGCCACGGGGACGGGAACGGAGACGGAGGTGACGGAGGCGGCGGCGGGCGCCGTGACACCGAGCGCCGTCCGGCACGAGCCGATCGCGATCGTCGGCATGTCCTGCCGCTACCCGGGCGGAGTCAGCACCCCCGAGGACCTCTGGCGCCTGGTGACCTCCGGCGCGGACGCGATCTCGCCGTTCCCCGCCGACCGCGGCTGGGACCTCTCCGCCTTCCGCGCCGAGGACGCCGGCCACGCCCTGGAGGGCGGGTTCCTGGACGGCGCCGCCGAGTTCGACCCCGAGTTCTTCGGGATCTCCCCGCGCGAGGCCCTCGCCATGGACCCGCAGCAGCGGCTCACGCTGGAGCTCTCCTGGGAGGCCCTGGAGCGCGCGGGCATCGACCCGACCGGCCTGCGCGGCAGCCGGACCGGGGTCTTCACCGGTGTGATGTACCACGACTACCCGGGCAGCGACGGCAACGGCAGCGTGGTGGCCGGCCGCGTCTCGTACAAGCTGGGCCTGGAGGGCCCGGCCGTCGCGGTGGACACCGCCTGCTCCTCCTCGCTGGTGGCGCTGCACCTGGCCGTCCAGGCGCTGCGGCAGGGCGACTGCTCGCTCGCGATCACCGGCGGTGTGACCGTGATGGCCACCCCGGGGGTGTTCGCCGAGTTCGGCCGACAGGGCGCACTCGCCCCCGACGGGCGCTGCAAGTCCTTCGCCTCCGCCGCCGACGGCACCGGCTTCGCCGAGGGCGCCGGGTTCCTGGTCGTCGAACGGCTGTCGGACGCCCTGCGGCACGGGCACCCGGTGCTGGCACTGGTCCGCGGCAGCGCCGTCAACCAGGACGGCGCCTCCAACGGCCTCACCGCTCCGAACGGTCCCTCGCAGCAGCGGGTGATCCGGCAGGCCCTGGCCAATGCCCGCCTCGGCGCCGACCAGGTCGACGTGGTCGAGGCCCACGGCACCGGCACGCGGCTGGGCGACCCGATCGAGGCCCAGGCCCTGCTGGCGACCTACGGGCAGGACCGTGAACTGCCGCTGCTGCTCGGCTCGGTGAAGTCGAACATCGGTCACACCCAGGCGGCGGCCGGTGTTGCGGGTGTGATCAAGATGGTGCTGGCCATGCACCACGGCGAGCTGCCGTCGACGCTCCACGTCGACGAGCCGAGCGGACAGGTCGACTGGACGGCGGGATCCGTCCGGCTCCTGACCGAGCGCCGGCCGTGGACCCCGGGCGACCGGCCGCGCCGGGCGGGCGTGTCCTCCTTCGGCATCAGCGGGACCAACGCCCACGTGATCATCGAGGAGGCTCCGGCCGTACCGGCCGCCGATCCCGCCCCGGAGACCCCGGGCGGCCCCGGGACCGTTCCCTGGCTGCTCTCCGCCGCGACCCCGGAGGCCCTGCGTGCGCAGGCCGAACGCCTGCTCCTGGCGGTGGGCGACGCCCGTCCGGTGGACGTCGCGTACTCCCTGGCGACGACCCGGGCCGCGCTGGAACACCGGGCGGCCGTGGTCGGCGACGATGCGGAACAGCTCCGGACCGGCCTGCGCGCGATCGCGGACGGCCAGGCGCCGACCGGTGTCGCCACGGGCGGGCGCAGCGCTTTCCTGTTCTCGGGTCAGGGCTCGCAGCGGCTGGGGATGGGGCGGGAGTTGTATGCCCGGTTCCCGGTGTTCGCGCAGGCTTTCGATGCGGTGTGTGCGGAGCTGGACCTGCCGCTGCGCGAGGTGGTGTGGGGTGAGGATGCGGAGCTGCTGAACCGGACGGACTTCGCCCAGGCGGGGTTGTTCGCGGTGGAGGTGGCGCTGTTCCGGCTGGTCGAATCGCTGGGCGTGCGGCCGGAGTTCGTGGCGGGTCACTCGATCGGTGAAATCGCAGCCGCTCATGTGGCGGGGGCGTTCTCGCTGGCGGACGCCTGTGCGCTGGTGGCGGCGCGTGGCCGGCTGATGCAGGCGCTTCCGGAGGGTGGCGCGATGCTGGCGGTGCAGGCCGGCGAGGAGGAGGTCCGGCCGCTACTGAACGCCGAGGTGTCGATAGCCGCCGTCAACGGCCCGTCCTCGGTGGTCGTTTCGGGTACGGAGGAAGCGGTCGCGGCGCTCGGCGAGCGCTTCGCTGAGCGGAGGACCAGCCGCCTGCGGGTGTCCCATGCCTTCCACTCGCCGCTGATGGACCCGATGCTGGACGACTTCCGTACGGTCCTCAACGGGCTGACGTACAGCGAGCCCTCGATCCCGCTGGTCTCCAACCTCACCGGCGAGCTGGTCACCGGCACGACCGACGCGGACTACTGGGTGCGCCACGTCCGGGAGGCCGTCCGCTTCGCCGACGGCCTCCGTACCCTCCACGCCGCCGGCGTCCGACGCTTCCTCGAAGTCGGCCCCGATGCCGTCCTGACCGCCCTGACTGCGAACGCGTTGTCCGACGGCGAGACCGAGCCGATCGCGACGCTCCGCCGCGGACACGAGGAGGAGCGGACCTTCGCCGGCGCCCTGGCGAGGCTCCACGTGCTCGGCACGTCGGTGGACTGGTCCGCCTTCCTCGCCGGGACGGGCGCCCGGCGGATCGCCCTGCCGACGTACGCGTTCCAGCACCGCCGGTTCTGGACGGACGCCCCCGCCTTCCTTCCCACGGCGGAGTCCGCCGGGCTGGCGAACGCCGGGCACCCGCTGCTCACCGGCTCGCTCGAACTGGCCGACGCGGCCGGGACGGTGTTCACCGGCCGGTTGTCCGCCGGGACGCACGGGTGGCTGGCGGACCACGTGGTGCTGGGTTCGGTGCTGGTGCCGGGGACGGCGCTGGTGGAGCTGGCCGTCCGGGCCGGGGACGAGGTCGGCTGCGACCGGGTCGAGGAGCTGACCATGGCCGCGCCGCTGGTCCTGCCGGCGGAGGGATCGGTCCGCCTCCAGGTGAGGGTGGCCGAACCGGATGCGTCCGGCCGCCGCGCCATCGGCATCCACTCCACGGCGGACAGCGGCCCGGCACCGGTGTGGTCCCTGCACGCGAGCGGCGTCCTGGGGACGGGTGCGGTGCCGGTGGAGTTCGATGCCTCGGTGTGGCCGCCGGCCGGTGCGCAGGCGGTGGACGTGAGTGGTCTGTACGAGGGGCTGGCCGAGGCCGGGTTCGGTTACGGTCCGGTGTTCCGGGGCCTGCGGGCGGCCTGGCGGCGCGGTGACGAGGTGTTCGCCGAGGTGGCTCTGCCGGAGGGCACCGAGGGTGCGGGTTTCGGTCTGCATCCGGCGCTGTTCGACGCCTGCCTGCACGGCTTCGCGTTGGCCGGGTCCGAGGGCGAGGCCGGTTCCGAGAGCGGGGCCGGGGTGCCCTTCGCCTGGGAGGACGTGGCGCTGCACGCCGCGGGCGCGTCGGCCGTCCGGGTCCGGCTCACCCGGACGGCGGCCGGTGCATTGTCCCTCGCCGTGGCCGACGCCGAGGGCAGGCCGGTCGCGTCGGTCGGTGCGTTGGCGGTGCGGCCGATCGCGGCCGAGCAGCTCGCGGCCGCTCCGCGAGTGGGCCGTGACGAACTCTTCCGGTTGGACTGGGTGCCGGTGGAGCCGGTGGAGCCGGTTGGCGGGGTGTTTGTGGAGGTTGGGTCGCTGGGGGAGGTGCCGGCTGAGGTGCCGCCGGTGGTGGTGGTGCGGTCGGTGGCCGGTGGTGGGGTGCACGAGCGGTCGGCGTGGGCTCTGGAGTGGGTGCAGGGCTGGTTGGCGGAGGAGCGGTTCGCCGGTTCGCGGCTGGTGTTCGTGACGCGTGGTGCGGTGGACGGTTCGGATCTTTCCGCTGCTGCTGTGTGGGGTCTGGTGCGGTCGGCGGTTTCGGAGGAGCCGGGCCGGTTCGGTCTGGTGGATCTTGCGGGGGAGGAGGAGCTGCCGGCGTCGGCGCTGGGTGTGGATGAGCCGCAGTTGCTGGTGCGCGACGGCGAGGTCCTTGCGGCCCGGCTGGTGCGGGCCACTGCCCGGGCCGAGGTCGTGCCGGTGGTGTGGCCGGGTGAGGGCACGGTGCTGGTGACCGGGGGGACGGGTGGTCTGGGCCGGGTTGTCGCCCGGCACCTGGCGGGTGAGCACGGGGTGCGGAGTCTGTTGTTGGTGAGCCGCCGGGGTGCGGAGGCCGAGGGTGTGGGGGCGTTGCTGGCGGAGTTGGAGGCGCTGGGCGCGCGGGCGGTGGTCGAGGCCTGTGATGTGGCGGACGAGGGGGCGGTGGCGGGTCTGTTCGCCCGGCACGATATCCGTGCGGTTGTGCACACGGCGGGGGTGATCGATGACGGGGTGGTCGGCTCGCTGACTTCTGACCGGCTGTCGGCTGTGCTCCGGCCGAAGGCGGACGCGGCGTGGAATCTGCACCGGGCGGCTGAGGGTGTGGATGTGTTCGTGCTGTTCTCGTCCATGGCGGGGACGTTCGGGAGTGCGGGGCAGGCGGCGTATGCGGCGGGCAATGCCTGTCTGGATGCGTTGGCGGTGCACCGGCGTGCGTTGGGTCTGCCGGGGGTGTCGCTGGCGTGGGGGCCGTGGTCCGGGGTGGCGGGCATGACCGGCACCCTCACCGACGCCGAACGGACGCGGATGACCCGCGCGGGAGTACCGCCGTTCGACCCGGAGCACGGGCTGGCGCTGTTCGACGCGGCAGTCGGCGCGGCGGAAGCGGCCGTCCTGCCCGTCCGGCTCGACCTGCCCACGCTCCGGGACCGGGGCGAGGTTCCCGCCCTGCTGCGCGGCCTGGTCCGGACCCCGGTGCGTCAGGCGGCCTCGGCCCCCGCCGCGATCGACCTGACCCGGCGGCTCTCGGGCCTGGGCGCGGAGGACCGGCACGAAGCCGTCCTCGACCTGGTGCGTGACCAGATCGCGCTGGTGCTGGACCACCGGAGCCGGGCGACGGTCGACCCCTCCCGGGCGTTCCAGGACCTCGGGTTCGACTCGCTGACGGCGGTGGAGCTGCGGAACCGGCTGCGGTCGGTCACCGGGCTCCAGCTGCCGGCGACCGTCGTCTTCGACTACCCGACCGCGCGTGCCCTGGCCGGCTTCCTGCTGGAGGGCCTGTTCGGCGCCGAGCGGACGACGGAACTCCCGGCGGTGGTGCCCACGCCGTCCGACGACCCGGTCGTGATCGTGGGGATGGCCTGCCGTTACCCGGGCGGGGTGACGTCTCCCGAGGACCTGTGGCGTCTGGTCGCCGACGGGGTGGACGCGGTGTCGGAGTTCCCGGCGGACCGCGGCTGGGACGTCGAGTCGCTGTACCACCCGGACCCGGACCACACCGGCACCTCCTACACCCGCACCGGCGGGTTCCTGCGCGAGGCGGCCGCGTTCGACGCGGGCTTCTTCGGGATGAGTCCGCGGGAGGCGTTGGCGACGGATGCGCAGCAGCGGTTGCTGCTGGAGACGTCCTGGGAGGCGTTCGAGCGGGCGGGTATCGATCCGGTGTCGCTGCGGGGCAGCCGCACCGGTGTGTTCGCGGGTGTGATGTACGCCGACTACGCCGGTCTGCTCGGCGGTGGTGAGTTCGAGGGGTACCAGGGCAGTGGCAGCGCGGGGAGCGTGGCCTCGGGCCGGGTCTCCTACACGCTGGGCCTGGAAGGGCCGGCCGTCACCGTCGACACCGCCTGCTCCTCCTCGCTGGTGGCGATGCACCTGGCCGCGCAGGCGCTGCGCAGCGGTGAGTGCTCGTTGGCGCTGGCCGGCGGTGTGACGGTGATGTCCACCCCTGCGACCTTCGTCGAGTTCTCCCGACAGCGCGGCCTGGCCGCCGACGGCCGCAGCAAGGCCTTCGCGGAGGCGGCGGATGGGGTCGGCTGGGGCGAGGGCGTCGGCATGGTCGTGCTGGAGCGCCTCTCGGACGCCCGGCGCAACGGTCACGGCGTACTCGCTGTGCTGCGGGGCAGTGCGGTGAACCAGGACGGTGCGTCCAATGGTCTGACGGCGCCGAACGGTCCGTCGCAGCAGCGGGTGATCCGGCAGGCGCTGGCGAGCGCGGGGCTGTCGGCGGCCGAGGTCGATGCGGTGGAGGCGCACGGGACCGGGACGACGTTGGGTGACCCGATCGAGGCGCAGGCGCTGCTGGCGACGTACGGGCAGGACCGTGAGCTGCCGTTGCTGCTCGGTTCGATCAAGTCGAACATCGGGCACGCCCAGGCGGCGGCCGGTGTCGCTGGTGTGATCAAGATGGTGCTGGCCATGCAGCACGGCACGCTGCCGAAGTCACTCCACATCGACCAGCCCTCCTCGCACGTGGACTGGACGGCGGGCGCGGTGGAACTGCTGGCCGAGCGCACGGAGTGGCCGGACACCGGTCACCCGCGCCGGGCAGGCGTGTCCTCCTTCGGGATCAGCGGCACCAACGCCCATCTGATCCTGGAACAGCCCGAGCCGGTGGCGGAGCCGGAGGCCAGTGAGGCCGGTGGCCTGGTGCCGTGGGTGGTGTCCGCCAAGTCGGAGACGGCGCTGGACCTCCAGCTGGCCAGGTGTGCCGGAGCAGCCGAACTCCCGGTCAGGGATGTGGCGTTCACTCTGGCGGGCCGGTCGGGGTTCGCGCACCGGGCGGTGCTGGTGGACGGCGTGGAGGTGGCCCGGGGGGTGGCTTCGGAGGGCAAGCACGCCTTCCTGTTCTCCGGTCAGGGCTCGCAGCGGCTCGGGATGGGACAGGAGCTGTACGAGCGCTTCCCGGTGTTCGCGCAGGCCTTCGATGCGCTCTGTGCGGAGCTGGACCTGCCGCTGCGGGAAGTCGTCTGGGGCGAGGACGCGGAGCTGCTGAACCGGACGGACTTCGCCCAGGCGGGGCTGTTCGCGGTGGAGGTGGCGCTGTTCCGGCTGGTCGAGTCGTTGGGCGTACGCCCGGAGTTCGTGGCCGGTCACTCGATCGGCGAGGTCGCCGCGGCGCACGTGGCGGGGGTGCTCTCGCTGGCCGATGCCTGCACCCTGGTCGCCGCCCGTGGCCGGCTGATGAAGGCGCTTCCGGAGGGTGGTGCGATGCTCGCGATCGAGGCGACGGAGGAGGAGGTCCGGCCGCTGCTGACCGACGAGGTGTCGACAGCCGCCATCAACGGGCCCACCTCGGTGGTCGTCTCGGGCGTGGAGGCCGCCGTCGCGGCGATCGAAGCGCACTTCGCCGACCGCCGCACGACCCGCCTGCGGGTCTCGCACGCCTTCCACTCCCCGCTGATGGACCCGATGCTGGAGGACTTCCGTACCGTCCTCAACGGGCTGACCTACCACGCACCCTCGATCCCCGTCATCTCCAACCTCACCGGCGGGCTGGTCACCGGCACGACCGACGCGGACTACTGGGTGCGCCACGTCCGCGAAACCGTCCGCTTCGCCGACGGCCTCCACACCCTCCACGCCGCCGGCGTCCGCCGCTACCTCGAACTGGGCCCCGACGCCGTCCTCACCGCCCTCACCGCGAACGCACTGCCCGAGGCCGACGACACCGTCACCACCCCGGCCCTGCGCCGCAACCGCCCCGAGGAAGCGACCTTCGTGGAAGCCCTCGCCCGACTCCACGTCCACGGCACCGACGTCGACTGGCGCGCCCTGCTCGCCGGAGCCGGTCGGCACCTGGCGGAGCTCCCGACCTACGCCTTCGAGCACCGGGACTACTGGCCGACCGGGCTGCCCGCCGGCCGGGGCGCCGAGTCCGCCGGCCTCAGGACCGCCGAGCACCCGCTGCTCACCGGTTCGCTGGAGCTGGCCGACAGCGACGGCGTCCTGTTCACCGGTCGTCTGTCGACCCGCTCGCACCCCTGGGTCGGCGACCACGTCGTCCTGGGCTCCGTCCTGGTGCCGGGGACGGCGTTGGTGGAGCTGGCCGTCCGGGCGGGTGACGAGGTCGGCTGCGACCGGGTCGAGGAACTGACCCTCGCGGCGCCGCTGGTCCTTCCGGGGACGGGCGCCGTTCAGCTCCAGCTCGCCGTCGGCGCGCCGGACGACGCGGGCCGACGGCCCGTGACCGTGCACTCCCGTCCGGGCTCGGGCGGTCTGCAGCCCTGGACCCTGCACGCGAGCGGCGTCCTGGGGACGGGTGCGGCGCCGGTCGGGTTCGACACCTCGATGTGGCCGCCGGCCGGTGCCGAGGAGATGGATCTGAGCGGCCTGTACGAGGGGCTGGCCGAGGCCGGGTTCGGTTACGGTCCGGCGTTCCGGGGCCTGCGGGCGGCCTGGCGGCGCGGTGACGAGGTGTTCGCCGAGGTGGCACTGCCGGAGGGCACCGAGGGCGCGGGCTTCGGCCTGCATCCGGCGCTGTTCGACGCCTGCCTGCACACGCTCGCCGCGGGTGGCGGGCAGGGCGACGGCGGGGCCGGGGTGCCGTTCGACGCCTGCCTGCACACGCTCGCCGCGGGTGGCGGGCAGGGCGACGGCGGGGCCGGGGTGCCGTTCGCCTGGGAGGACGTCGCGTTGCACGCCTCCGGTGCGTCGGCGCTCCGGGTCCGGCTGGCGCCGTCGGCATCCGGCGGAGTGGCGCTGGCCGCCGTCGACGCCGACGGGCGCCCGGTGACGTCGGTGGGCTCGCTCACGGTCCGGCCGGTCACCGCCGAGCAACTGCGCGCCGTCGACCGCCCGGCCGGTCATGACGCGCTGTTCCGGGTCGACTGGGTGCCGCTGCCGGTGCCCCTGCCGGCCGCGGCAACCGGCACCGGCACCGCCGCCGCAACCGGTTCCCCCGGGGCGGCCGCCACCGCGGACCGGACCGACCCGGACACCCCCGCCCCGTTCCTCTCGGTCGAGCCGACCGCAGCGGCGTTGGCCGCGCTCGCCGGGCACTCCGCGTTGCCCGCCGTGGTGTTCACCGAACTCCCCGCCGGCGGCGCCGAGTCGGTGCACGACAGGGCGGCCGAGGTCCTGGACCTGGTGCGGACCTGGCTCGCGCACGACGAGTTCGCCGCCGCGCGGCTGGTCTTCGTGACGCGCGGTGCGGTGTCCGGCGACGACCTCGTCGCCGCCACCGCCTGGGGCCTGGTGCGATCGGCGGCTTCGGAGGAGCCGGGCCGGTTCGGCCTGCTCGACCTGGCCCCCGGCGAGACCGGCTTCCGGCCCGCCGTCGCAGCTGGCGCAGCCGTCGCGGCCGTCGCGGCCGTCGCAGTCGTCGATGAGCCACAACTCATGCTTCGTGACGGCGAGTTGTTCGCCGCCAGGCTGGTCCGGGAGGAGCTCGCGAGTACGCCGCCGAGCTGGCCCACCGAGGGCACCGTGCTGATCACCGGCGGCACCGGTGGCCTGGGCCGTCTGGTGGCCAGGCACCTCGCCGCTGAGCACGGCGTGCGCGGTCTGCTCCTGGTCAGCCGCAGCGGAGCCGCCGCCGACGGCGTGCCCGAGCTGGTCGCCGAGCTGGCCGACATGGGCGCCGAAGCGGTGGTGGAGGCCTGCGACGTGGCCGACGAGGCCGCCGTCACCGGCCTGTTCGCCCGGCACGACATCCGTGCGGTGGTGCACACCGCGGGCGTCCTGGACGACGGGACGATCGGCTCGCTCACGCCCGAGCGGATCTCCGGAGTCCTGCGCCCGAAGGCGGACGCCGCGTGGCACCTGCACCGCGCCACCGAGGGCCTGGACCTCACCGCCTTCGTCCTGTTCTCCTCGGCGGCCGGGACGCTCGGCAACCCGGGCCAGGCCAACTACGCCGCGGCCAACGCGTTCCTGGACGCGCTCGCCCGGCACCGGCGCTCGCTCGGCCTGCCGGCGGTCTCGCTGGCCTGGGGCCCGTGGACCGGTGGTGACGGCATGACCGGCGCCCTCACCGGGGCCGAGGCCGAACGCCTGGCCCGGGCCGGCCTGCCGCCGCTCACCCCGGACCTGGGACTGGCGCTCTTCGACGCCACCACGGCAGGCCCGGAGCCCGTCGTCCTGCCGCTGCGACTGGACCCGGCCGCCCTGCGGCAGCGCGGCGAGCTCCCGCCCCTGCTGCGCGGACTGGTCCGGATGCCGGTGCGGCGCGGTGCGGCCGCGGGTGCGGACGGTGTGCCGGGCGGAGGCGCCGCGTTCGTCCGGCAGCTGTCCGAACTGCCGGGCAGCGAGCGGGGCGAGGCGCTGCTGGAGGCGGTCCGCCGACAGGTGGCCGCCGTCCTCGGGCACCCCGATCCGTCCGGGGTGGACCCGCAGCGGGCCTTCCAGGACCTCGGCCTGGACTCGCTGACGGCCGTCGAGCTGCGCAACCGCCTGGGATCGCTGGTGGGCCTGCGACTGCCCGCCACCCTGGTCTTCGACCACCCGACGGTCGCGGACCTGGCCGAGCACCTCTTCGACCGGCTCGGCCTGGCACCCGAACCGACCGCCGGGCCGGCCGCGATCCTGGCCGAACTCGACCGTCTGGAGAAGGCGTTCGGCGCGGGCGAGGCCGAGGGAGCGGACCAGGAGCTGTTCGACCAGGTGGCCGCCCGCCTGGACGTGCTGCGCTCGAAGTGGATCGCTGCCGGGAGCACCGCCGCGGCCGGGCCCGCAGGCCCCGGGGCCTTCGACTTCGACACGGCCTCGGACGACGAGATGTTCGATCTGCTGGACAACGAACTGGGCCTGTCCGACTGACCGGTCCGCCGCCCTTCCCGTCGCGGGAGCCCACTCGGTGGGCTCCCGCGATCTCCGTTGCGCCCACCGCGGCCGACCGTCGGTCGGCGGTGAGCGGCACCGCGTCGTGCCCCGCCCGTCCGGACGCCAGTTCTGGGAGCTCACCTAGCGCCACCGGCCGCACAGTGGGCGGCATCGGGCGGCGGCGGATGTCGCTCCACACGGCCGGGAGGCGACGATGGGACCGATGGTGCTCGGGGACCTGCTCGACGAGGCGGAGCCGGCCCTGCGGGACGTGGCGCGGTCGACGGCCCGGCGCGAGGTTGTGGAGCTGGCCGCGCGGGTGCTCGGGGCGGAGCCGGACGGGCTGGATCCGGCACGGCTGCTGGACGGCCGGGCCGTGCGCCGGCTGCGCGAGCTGGTGCGCCGCAGAGCCGAGGGTGTCCCGCTCGGCCATCTGACCGGGCGGGTGGTCTTCGCCGGCCTCGAACTGGCCGTCGGACCGGGGGTGTTCGTTCCCCGGGTGCACAGTGAGCTGGTGCTGGCGGCCGGCCGGAAGGCCGTCGAGGGCATCGCCGGGCCGACGGTGGTGGACCTGTGCGCCGGTTCCGGCGCGATCGGGCTGGCACTCGCCCACGCGCGGCCGGACGCCCGGGTGCACGCGGTCGAGTTCGATCCCGTCGCCGTGGACTTCACCCGCCGCAACGCGGCCCGGCGGGCCGCGCTCGGGGACACCGAGGTCACCGTCCACGAGGGGGAGGCGGCCCGGGCGGGTGCCCTCACCGGGCTGGCGGCCGGGGCGGACCTGGTGCTCGCCAACCCGCCGTTCATGCCGGACGCGGCCGAGGTGCCGGACGAGTTCGGCCGCTACCAGCCCCGGCAGGCGGTGTTCGGCGGTGCCGACGGCCTGCGGGTGGTCCGGCAGGTGGTGGAGGCGGCGGCCGGTCTGCTGCGGCCGGGCGGTGTGCTGGTGGTCGAGCACGGCCACCTGCACGGCGCGACGGTCCCGGGGCTGTTGCGGGAGTCCGGCCGCTTCGCCGACGTGTCCTGCCGCCCCGACCACGACGGCTGGCCGCTCTACTCCTCCGCGGTCCGGACGGCCTCCTGAGCCGGCCCGGCGCCGGCGACCGAGGAGCCGTCGGAAGCCTTCCCGGCGCCGGTACGGGCCGGACCCGGCCGGGTCCGCAGGACCGCGGGTTCCTCGGAAACGGCCCCGCGGTCCGCGCTCCGAGCCCGGCTCGGGCGAAGTGTCCGGCCTCTCGTCGAACTCGGGTGCCGTTAACGAGCGGCGAACCAAGTGACAAGTAATCCGTGAGTGACTTCGTCAGATTCCGACGCTCTTCCGCCCGCGCCTTTGGAGGCGGCGTCCCTTGGTCAAGCTCAGTGGCTGCCCGCGGGGAGCTGGACGGTCAGGAAGCGGGAAAGGGCGGCGAGTACGGTTGCGGACCGCTGAGCGTCCAGACGCGTCCCGATCCGGGATCCCTTCAGCAGGAACAGCGCGAAGGTGGCCTGGCAGGAAGCCACGACGTTCTCTGCCCACGGATCGCACGCGATCCACTGCTCGTCGACGCTGCGCTGCGTCGGGTCCACGACATAGGCGTGCAGGGTGTAGTTGACGTCGGTGAAGTACTGGTCCCCGGGCCGGGTCGAGCTGCTGATGGTGAGGATCAGGTCGGGTTCGCCGGTGTCCAGGGTCAGCCGGCCCGTGGGCGCTGTGGTACGGGCGGGCCCGCAGGGCGGGAGTCCGAGCCGCTGAACGACGGATGCCCTGAGGTCCGGGTCATCGATGCCGCAGGCGGCGTCAGCGGTCCGCTCGTCGCTGGGGAGTCCGTGGATATCGGCGATCACAGCGCGCTGGACGTCGGTGCCGGAGAAGTCGCCGATGCCCACCACCAGGTCGCCGCTGTGGGCGAGGAGGGTGCCCGACCCGGTGCGCGGGGGTCCGCTCATCTCGCTCACGCAGTGGGCCGGTGGGCCCGCGAGGTACACCACACCCGGTCCGGCGTCGCCAGGCACACTGACGCCGTACACCTGCCAGTCGCGGGGGAGGGAGGCACCGGCCGGCAGCGTGAGCTCCGCCGGCACCGGGACCTTCGACCCGCCGTTCGACGGTTGCCCTGCGGGGGAGCAGTCCGCGACCGGGGCGACGCCGGGGGCAGCCGTGGGCTCCGTCCGCTCCTCCCCGTCGCTCCCTTCCCGGATGAGGACGTTGCTGCCGTAGGCGGGACCGCTGGCTGCGGGGGGCGCGGCGAAGGAACCGCTGGTGATCCGGGCGAGAGTCTTCGTCGCCATGGTCCTCGCGCCGCTCTCCGAGTCGACATCGGTGGCGAGGCCGTCGTGCGGAGGGAGGAGCTCCTTGCGCACCCGGAAGCCGAACATCATGCCGCCGCGCAGCAGGAAGAGTCCGTCCTGCCCGCACCACAACGCGTCCTGGGCCCCGGCCGGGTCTTCGACGGATCCGCATCGACCGCCCGCGAGCAGGCCCTGCTTCCCGCGGTTCCAGGTCTCGGCCGTGACGTGCCCGTACTGCCACTCCGCCTCCCACCGGGTGTCCTGGTAGGGCGGTGGCGGCTTGGCCGCGGTAAACGTCGTCGACTGGCCGAACCGGCAGGAGGTCGGATCGGTCTGGTACTTGATGTCGATGTTGCCGAGCCCGAAGTACTGCAACGAGTCACGGGCCGCGATGATGGGAAGTTTGCGGTAGTAGGAGTCGGCGGGGACCTCCGCGACGAGGTTGAGGTCATCGACGGTGAGTACCTGGCAGGGATCCTCGGGCAACGCCCAGGAGTCGTGACCGGACCCCGGCGCCGCGCGGTGGACGGAGCGCCAGACGATGCAGGCAGCCACGCTCAGGGCGAGCACCAGGAGTACTGCGATGATCTTCGTGTCGCGGCGCATCAGGGTGCCAGCCTCACCGTGAGCTTGTCGAAGTCCGCACTGGTGGTGCCTGCCTTGCTCCAGCCCGATCCCGGGGTACCGGGCTCCGAGGTGTAGGCGCTCGCCAGTCGTGCCGCGATGCCGGACACCACGAACGGCTGGCCGTCCCGGTCCTTGATCTCGACGTGTTCCAGCCTGCCGTTGACCGAGTACGAGGCGACGAGGACGAAGCGGACCAGCTGCCGCTGGGCGAAGACGGTGACCGTCACCGGCGTCGTCTCCCGGTAGGCGAGGCTGAAGCCGTTGGCGTCGAAGTAGTAGCCGCCCAGCGTGCGGCGCTCGTCGTCGTACGACCGCGCGCGCGGCTGGAGCTCGTCGAGGTCGAGGCCGATCCTCAGGGCAGGGGCGTTGCCCCCGGATTTCGCCATGTAGGCGGTTCCGGCCAGTGGGGACTCGCGATCGATCACTCGAGCGCCGATGTCGGTGAGCATCACGCCGCTGTGCCGGTTGCCCTGCAGGGTGAACCTGATGGTGTCCTCGGCCATCGGTGCTCCCTCGTGCGCGGCCGCCAGCGCGTCGATCTTCGTGTCGGCGTCGGGAGCCGGCTGGGGATCCTTCAGGACCCACCAGCTGGTCGGATCACCGGGCCGGCTCGTGCCGGTGAGGGTGGCGTTGATGCCGGGGCCCTCGGTGAATCCGTCCGCCACCGAGTCGCGGTGCGAATTCCACCACAAGCTCCCCGCGACGATCACGACGGCGGCGACGGCGCCCGCGAGGGTCCGGCGGACCGACAGCTGCCGCCGCGGCGGGACCGGTTCCGGGTAACTCGTGCCGTGCAGCAGTGGGGTCCGGGTGCCGGGGCCCACTTCCAGCAGCGAGCGGAACCTTTCGCGCAGGTCCGGCTCCAGCCGTTCGACGGCCGTGAAGGGCTCCAGGGTGAGCGCGCTGACACCGTCTCTCAGCCGGTGCGTCACGACCACACCGATGGCGAACTCGCCGCCGGATCCGTCGCCGGCGAAGATCACCGTGCCTGAGACGCTGCTCCAGATCGAGTCGGTCTCGCCGTTCGTGACGTCCCGCGGTGTCGCCTCCACGTGCAGGGTCAGGCGGCCGCCGACCGGGCCCTCCGCCGTGGGGACGAATCCGACGAGCTGGGCGCGACCGCGTGGCCGTGGCCGCCCGGAGGTGCTCTCGTCCTCCTTCCACCACGGATAGCCCACGCCCTGGCAGGCGAGGCGGGTGGCCCGGCTCGTGTCGACGTGGGCGATGCGGACGTACGGCGCCCGGGGGGCCTGCGGCCCGGCCAGCTCCAGGACCGCAAGGTCCACCTGCCGGCCGCCGTGAACCAGGACCGTGGCGGGTAACTCCTCGCCTCCCCAGAACCGGACCAGGACCGTCCCCTCTCCCACCGCGTGAGCGGCCGTCAGGATGCGGCCGGCACCGATGCAGTACCCGGACGACACTCTCCACTTGGGCGCGGGTGGAGGCCCCGAGTTCCACAGCACCTCCACCGCGTACTGACTCTCCGGCATTCCCGTCAGGGCTTCTCGGTGCGGGCCCGTGACGTGACCTGGACCGCCTCGCCGTCGCGCCCCACGGGCGCCCCGAGCTGTAGGGTGACGGTCTGGATGTGCTCCCTGCTGTACCCGGCGTCCGCGCCGAGCTCCAGCACCCAGAACTTGGCCTTCCCGCCGGCCTTCGCGTCCGCGGTGACAGCCACCTGGAATTCCACGGTGGTTCCCTCCACGGGGAAGCGCACGTCGTGGTCCTCGGCGGCCCGCGCCGCGACGGCGAGCTCCTCGTGGAGCGCCGCGAGGACCTCGGCCAATCCGATTCTGTTACTCATAACTTCTCCCCCCTATGGGTCAGTTGCTGCTGATCCTAGGCAGCCCGCAGGGCGGTGACAGGTGTTTCGATCGAATTGTCGGCAGCCCAGCCTGTCGTTCGACGATTTCGCCGGGCGAGGTGCAAGTGACTCGGCGGACCCGATAGCCTCGCATCACTGATGCCGGCATGCTCCACAGCCTGAACACGCGCGTTCAGCTTGTCCTTTGACCTCACCCGGAGCCGGGCTTACGGTGGTGCCATCACCAGCTCCCGATCACCTGCAAGCCGCCTTGGGCCGCCAGCCACGGGGCACGTTCGGCCTCGCGCTGTTTGACACGGACGAATCCCGTATGGTCGGCCGCCGGCTCCCAACCGGGGAAGTCCCACCGGACGGTGTCGGGACTTTGAGAACGACAGGCAGCCCTCGAACTGCTCGTCCGCCTCGTCGGAGTGGTCGGTGATCCGCGGGTTATCCACGACGAGGTACGGCGGCTGACCGTCGCCTACCCGAAGCTGGCGCTGCCGACCCTGCTCGGCGACCTGGTCGAGGTCCAGGACCTCACCTTCCGGCTGCTGGAGCACGGCCGGGTCAAGCCTCTGCAGGCCCGCGAGCTGTACCTGCTCGCCGGGATCACCTCCGGCATGCTCGCCAAGGCCAGCCACGACCTGGGCAACCCGAGCGCCGCGATGATGCAGGCCCGCACCGCCTTCGTCTGCGCCGACAACGCGGACCACCACGCCATGCGCGCCTGGGTCCGCTCGCTCCAGTCGCTCATCTCCTACTGGGCCGGCCGCCCGGCTGAGGCCGCCGACTACGCCGACCTCGGGCAGGCTGCCGCCGGCAGCGTCCGGGGCACCACCAGTGTGTGGCTGGCCTGTCTCTCCGCCCGCGCCCACGCGCTCCTCGGTGACGGGGAGGCCACCCGCGCCGCCATCCAGCGCGCCGAGGACGCCCGCGCCGTGCTCGACCTTCCCATCGAGCAGCGGAACTTCGGCATCACCAGCAGTGCCCAGCGCGTCCACGCCGCGCTGGCCTCCGGCGGTCGACGGGCGACCGGCGTGGCGGCCGACCTGCGCGAGGAGATCGAGGCGTTCACCGCCAGCCCGACGTCCGTCCTCATCCGATGAACGCGCAGGTAGGCTCCGCGGCCATGACCCCAGTTCACCTGGCCGGTCCCCGCCTGGCGATGCGCGAAGTCGAACCCGAGGACACCGACGCCCTCCTGGCCATCTACGGAGACCCCGAGGCTACCCGGCACCTCAGCTTCGAACCCCGCACCCGCGACCAGGTCCAGGCGATCACCGCCCGCTCCATCGCCTCCGCGAACGCCACCCCGCGAACCGAGTACTGCCTGGCCATCACTCGCCTCGGCGAACACCGGCTGATCGGGTACGCCCGCCTGGCCACCGAGCCGCAGGAGGCCGCCACCATCGGCTTCGCCCTCCACACCGCCGAGCGGGGTAAGGGACTCGGCACCGAGACCGTCCACCTGCTGTGCGCGCTCGGCTTCAACGTCTCTGGTCTGCACCGCATCTGGGCCGCCCGCTCCCCGCTCAACGAAGCATCCGCACGGACGCTCCTGCGCGCCGGTATGACCGAGGACGGTCGCATCCGCGACCACGTATTCGTCCGCGGCGCTTGGCGCGACTCGATCGTCTACTCGATCCTGGAGCACGAGTGGACACCGATCGGCGGGCTCGACACGACGAGCGCGCTCGACCGATCGGCCGCCCCGCCCGGCGGCGGGGCCGTGCCGGGGAGGTGAACTCGCGGCGTCAACCGGCGCCGCGACCGACGGGGGAGAAGGGGTCTTCACCGACCTTCACCGACCTGGCCGGCGCCCCGGGCGAGCACGCCGCAACCGAGGAGCCGGCCGAGGACGGCAGCGACCAGGACGAGGACGACATCGAGGCGGTGCTGTCCCAGACCAAGGCCCATCCCGGTAACGTCATCAGCCTCAACTCGCTGCTGAGGAGAACCCCCCGCGGCCGCCCGGTTTCCGTTCCCCGGTGCCCACGCGCCCGCGCACGGGAGGTCGGCCGGTCCGACTTCCCGTGCGCGGGTGTGGGCGCAGTGCCGTCAGCGCGGTGTGAGCGGCCGGCGGAAGCCGCGCGCCGCCAGCCAGGCACCGAGCCCGGCCACGGCTGCGCCGAGCAGCAGGGCCGGTCCGGCGGAGCCGGTGCCGGGCAGCCCGAGGGCCAGGGCGCGGGTGGTGTCGATCGCGTAGGTGAGCGGGTTGACGTGGGCGACCGCGGCCAGCCAGCCGGGGAGGTCGGCGGTGGGGACGTAGGCGCTGGAGGCGAACATCAGCGGGAGCACCGCGATGACCGCAAGGTTCTGGATGGGTTCGGCCCGGCGCAGCCAGGCCGCCGCGGCGATGAACAGCCAGCCGAGTGCCCAGCTCATGAAGAGGGTCAGCCCGATCGAGGCGGCGACGGCACCCGCCCCGCCGCGCGGGTGGTAGCCGAGCAGGACCGTCCCCAGCAGCAGGATGATCACGGCCTGTACCGCGGCGCGCACCAGCGTGGTGAGGCTGCGCGCGAGCAGGAGCGAGCCCGGGGCGACGGGCAGGCAGCGCAGCCGGGCGACGATGCCGTTCTGGAGGTCCTCGACGAGCCCGATCCCGGACTGGACGGCGGACTGCACCGCGTTGTCCACCAGGACGGCGGGCAGGACGAAGTCGAGGTACGTGACGTCGGGCGGGAAGTGCGGGGGCAGGCCCATCCGGCTGAACACCTGGGAGAGCACCACCAGAGTGATGACGGGTTGGAGCAGGCCGAACAGCAGCACGGCCGGGTCCGTGACGAGTGCGCGCAGCGACCGCCCGGTGAGGATGCGAACCTGGGTCAGCCGCGAACTGCCGCGCCAGGCCTGGGCGGTGGGCATCGGGGTGCGGGGCGGGCGGCCGGTGTCGAGGCTGGGGGCCGGAGTGGTCGGGGTGGTCACCGGGTGGGTCCTTCCGAGCGGTCGGGGCGGTGGGCCAGGGCGAGGTAGACGTCCTCCAGGCCGGGCTCGCCGAAGGTCAGTTCGGCGGCCTCGATCCCCACCCCGTCGAGCGCCCGGACCACCGCCGCGACCTCGCGGGTGGCCTCGATGGGGACGACCAGCGCGGCGCCCTCCCGGCCGGAGGCGGGCGCGAAGCCGGCCTCGCGCAGGGCCCGGACGGCGCGGTCCGGGTCGTCGGAGGGCTCCAGCACGAGGGTGACGGTGCGCCGCCCGACCCGGGCCTTGAGCTCGGCCGGGGTGCCGTCGGCGACGACGGTGCCGCCGGAGAGCACGGTGATGGAGTCGGCGAGCCGGTCGGCCTCGTCCAGGTACTGGGTGGTGAGCAGCACGGTGGTGCCCTCGGCGACCAGGCCCTCGACGATCTCCCACAGGCCGAGCCGGCTGACCGGGTCCAGCCCGGTGGTCGGCTCGTCGAGGAACACCACCTCGGGCCGCCCGACCAGGCTCGCGGCCAGGTCGAGGCGGCGGCGCAGCCCGCCGGAGTAACCGCGGGCGGGCCGGTCGGCGACGTGTCCGAGGTCGAACAGGCCGAGCAGCTCGTCGGCCCGGGCCCGGCCGGCGCGGCGTCCGGCCCCGAGCAGCCCGGCGAGCAGCAGCAGGTTGTCGCGGCCGCTCAGCCGTCCGTCGACGGTGGCGTACTGGCCGGTGAGGCCGATCCGCCGGCGGACCTCGGCCGGCCGGTCGCGGACGTCGTACCCGGCGACGCTGGCCCGGCCGGTGGTGGGTGGCAGGGCGGTGGTGAGCACGTTGACCAGGGTGGTCTTGCCGGCCCCGTTGTGGCCGAGCAGGGCCAGCACGCTGCCCCGGGGGACGGTGAGGCTGACCGAGTCGAGGGCGCGGACGTCGCCGAAGGTCATGCCGACGTCGACCGCCTCGATCACGGGGTCGTCGGCGCCCGGGGGCGTGGGGGTCAAGGCCGGTTCCTCCGTAGGGCGGTGGTGGTCGGACAGGTCGGGTGAGCCGCTCGTGACGGGTGTCAGTCGAGGGCGTCCATGAGGCGGAACAGCTCGTCGTCGGTGGCCGTGCCGAGGTCGGTGCCGAGGCCCGTACCGGAGCCGGAGCCGGAGCCGGAGCCGGCGTTCGGGCGCGCGGCCCCGCCGGCCGCCGCGCCGCGGCGGGCGAGCTTGCGCAGCCGGGTGGCGTCGGCCGGTTCGAGGGTCGCGCCGCTGGTGAGCAACTCGGCCAGCAGATCCACCAGTTCACCCGGGGTGTGCGGCCGTCCGGGGCCTCCGTCGAGGTGGGCCCCGACGGCGCGGACCACGGCGTCCGGGGACGGGTGGTCGAAGACCAGGGTGGCCGGGAGCACGGTGCCGGTGGCCGCGGCGATCCGCTCGCGCAGTTCGATCGCCTTGACGGAGGTGACGCCGAGGGCGGCGAAGGGCTGAGCGGGGTCCAGGTCGGCGGGGGACCGGCCGAGCACGCCCGCGGTCTCGGCGAGGACGAGCCGGCGCAGCACGGCCTCGCGCTCGGCGGGGCCGCCCGCGGCCGGCCGCTCGGGGAGCGCGGCCGGCGGACCGTCCGGCCCGGGCATCGCCACGGGCAGCGCCGACGGCGAGGGCGCTCCGGCCCCCAGCCAGTACGTCCGCCGCTGGAACGGGTACGTCGGCAGCGGCACCGGCCGGGCGCCGGGCAGCACGGCGTCCCAGTCCACCGGAACGCCGTGCAGGTGGAGCCGGCCGACGGCGGCCAGCAGCGAGCGGGTCTCGTCGGCCTGCTCCGCCGGCGCGGTCGTCAGTACGGCGGCGCCGCCCGCGTCCCCGGTCGACCGCCCCGCGTCCCCGGCGGCCAGGCACTCGCCGATCATCGGCGCCAGCGCGGTGCCCGCGGCGAGTTCGAGGTAGGCGTCGACACGTTCGCTGCGCAGCCGTTCGACGGCGTCCCGGAACCGGACGGGTCGGCGGGCCTGGCCGACCCAGTGGCCGGGATCCAGGGCCTGCTCCCGGGTCAGCGGCAGTCCGGTGACCCCGGAGACCAGGGGCAGGGTGGGAGCGGCGAAGGCCAGGCCCTCGACCACGGCCCGGAACTCGGCCAGCATCGGTTCCAGCAGCGCGGAGTGGAAGGCGTGCGACACGCGCAGCCGGGTGGTCCTCCGGTCGGCGAACCGGGCCTCGATCGCCGCGACCGCGTCCTCGGTGCCCGAGACGACCACCGAGGACGGCCCGTTCACCGCCGCGAGCGAGACCGCCTCGCCGAGCAGCGGCCGGACCTCGTCCTCGGTGGCCCGGACGGCGAGCATCGCGCCGCCGGCCGGGAGGGCCTGCATCAGCCGTCCGCGGGCGGCGACCAGCACGCAGGCGTCCGGCAGCGACAGCACCCCGGCCACGTGCGCGGCGGCGATCTCGCCGACCGAGTGCCCGGCCAGCAGGTCGGGCCGGACGCCCCAGGAGTCCAGCAGCCGGTACAGCGCGACCTCGTGGGCGAACAGCGCGGGCTGGGCGAACTCCGTGCGGTCGAGCGACTCCGGCCCCTCCCACAGCACCGGGCGCAGCGGCCGGGCCAGCAGCGGGTCGAACAGGGCGCACACCTCGTCCAGTGCGGCCGCGAACCGGGGATGGTCGGCCGACAGCTGCCGCCCCATGCCGGGCCGCTGGCTGCCCTGGCCGGCGAACACGAAGGCGAGCCGACCGCCGCCGTCCCGCCGGCCCGTCGCCGGTGCCACCGGACCGGGCTCGGCGGCGGCGAACCTCTCCAGTGCGTCGACGAGTTCGGCCCGGTCGGCGCCGACCAGCAGGGCCCGGTCCCGGTGCACGGCACGGGTGGTGGCCAGCGCGTGGGCGAGGTCCGGCAGGGCGAGGCCGGGGTGGGCGGCGAGGTGCCCGGCCAGCCGCCCGGCCTGCTCCCGCAGGGCCCGCTCGCCGCGTGCGGAGAGTACCAACGGCACCGGTCGGCTCGCGGAGTCCGGTTCGGCCCGGTCGTCGGACGCGGCCGGCACCGGGCCGCCGTCGGCCGCCGGCCCGGTGCGGTCCGGCCCGGTGCGGTCCGGCCCGGGCGGCGCCTCCTCCAGCACCACGTGGGCGTTGGTCCCGCTGATCCCGAACGAGGACACCCCGGCCCGCCGCACCCGGCCGGCCTCCCGGGGCCAGGGCCGGTCCCCGGTCAGCAGCCGGACCGCGCCCGAGGACCAGTCCACCCGGGTGGTCGGCTCGGTGACGTGCAGCGTCCTCGGCAGCAGGGCGTGCCGCAGTGCCTGCACCGTCTTGATCACCCCGGTCACTCCGGCCGCGGCCTGGGTGTGCCCGAGGTTGGACTTGACGGACCCCAGCCACAGCGGCCGGTCCGCCGGGCGCGCGCCGTCGTGCACGGCGAGCAGCGCCTGGGCCTCGATCGGGTCGCCCAGGGCCGTCCCGGTGCCGTGCGCCTCGACGGCGTCCAGGTCGCCCGGCCCGAGTCCGGCGTCGGCGAGCGCGCGCCGGAGCACCCGTTGCTGGGCGGGGCCGTTGGGTGCGGTGATGCCGTTCGAGGCACCGTCCTGGTTCACCGCGGAGCCGCGCACCAGGGCGAGCACCGGGTGTCCGTTGCGCCGGGCGTCGCTCAGCCGTTCCAGCACGAGCAGGCCGACGCCCTCGGCCCAGGCGGCGCCGTCGGCGTCGTCCGAGAAGGACTTGCAGCGGCCGTCGGGGGAGAGCCCGCGCAGCCGGGAGAACTCGGTGAACGGGGCAGGGGTGGCCATCACCGCGACGCCGCCGGCCAGCGCGAGCGAGGACTCGCCGGAGCGCAGCGAGCGGCAGGCGAGGTGGAGCGCGACGAGCGAGGAGGAGCACGCGGTGTCGACGGTGAGCGCCGGGCCCTCCAGGCCGAAGGAGTACGAGATCCGCCCGGCCAGCGCGCTGCCGGCGGTGCCGATCCCGAGCAGTCCCTCCAGCTCGGCCGGGGCGCCGGCGCCGTAGTCGTGGTACATCGCGCCGGTGAACACCCCGGTGCGGCTGCCGCGCAGTCGGGTCGGGTCGATGCCGGCGTGCTCCAGCGCCTCCCAGGCCGTCTCCAGCAGCAGCCGCTGCTGCGGGTCGGCGGCGATCGCCTCGCGCGGGGAGAAGCCGAAGAAGGGGGCGTCGAACCGTCCCGCGCCGTCCAGGAATCCGCCCCGGCGGACGTAGGAGGTGCCGGGGTGCTCCGGGTCGTCGTGGAACAGGCCGTCGAGGTCCCAGCCGCGGTCGGCGGGGAACGCCGAGTCGGTGTGGGCGCCCTCGGCGAGGAGCGCCCACAGGTCGTCCGGGGAGGCGATGCCGCCGGGCAGCCGGCAGGCCATCCCGACGATCGCCACCGGTTCCTCGGAGGCCGCCCAGGGCTCCTCCTCCGCCCGCTCGGGGGCGGCGCCCGAGAGCAGCAGGGCGACGGCTGCCGGGGTGGGGTGGTCGAAGCCCAGGCTGACCGGCAGCGCCCGGCCGGTGGCCTCCACCAGCAGGTTGCGCAGCCGGATGGTGCGCACGGAGTCGAGCCCGTACGCGCGGAACGCGGTGTCCGGGCCGATCGGCGGGTCCGCCGGCCCACGGCCCGTCACCTCGGCGGCGCAGCCGCGGACGAGGTCGAGTGCCGCACCGTAGCCGAGCGGCGGCGCGCCCTCCGGCACGGCCCCGGCGGACGGCCGCGCCCCGGGCCCGGGCGCCCCGGGCTCCTCCGGCGCCACCAGCTGCTCCAGCCCACGCCGGTGGACCTTCCCGGCCGGGGTGCGCGGCAGCTCGTCGACGGTCACCAGCTCCAGCGGGATCTTGTAGTCGGCGACCCCGCGCCCCTGCAGGTAGGCGGTCACGGCCCGCAGGCCGATCCCCGGGGCGGCCCGCCGGGTGAGCACCAGGCAGGGGATCTCGCCGAGCCGTTCGTCCGGCCGGGCGACGACGGCCAGGGGACCGATGCCCGGCAGGGCGGCCAGCAGCTCCTGGACCTCGGTGGCGTCGAACTTCCGGCCGCCCACGTTGATCAGCTCCGCCGACCGGCCGTGGAAGGAGAGCCGGCCGTCCGGGCCGAGGCTGGCCCGGTCGCCGGTGCGCAGCCAGCCGTCCGCCGTGATCGCGGCGCGGGTCAGCTCGGGCTCCCGGTGGTAGCCGCGGAACATGCTCGGGCTGTGGTACTGGAGTTCACCGGCCTCGCCGGCCGGCAGTTCCGAGCCGTCCTCGCCGACGATCCGGAGCCGCGCGCCGGGGGTCGGCCGGCCGACCCCGCGCGCCGTGGCCGGGTCGCCCGGCGCGGTGTGGGTGCCGGTGCCCAGTTCGGACATCCCCCAGACCACCACCAGCTCGCCGCCGAGCGCCGTCCGGACGTCGTCGGCCAGCGCGGCCGGGATCGCCGCCCCGGCGGTGCGCACCTGCTGCGGCCGGAAGCCGGCCGGCCGCCCACCGCGGGCCAGCGCGGCGACGACGTCATACAGCTGCGCCGGGACGGCGAAGACCGCGCTCGGCGCGGTGCGCCGGGCCAGGGCGAGGAAGCGCTCGGGGTCCCAGGCGCGCAGCAGCACCTGCCGGCAGGACCGGAACAGCGCGGTGTGCAGCGACTGCAGGCCGAACAGGTGGGTGAGCGGACAGGCCGTCAGGATCGCGCCGGCGAAGGCCTCACCGCCCTCCTCGGCGACGGGGGCGGTGTTGGAGAGCAGCCCGTCGTGGCTGTGCAGGCAGATCTTGGGCCGGGCCGAGGTGGTGCCGGAGGAGGGCAGCAGGACCAGTGGCTGGTCCGGCCGGACCTCGACCGGGTGCGGCTCCAGCCCGGCCCGTTCGGCCATCACCCGGGCCAGCGAGCGCACCCCGGGCGGCAGCGCCGCCGGATGCCCCGCCGCCTCGCCCGCGCGGTCCTGGGGGCCCGTTCCCGTGCGGTCCTCCGCGAGGTCCCCAGCGACCAGCACCGCCCGCAGCGAGGGTACGGCGGCCGCCAGCGCCCCGGCGGTGTCCGCGGCCTGCGGCGCGAGCAGGACGGCGGTCGGGTCCACCCGGCCCAGCAGCGCCCGTACGTCGGCGGCCCCGTAGCCGGCGTGCACCGGCAGCATGACCGCGCCGATCGTGGCCACGGCCAGGTGCGCGGTCTGGTACTCCCAGCAGTTGGGCAGCTGGACCGCGACCACGTCGCCCGGGCCGGTGCCCAAGTCCTGGAGCGCCCGGGCCAGCGCGGCGATTTCGGAGGACCACTGACGCCAGGTCAGTTCGCGTTCGCCGTCCACCAGCGCGACGGCGTCGGGGGCGCGCCGTACGGCCGCGGCGAAGACCCCGGGCAGGGTGTGCCCGCCCAGGGCCCCGGGAGCCCCGGCAGCCGGATCGATCGCGTAGTCATCGCTGAGGACGGACACCTTCACTCCCGGGCTCGGTGGCTGCTGCGCCTGTCATCCTCGGCCGGTCGCCGCCGGGAAAGCCCTAGAGCCTTCCTGGGCAGTGGCAGTGGCAACTGCGGCGGCAGTGGTAGTGGCAGTGGCAGTGGCAGTGGCAGCCGCAGCGGCGGCGGTGTCGGCGTCGGAACCGGACCAGGCCCCCGCCGCTGCCTCGGAGCCGGCCGACCCGGCCGACCCGGACGCCCGGGCCACGGCCCCGTGCTGCGCCCGCGGGGACGTGGCCGGCTGCTCCCCGGGGAACGGGGCGCCCAGCAGCGCCAGCAGCGGCCGGGCCTTCACCACCGTCTCCTCGAACTCGGCCTCGGCGTCGGACAGCGCGATGATCGCGCCGCCGACCCCGTAGCGCAGCCGCCCTCCGCTCAGCACGGCGGTGCGGATCACGATGCTCAGGTCGGCGGCACCGGTCAGCGAGACGTAGCCGATCGCGCCGGAGTAGATCCCGCGCGGGCCGTTCTCCAGCCGGTCGATGATCTGCATGGTGCGGATCTTCGGGGTGCCGGTCATGGAACCGCCGGGGAAGGCGGCGCGGATCCCGTCGACCGCGCTGCGCCCGGATCGCAGCCGGGCCCGGACGGTGCTGACCAGCTGGTGGACGGTGGCGTAGGTCTCGACGTCGAACAGCGGTTCGGCGACCACGGATCCGGTCTCGGCACAGCTGCCGAGGTCGTGCCGGACCAGGTCGACCACCATCAGGTTCTCGGCGCGGTCCTTCTCGCTGGCCGCCAGGTCGGCGAGCAGCACGGCGTCCTCGCCCACGGTGGCGCCGCGCGGCCGGGTGCCCTTGATCGGCTTGGACTCCATCGTCCCGTCGGGGCCGATCCGCAGGAAGCGTTCGGGGGACGAGCTGAGCACGGACAGCCCGTCGAAGTCGAGGAAGGCGGCGAAGGGGGCGGGGCTGATCCTGCGCAGGGACCGGTAGGCCTGCCAGGGGTCGAAGGCGGCGGGGCCGTCGATCATGTTGGTGAGGCAGACCTCGTAGGTCTCGCCCGCGCCGATCTGGTCCTGGCAGGCGTCGATGAGGTCGAGGTAGGCGCGGCGGCGGTGGCGCAGCCGCAGCGGGGCGGACTCGCCGGGGCGGACCGGGGCCGGGTCGGCGAGGACGGGCGCGGGCCCGGCCAGGGTGGCGGCGGTCGCGGCCAGCCAGGTGTCGGCCGGTGCGGTGCGGCCGTCCTCGGCGAGGGCGAGCAGGTGGACGGTGCCGGTGTCGTGGTCGAGCACCACCGCCCGGTCGGCGAACACCATGACCGCGTCCGGGTCGGGCGAGCGGTGGGCGCGGTCGCCGCCGCACTCGGCCTTGAGCTCGTAGCCCAGGCAACCCACCCAGCCCAGCGCGAAGTGGAAGGGCAGCTCGGGCAGTTCGGTGCGCAGCGTGCGCAGGTCCGCGTCGAGCCAGTCCAGGAAGGCGCCGTGCACCACCTCGGCGGTGTCCCCGGAGCGCACCGTCACGGTGCCGCGGGAGACGTCGGCGGTGGCCACCCGGGCGAGCGGGCCGGAGGCGTCGCCCAGCACGGAGATCCGGCCGAGCCGGCCGCCGGGGAGGCTGCTGTCCAGCCAGTACGGGTGGCTTCCGGTGCGGAAGAGCCGGTCGAAGACGGTCTCCGCGTCCCACCGGGTGTCGACCGTGCGGCTCAGCACGGTCAGCCGCCGGGTGACCGGTGCGGCCGGGGCGTCCACCGTCGTGCGGCGCGCGGCGGGGACGTGCCGGGGGCCGGGCCGGTGCGTCCGGTTGAACTCCTCGGCGAGGTCCCGGAAGTTCGCGAGCAGGTCGTGCCCGGCCTCGGTGCCGATCGACTCGGGGTGGAACTGAACGCCCCACAGCGGGAGTTCGCGGTGCTGGAGGGCCATCACCACGCCGTCGTCGGTGGCCCAGGCGATCGGCTCCAGTCCGGGGGCGAGCGCGGTGACGGCCAGCGAGTGGTAGCGGACGACCTCCAGCGGGTTGGGCAGCCGGCGGAAGAGGCCGGTGCCGGTGTGCCGCACGGCGGAGGTCCGGCCGTGCCGGGGCGCGGGCGCCCGGCCGACGGCGGCGCCGTGGGCCAGGGCCAGGCCCTGGTGCCCGAGGCAGACGCCGAGCACCGGCAGGCGTCCCTCGCGGGCGATCTCCTCGCAGTGGCCGAAGTCGGCGGGGTTGTGCGGGGTGCCGGGGCCGGGGGAGAGGACGACGGCGTCGAAGCCGTCGAGCAGTCCGGGCCGCCAGGACGGGTCGTCGTTGCGGATCACCTCCGGCTCCCTGCCGTTGACCTCGGCGAGGTAGTGGAAGAGGTTGTAGGTGAAGGAGTCGTAGTTGTCGACCAGGAGAGTGCGCATCAGGGATCCTTGTCCTGCCGGTGCCGCCTGCGGGGCGTGGGTCGGCGGGCGGTTGGTCAGCGGAGCTCGGCGAGCTCGGTGGTGATCTCCCGCAGGACCGCCGCCTGCTGCTCGGCGAGGAAGAAGTGGCCGCCGGGGAGCACCCGGAGGCGGAAGCCGCCGGTGGTGTGCTCCTGCCAGGCCTCGGCCTCGGCGACGGTGGTGCGCGGGTCGGCGTCGCCGGTGAGCGCGGTGATCGGGCACCGCAGCACCCGGCCGGGCTCGCAGGTGTAGCGTTCGACGGCGCGGTAGTCGGCGCGGATCGCGGGCATCGACATCCGCAGGATCTCCTCGTTCTCCAGGGCCCGGGCGTCGCTGCCGTCGAGCAGCCGGAGTTCGGCCAGGATGCCCGCGTCGTCGCGCTGGTGGACGGTCTCGGTCCGGCTGGTGGAGGGCGCCCGGCGACCGGAGGCGATGATGCCGCGGGGGGCGGGGCCGTCCTTCTGCTCCAGTCGCCAGGCGGTCTCGAAGGCGAGGACGGCGCCCATGCTGTGGCCGAAGTACAGGGTCGGCCGGTCCTCCAGGGTCAGCAGTTCGTCGGTGATCCGGTCGGCCAGGGCGTCGATGGAGTCGAGGCAGGGTTCGGAGCGGCGGTCCTGGCGGCCGGGGTACTGCAGCGCGACCACCTCGGTGTCGGCGGACAGCGCCGCGGACACCGGGTGGTAGTAGCTGGCGGAGCCGCCGGCGTGCGGGAAGCAGACGAGGCGTACCGGCCGGCCGTCCGCCGGATGGAAGCGGCGCAGCCACAGGGTGCTGGGACTGGTCATCGGGTCGGTCCTCTCAAGGGCGCGGATCAGTCCCGGTGGACGGTGATCGCGGCGGACGGGCAGAGCGTGGCGGCCAGGGCGACGGCTTCCGGGTCGGCCGCGGCGGCCCCGGGGTCGTGGACCTCGACCACGCCGTCGTGGTCCTGGTCGAACACCGCGGGGGCGTTCAGCACGCACTGGCCCGCGCCGACGCAGCGGCCGGTGTCGACGGTGATGCGCATGATCGGTTCTCCTGGGACGGGACGGGACGGGGCGGGACGGGGCGGGGCGGGGTCGCGAGCGCGGGTGGTGGCGTGACGGGCGTGCCGGGGGCGGGTCCGTCACGGTCCGGCGGCGGCTGCCGCGGTCACCAGCGGACCGGCAGCGCGTGCAGCCCGCACAGCACGCCGTCGTACTTGTACGGGAGTTCCTCGGCCGGCACCGCCAGGCGCAGGCCCGGGATGCGTTCGAAGAGCCTGCGGTAGGCGATCTCCATCTCGACCCGGACGAGGTTCTGGCCCAGGCACTGGTGGACGCCGTAGCCGAAGGCCACGTGGTGGCGTTCGGTGCGGGCCGGGTCGAAGGCGTGCGGGCAGGCGAAGGCCCGCTCGTCGTGGTTGGCGGCGGCGACCAGGGCCACGATGCCCTCGCCGGCCCGGACCTGCTGGCCGGCGATCTCGACGTCCTCGACGGCGACCCGCAGCGAGACCAGGTCCGCCACCGAGTGGAAGCGCAGGGTCTCCTCGACCACCCGGGGGTCGCCGATCCACTCCGGGTGGGCGAGCAGCGTCACCACGCCGAGCGCGATGTTGTTGGCGGTGGTCTCGTGGCCGGCGATGAGCAGCAGCATCAGCACCCCGGACATCTCCCGGGGGTCGATCGCGCCGGTCGCCAGCAGCCGGCTGATCAGGTCGTCGCCCGGCCACTTCTGCTTGATGGCGACCAGGCGGTTGATGTAGCGCAGCAGTTCGCGCGAGGCGGTGTCGCGCTGCTGGTCGGTGGAGGAGCGGATGGCGACCAGCGTGCGGGTGCGGGACTCGAAGAAGTCCCGGTCCACCGGGGGGACGCCGAGGAGCGCGGAGATCACCAGGGAGGGGACGGGCAGGGCGAAGTCGGCGACCAGGTCGGCCTCGGTGCCCGCCGCCAGCAGGCCGTCGATGCACCGGTCCACGGTCTGCTCGACCGCGGGCCGCAACTCGCGGACCCGGCGGACGGTGAACTCGGGGATCAGCGCCTTGCGGAAGCGGTCGTGCTCGGGCGAGTCCAGGCCGACGAACCAGCCGGGGATCTGCTCCTGGCGGGGCACGCCCATGGTCTGGCTGATGTTGGGGAATCCCGGGTGGTCGGGGTTGGAGCTGATCCGGCGGTCGGTCAGGACGGCCCGGACGTCCTCGTGCCGGGTGACCAGCCAGACCCGGTTGCCGTTGGGCAGGTGGCACACCACCAGGCCGCGCTCCCCGCGGTAGTCCTGGTAGTGGGGCGGTGGAAAGGCCTCGCCGGGCCGGCGCAGCGGGAAGTCGACCACCCGCGGTCCGGTGCTCGTCATGTCGTCGGGTCTCCCTCGGGGGCGGTGCGGATCCGGTGGCCCCGTGCGGGGGCCGGGGCGTACGAATCAGGACGCGCCGTGGAAGGCGCGGACCCGGTCGATGACCCGGTCCTGGTCGGCCGGGGTCAGCGCGGTGTAGGTGGGCAGGTAGAGGCCGTCGGCGGCGAACCGGGTGGCGTTGAGGCCGGGCCAGGCCGGGTCGAGGTAGCCGGGCTGGCGGCTCATCGGCTGGAAGAACAGCCGGGTCTCGATGCCTTCGGCGGCGAGGAACTCGCGCAGCTCGTCGCGGCGTTCGGTCCGCAGGTCGTACATCCACAGCACGTCCCGGGGCGGCATCAGGGTGAGGCCGGGGACGTCCTTGAGGCCTTGGTCGTAGCGGCGCTCGACCTCCCGGCGGGCCGCGAGGATCTCGTCCAGCCGCTCGGTCTGGGCGAGCGCGACGGCGGCCTGCATCGCCGTCATCCGGAAGTTGTAGGCGAGCTTCTTGTGCAGGAAGCTGTGGTCGGTGGTGAACGCCATGGCCCGCAGGTGGGCCAGTTGACCGGCCAGGCGGGGGTCGTCGGTGAGGCAGACGCCGCCCTCCCCGGCCGTGATGATCTTGTTGGCGAACAGCGAGAAACAGGCGATGTCGCCGGTCGGGCGGACGCCGTGGGCCTCGGCGGAATCCTCGACCACCTGCAGGTTGTACTGGTGGGCGAGGTCCATGACCGCGGCCATGTCGCAGCGGCGGCCGTAGACGTGCACCGGCATGATCACCTTGGTGCGCGGGGTGATCCGCTCCTCGATCCGGGCGACGTCGATGTTCAGGTCGTCCGCGCAGTCGACGAAGACCGGGGTGGCGCCGGTGTAGGTGACCGCCCAGGCGGAGGCGATCATGGTGAACTCCGGCACGATCACCTCGTCCCCGGGGCCCACGCCGAGCGCGCGCAGCGCCAGGGTGAGCGCGGCCGTGCCCGAGGAGCAGGCGACGCCGTGGGCGGACCCGTTGTACTCGGCGAAGGCCTCCTCGAAGCGGCGGACGTACGGGCCCTGGGACGAGATCCAGCCGTCGCCGATCGTGCGGGTGACGTACTCCAGTTCCCGCCCGTCGAGGCTGGGGCGGGACACGGGGATGGTGAAGGGCATGGGTCCTCACTCTGGGACGTGACGGGGCGGGCCCCCGACGTCGTTCGCGGGCGGGGGCGGGCCCCCGACGTCGTTCGCGGCCGGGGGCGCCGGGCGGGCGGGGCGGTCAGGCGAGGGCGGGCAGGCCCAGCAGCAGGTCGGCCGCGGCGGCCCGGCCGCCCGCCGTGCGCTGCGCGCTGCCGATGCTCTCGGCCCGGTCCCGGAAGGAGCGGTCGCCGAGCACCCGGGTGAGCTTGTCCACGACGTCGGCGGGGTCGAAGTCGCGCGGCCGGTCCAGGGTCAGGCTGATCCCGAAGTCCCGCCCGCGCACGGCCTGGTCGTAGCAGTCCACCCACAGCGGCCGGACCACCAGCGGCTTCCCGAAGTACACGCCCTCGTGGAAGCCGTTGCCGCCGCCGTGGGTGAAGAACACGTCGACCTTGGGGTGGGCCAGCACGTCCAGCTGGGACGGCAGCCAGCTCTCCACCCGGAGGTTGCCGGGCAGTTCGGCGGTCGGCGGCAGCAGGTGCTGCTGTTCGGCGGGCAGCCGCCACAGCACCTGGTGGCGGCCGTCCAGCCGGCGGGCCACCTCCACCAGGTCCCGCACCTGTGGCGCGGTCAGCCGGGTGATGGTGCCGAAGCCCATGTAGACCACGGAGGACTGGGCGTCCAGCCAGTCCATCACGCCGCTGCCGTCGTCGGCCGGCGAGGACTCCGGCAGGGGCGGCACCATCGCCCCGACCAGCCGTACCTTCGTGGGCAGTTCGAACGGGTAGTCCAGCTCCGGAACGGAGTTGCAGAGCACCAGCTCCGCGCGGTCGATCCGGGTCATCGGGCTGGGCTTGGGCAGGCCCAGCTCCTTGCGCAGCCGGGCGTCCTCGGAGAGCACCTTGCCCATCGCCGGGTTGAGGAAGAGCGCGAGCGTGCGGAGCTTGAAGAGCCGGTTGCGCAGCCGCTGACCGGCGGACATCGGGTAGGGCAGGCCCGAGTGCGGGACGGGGAAGTCCTTCGGCGTGTAGGACGGCCCGAACGGGCTGTGCGAGGTCAGCACGTTGCTCGGCAGGAACGGGACGCTCAGCACGAAGGGGATTCCCCGGGCCAGCGCCAGGTCCACGGCGAAGGAGCTGACGCAGTCGATCACCATCAGGGCCGGGTCGCACTTGTCCACCACGGCGGCGAGCCGGCGGAACTTCTCGGCCTGGAGGTCGGGCCGGTAGGACTGGCGGATCACCGCGCGGTGCGCCTTGAACCGCGATTCCTGGGTCACCTGGCGGTACACGTCGTCGCTCCAGCTGACCGCCGACAGCTCGGAGAACACGTCGCCGAGGGAGGCGAACTCCACCGCCGACCGGTCGGCGAGGGCCGTCACCTCGGCACGCCGTGGTTCGTCCGTGGCGAACCAGAGGTCGGGCACGCCCCGCCGGGCCAGCTCACCGGCCAGCACCAGCAGGGGGTTGAGCAGGCCGCTCTCCGGAAGGCTGACAAACAGGATCGGCCGGCGCGCGGCGCTCGGCCGGGGCGGGGTGCTCATCGGACTCCCTCGGGGCGGGGTGGCGGCTGGATCTGCACCCCACCTTGGTCCCATGTCCGGTTCCGGGAATTCCTTAGTCCTGACCGGGTCCGGCAGGGAGATGGGGTTGATCATCCGCTTCTGTCCGGTTTTGGGCGACGGGAGAGAATCGGAGACTCCGGTGCCCGCTACGAGCAATTCGCCTGACAGGTTCAATGGTTCGAACGCAGATGCGACTGCTGGCTGGATCGCCTCCGTTGCGGACCGGGATCGTTCGGTTACTTGCTCACTTCTTGACGTGTCCCATATATTCTTGCTCAGAACTGGCCGGGTACGCTGATGCCCGGTCAGCCGCTTTTGTGGTTCGCTCTCCGGGGCCGCCTCGGAATATCGGGTCCGTCTGCGCTTCGGAGGTGCAGGAGTACGTGTCGTCCGCATGGGGAATTCCCGTACCAACCGTCGGTCCGGCGTCCGGGGGGACGGTGCCGGGGGGCCGGCGGGCACACTCCGGGAGATCCGGTGGGCGGCGCTCCCCTGTCGTGAAGCCGGTCCGCCGGGACTGACGACACCCCTACCGGGCAGCCCTGAGCTGCGGAGAAACCGACTTCACCGACCATCGGCCGCCCTGTGGAGGGGCGGCGGTCCGTCCCAGCCCGCCCTGTTCCAGGCCGGGGCCCGACCGGCGTCGCGCCTGTCGTGGCCGGCCGGTAATCCGGCCGATTCCTGGATTTCATGCACAGTTCCATGTGCGGATGTGGGTCGCCCGTGCGAAGACCCAGGTAGTTCGAACACTTATCCATCCGCACTTTCACCTCGAAGGGAACGGACTTTCCGTGGTGATTTCCCAGTCTGTCCAGCCGAATTCCGCCCGGACCGTCACGCTTGAGCGGGATCAAGTCGGCGGCGCGGCGGCGCGGCACCAGCAGTCGGCCGGCCAGGCCGGCCTGACCATGGCCCAGCTCGACCGGGCCCTCACCATCCGCCAGGCCAACGAGGCCTTCTTCTGGCAGTTCGGCCGCTCCTCGGCCGACCTCTGCGGCCGGACCTTCAGCGAGCTCGTCCACCCGAGCGTCCAGCAGCCACTGCTGCGCCAGTTCTCCGGGCTGATCGAGGGCCGGCGCGACCGCTTCGCCACCGACGTCATCGCGGTCGGCCCGGGGGACGAGACCTTCACGGTGCCCCTCACCGCCGTCATGGTGCGCGGCGGCCTGCCCGACGAGTCCTCGATCCTGGTCATGATGCCGGACGGTCGTCCGGAGCAGGGCGGGTCCGAGGTGGTGGCGGGCCGGAAGAAGCTGCTGAGCGACGTCGACGCCAGGATCCTGGAGGGCATAGCGGCCGGGATATCCACCGTCCCGCTGGCCGCCCGGCTCTACCTGAGCCGCCAGGGGGTCGAGTACCACGTCACCTGCCTGCTGCGGAAGTTGCGGGTCCCGAACCGCGCCGCCCTGGTCTCCCGGGCGTACTCCATGGGCGTCCTCAAGGTCGGGGTCTGGCCGCCCAAGGTGGTCGAGAGCTTCGTGAAGTAGCCGCGGCCGCCGTCCGCAGGGCGCGTGCCCGCAAGGCCTCGGACCACCTCGGACCACCGGTGGCCCCGGGCCGCTGCCGGACGAAGGGCGGTCGGAGGTGGCGGCTGTGACGGGGAAGGCGCCGGCGGACGAGCAGGGGGCGGCCGGTGTGCCGAGGACCGGTCGAGGCGGGCCGGGTTCGCCGAAATCCCGTTGGTGACGCTGCGTCGGATCGGTACGGTCGCGGGCATGGCGATCCCGATCGTGTTCGACATGGAGACCGGCGACCCCGACGACGTCTTCACCCTGTGTGCCCTCGCGACCCATCCGTGGGCACGCCTGGTCGCCGTCACGGTCATGCCCGGGTCGGACGAGCAGGTCGGCATCGTCAAACACCTCCTCGGGCGCCTCGGGGTGAGCGCGCCGGTCGGCGCGTACCGCCCCGGCGCCGACGCGAGGCCGGTGTCGGGCTTCCACCGTCGATGGCTCGGGAACGTTCCGGCCCGCGAACCCGACGCCGAGGCCTGGCAGTTGCTGCGGGACACCCTCGCCGGCGGGGACGCGACGCTGCTCACGGGGGCGCCGCCGAAGAATCCCGGCATGCTCCTGGAGCGGGAACCGGACGTGCGCATCGCCCGCTGGGTCGCGCAGGGCGGCTTCGCCGGCGACTGCGTCGTCCCGCCCGAACACCGTCTCCCCAAGTTCGAGGGACGCGAGACCTGCCCGACGTTCAACTTCAACGGCGCTCCGGACGCCGCGTCGAGGCTGCTGGAATCGCCCCACGTCGGTGAACGGGTGCTCGTCTCGAAGAACGTCTGCCACGGCGTCGTCTACGACGGTGCGATGCACGCCGCCCTGTCGGCGCGGCGGCTCACACCCGGGATGGCGCTCGTGCGGGCGGGCATGGCGGTCTACCTGGCCAAGCGCCGCGCCGGCAAGGCCTTCCACGACCCGCTCGCGGCGGCCGTGGCGCTCGACGAATCCGTCTGCGCGTTCCGCGAGGTCGAGGTGTACCGCGAGCGCGGCGCCTGGGGTGCGCGTCCGGCGGCCGGCACCCGGACGCGGATCTCGGTCTCGGTCGACCGCGCGCGGTTCCTGGACGTTCTCACGGCCACCGGGTGACGGCCCGCGGTCCGAGTGACCGCACGGAGCCCGCCGCCATCCAGGGGCGAGCCTGCCGGGTGCCCCGGCCGGACGCCGCGCACACCTGCCGGGGGCCGAACGGGGGGCCGCGCCGGGCGGGGCCGCTGTCGGAGCGCTCAGGGGATGGCGGGGCGTTCGGGCCGGTAGACGGTCAGAGCGGAGGTGGTCGTGGACAGGCGCAGCCGATCGGGGGCGGGGAGGGCCTCGCCGTCGACGGCGAGGTGCCGGACCTCGCGGAGGTCGGTGAGGTCGAGCGCGGCCAGGCGGGCCTCGCGGTAGACGCGCGAGGTGGCGAGGGTGCCGGTGAGGAAGGCGAGCAGGAGGCGGGTGCGGGCGAAGGGGTGGCTGCCGTCGACGGCGCGGATGTCGAGCCGGCCGCTGTCCAGTGAGGTGCGGTGGGTGGGGGCGAAGCCGGACGGGTCGTAGGTGCCGTTGCCGGCGAAGAGCATCCAGAGCGTCCGCGGGACGCCGGAGACGGTCAGCCGTACGGGCTCGGCGCCGGCCAGGACCCGGACGAGGGAGACGGCGAGGGCGGGCCACTTGCCCAGGCGCTTCTCCAGGCGTTCGCGGGCCCGGACGAGTTCGGGGTATATCCCGATGCTGAAGGTGTTGAGGAACAGTTGCTGGTCGCCGCGATCGCCGGTGGCCAGTGCGACGTCGACGGCACAGGCGCTGCCGGCCTTGACGGCTTCGGCGGTGGCGCGCAGGGTGTGAGCGCCCAGGTCGACGGCGAAGTGGTTCAGCGTGCCGCCGGGAAAGACCGCCAGCGGCAGGCCTTCCCGGGCGGCGACGGCCGCGGCCAGGTTGACGCTGCCGTCTCCGCCGCAGATGCCCAGCGCCCCGCCCGACGTGACGGCGAGTGCCGCGGCCTGGTCCAGCAGCGCGGCCAGGTCGCCGCTGTCCGCGCACAGCCGGATGTGGGCCTCGGGCAGTTCCCGGCGCAGTTCCTCGACGGACCGCTCCGGGCCGTCGGCCCCGGTGAGGGCTCCGGAGCCCGAGGCGCCGTTGACCACGACGTACAGGCCCGCGCCGGTGGGCAGGGCGGGCGCTTTCACCACGGGAGCGGCCGTGCTGGCCGGGTGGTCACTGCGACGGGGCCACCAGCGCAGGGTGAGCGCGGCGGTCCCCGCTCCCAGAGCGGCCCCGGCCAGGACGTCGCCGGGGTAGTGGACGCCGACGTAGACGCGCGAGGCCATGACCGCGGCGGCCACGGGAGCGGCGACGGCGCCCAGCAGCGGCGATTCGATGGCGAGGGCGGTGGCGAAGGCCGCGGCCGAGGCGGAGTGCCCGGAGGGGAAGGAACTGGTGACGGGCTGCTTGAGCAGCCGCCGTACGACGGGCACCGGGTCGAGAGCGGGGCGGGGCCGGCGGGTGAGGCCCTTGGCGGCGACGTTGGCGAGCAGGGAGGCGAGCATCAGGGAACCGGCTCCGCGCAGGGCGGCGCGCCGGGCGGTCCGGTTGCCGGTGGCGCCCAGCAGCGCCGCGCCGGTCATCCACAGCTTGCCGTGGTCGGCGGCGCGGGTCAGGCGGGACAGCCACGGGTCGCTGCCGCGCAGGCGACGGGAGGCCACCCTGACGAACAGCCGGGCGTCGAGATCGTTCAGGGCTTTCCTCATGTGGAGCGGTCCTTCTGGTCGTGCGGGTGGTGGGTGGCAGGTGGCGGGAGGGGGGATCGCTGGAGTCCGCCCGGCGGTGGGTGAGGGACTGCCGGGTGCGCCCGGGGCACCTCAGGGATCGCTGGGTCCGCCCGGCGGCACGTCGGGAGCGGGCGCCGCCGTGGGGTCCGTCGCCTCGTGCGGCGCGGCGCGGGGGGCCGGCGTTCCTCCGGTAGGGCCGCCGTCACCCCGCTGCGCTCCGGGCGCCGGGAAGCGCACGCGGATTTCCTCGCCCGGTTTGTAGGCGGCGGCGGTGGCGTAGGAGGTGTAGGCCTGCCGGTCCGCGCGGGTCAGCGGGGCGTGATCGGCGAAGGGCGTCGTGATCCCGCGGGGCCACAGCCGGCGGGTGCGCACCGCCGCGCTCTCCGCGCAGACGACGAGGGTGAGCGCGCCGAGGTAGATCCACGCCATCAGGCCGAGCACGATGCCGAACAGCCCGTACGTGGCCGTCGCCCCGCGCAGTTGGTGCCCCACGTAGTAGGTGCCGACCAGCAGCAGTGCCTGCCAGGTCAGCGAAGCCGCCAGGGCTTCGGGCCACAGCAGGCGCACCCGGAGCCGGCTGTTGGTCAGGAGCTTGAACCCGGCCAGCAGCAGGGCGGTGTCGACCGCCACCGACAGCGGTACGGCCGCGAGCGGCACGAACCGGTCGATCCAGGCGGGCCAGCCGTGCGCGGTGGCGGTGAGGGCGGCCAGACCCGCGGAAGCCATGACCGCCGCGGCGAGAACGCCCAGCAGGGCCAGTCCGCGCAGCCGGGCGGTCAGCGCGTTCGGGCGGCTGTGCTGAGGAACGGCCCACACCGTGTTGAAGGCGTTCTGGAGCGCCTGCGCCACTCCCAGCGCGCCGTAGAGACTGCCGGCGATGCCGACCGCGAGCGCGAAGCCGCTGCCCTGGAACGAACGGACGTTGTGCTCGATCTGGTCGCCGATCACCGGGAACTGGCTGAGCGCGGAATGCAGCACCTGCTGCTGCAACTGGGCATCGCCGTGCAGCGCGAATCCCAGCACGGCGAGGAGGAGCAGCAGCATGGGGAAGAGCGACAGGAAGCCGTAGTAGGTGATCAGGGCGGCCATGTAGGTGCCCTGATCGTCGATGAACTTGTACACCACCGCGATCGCGAGACCCGCCCAGCGGTGGCGCCGCTGGTAGTCGTCGAGTCCGTCGAGCACGCTCATGGACCACCTGTTTCGGACGGAGTGCGGGTGCACGGGGAACGTGCACCCGGGGAACGGACACCGGGGAACCGCGAGCCCCGGGCGTCGTCACCGACGCCCGGGGCCGCGGCGTTCCTCCTCGCCGACGGTGGTGACGTCACCACCGGTACCAGCGGCGTCGGCCGCCGGCACCGTCGACGGTGCGGACCACGAAGCCCAGGAGCCACACCGCCAGGACGAACAGCGCCACCCACCACAACACCTTCACTGCGAACCCGAGGCCGAAGAGCACCAGGGCGAGCAGCAGTACCAGCAGAAGAGCACCCATGGGTCCGTCATCTCCTTCGTCTGTCTACGGGGACGCTCCTCTGGTGACCCGATCGGTGAGATGCATGCCTGCGAATCGGTGGCCGAATAGCGGTGGGCGGATGCGGACGGCTGCCGGCCCCCTCGCCCGCCGGCTCCCGCGGCGCCGGGCTCCACCGCCCGAAAGACCACCACCCGTCCTGGCCACGGGCCCCGTTCGAAGGCGGCGCGAGGCGAGCCGCGGTGACCGGCGTACGGGCGTGGGCCTTCAGCACCGGGTGGCGCCTCGCAGCGGGGGCTCGGGTTGCGCTCGCCCTTCGGCAGGGGCGTGCATGACGGCGGCCTGCCCGGGCAGGCGATGGCCGGCGCCGACAGGGCGCGGCGGGCGGCCCGGGAGTTGCCGGCAGCCGGCGGTGCGGGACCCCGTGCAAGGGGCCGTCAGCCGGCTCCGCCGGTCCCCGCCGCTCCCCGCCGGCCCGATCGCAGGCGTGGTGAATCGCGGACGTGGTGAGGGTGGAAGGGCGGCGAGTGCGGTGGAGGGTGCCGTGAGCACCGGGGGTGGAAGGCCGGGCCCGGGCAAGTGGCGGGCGTTGGGCGGCTTCGGGTCGCTTCGGACCGGGCGCCGTTCGTCGGGCCGGCCGACGTTGCGGCCGACGGGCCGGCCGGCGTTGCGGCCGACGGGCCGGCCGGCGTTGCGGCCGAACAGGCCCGGGCTCCAGCGCCGACCCCCGCTCCGTCACCGCGCCCGAACAGCCGTGGGACGGGTCGCACGGCCGGAGCCGGGAGTCCCCGCGGGCCTGCGGGTCTCCGCAGGGTGGGCGTGGCGCCTGCTGGTGCTCGGCGTCGTCGCCTACGCCGCGTTCACCCTGCTGGACCGCTTCAAGCCGGTCGTCATCGCCGTCTTCGTGGGCCTGGTGGTCGCGGCACTGCTACGGCCGGTGGCCGACGGCCTGGGGAAGGTACTGCCCCGGGCGCTCGCCGTGGCGGGAGCCTACCTCCTGGCCCTGTCGGCCGTTGCGGGAGTGCTGACCGGGCTCGGCGTCCTGGTCGCGCATCAGGCTCCGCAGGTGGCAGCGCAGTTCTACACGGGCATCGCCCGGCTGGAGCGCTTCCTGGAGGGAGCCCCGTTCCATGTCCGGCCGGGCGCCCTGACCGGTCTGCAGCACGAGATCGGGTCCTTCGTGGCGACCCACCGGGCCAGCCTGGTGCACAGTGCCGTCGACGGTGCCGCCCAGGTGGTGGAGATCCTCACCATCACGGCCCTGGGGCTGTTCTGCTCGGTGTTCTTCGTCCACTCCGGCGAGCGCATGTGGGCCTTCGTCGGTCACCTGCTGCCGGGGCCGCGGCAGGCGGACTGGGAGCGCGCCGGGCGTGCCGCGTGGCGGGCCCTGTCCGGATACATCCGCGGCATCGTTCTCGTGGCGGCCACCAATGCGGTCCTGGTCGGCATCGCACTGTTCGTGCTGCGCGTGCCGCTCGCGGCGCCGCTGGCGGTGCTGGAGTTCGTGGCCGCGTTCGTCCCGTTCGTCGGCTCGCCCGTGGCCCTCGCGGTGGCCGGCGCCGTCGCACTGGCCGCTCGCGGGCCGGTGATCGCGGTTGTGGTCCTCTCGCTGATCGTCGTGATCGGCCAGCTCGAAGGACATCTGCTCCATCCGATGATCATGAGCTGGGCGGTGCGGCTGCACCCCGTCGTCGTCGCCGTGTCGGTGATCGCCGGCAGCATCGCGCTCGGCATCATCGGTGCCGTCCTCGCGGTGCCCGCCGTCTCCGTCGTCTGGGCCGTCGTCCAGGCGCTCCACCCCGTGGACCCCCGCCGGGCTCCTCGACCGGACCGCGCCGCCGGGTCCGGCACGCCCGACCGGCCGTCACCGGCCCGGCCCGCACGGGGAGAACCCGCCGGGGAGGAAGAGGTGACGGCGGAGCGTGTCGGGTGAGCGCACCGAGCGCACCGAGCGCACCGGCCGTCGTGACGAAGGCCCCGGATTCCTCGCCGTCGACGTACGTCACGCGCGAGCAGCGGCCGTGGCCGGCCTGTCACGTGCGCGACGAGGAGGTGCCGGCGGTCCGTGCCCCCACCTCGTACCGGAACGTCCGCCCCCGGCTTCCCCGTGCGGTGAGGTGCACGGGGAAGCCAGGGGCGGACGTCCAGGCGCCGGAGGTCCGGGCGGCGACGCCGTGACGAGCATCAGGAGGGCGTCGACAGTTCCTCGCGGGGCCGGGCGATGACGGTGGCGAGGGCGGCCAGGTGCTCGCGCCAGGGCGATGTGAGGTTCGCGGTGGCCACGGCCGCGTGGGCCTCCGCGAGCAGGCGGTCGATCCGGGCTTCCACCAGGTCGCGGGCGCCGCTGCTCTCCAGCCGGGCGACCAGTGCCTCCACCTGCCCGACGCGGGCCAGGTCACGGATGCGCTCGTCCTGCTGCACCGCGATCGACAGCAGCAGGGTCATCTTCGGCCGGCGCAGGTCCTGTTGGCCCGGTTTCCCGCTGAGCGAGCGGTCGCCGAAGACGTCGATCAGGTCGTCCCGCAGCTGGAAGGCCTCGCCGAGCGCTTCGCCGTAGACCTGGAACGGCCGGTGCAGGTCCGCGCGGCCCGCCAGCGCCGCGCCCAGCCGGAGCGGGCGCAGCACGGTGTATCGTCCGCTCTTCAACACCGCCACTTTGGAGGCGAGTTGTACGTCGGGGCGGAGTTCGGTCGCGGCCGAGACGTCGAGCATCTGACCGGCCACCAGTTCGGTGCGCAGGTCGTACCACTCCTGCCGGACCGCGGCGGGCAGGTCCGCCATCAGGTGGTCGGCGTACACCCACGCCAGGTCGCCGGCGAGGATGGCGACGGACTCGCCGTAGCGGTCCGGGTCCCCCTGCCAGCGCATCGCCCGGTGGATCGAGGAGTGCTGGGTCCGGACCGTCGGCAGGCCACGGCGCTCGTCCGCCTCGTCCATGACGTCGTCGTGGATCAGTGCCGACGCGTGCAGCAGTTCCAGCGCGGTCGCGGCCCGGACCGCGTACTCGCCGTCCTCGGGCCGGCCGCCGCCGGCGAGGAAACCGGCGAGGCAGAACACCGGGCGCAGCCGCTTGCCGCCCGCTGCCACCAGGTCCGCCACCGCCTGGACGGGGACGGCGGCTCGGCGGTCGACCTCCGACCAGCGGGCGAGCTGATCGGCCAGGAGGTCGCCGAGCGCGCTCTCGACCCGGCCGGTCAGCAGCCGCAGGTCCTCGGCGGGGACTTCGTCCGGCCGCGGTCCGGCCAGTGGTCGGCTCATCGGTCACCGCCCCGGTCAGGTGCCGGTTGCCGTTCCCGGAGGACCATGCGGGGCTCCTTGGGCCTGAGCGTGGATGCGGCGGCCGGTTCCAGCGCGTTCGCGGTGACCGGGCGGAACTCCCACCGGGTCAGCAGTGTGGCCAGGATGACCATGACTTCGACATGGGCGAACGACTCGCCGATGCACTTCCGCACGCCCGTGCCGAACGGGATGTAGGCCTCCCGCGGAACGGGGTGTGGCGGGGCCGGCGACCACCGGTCGGGGTCGAAGGCGCCGGGGTCGGGGAAGGACGCCGGGTCCCGGTGCAGCCCGTAGGGGCTGAAGAAGACGTCCGCCCCGGCCGGGATCACGTGGTCGCCGAGCTGCACCCGGGCGACCGCGCGCCGGGTCAGCAGCCAGCCGACCGGATACATCCGCAGGGTCTCCTGAACGACCCGGCCGAGGTACTCCAGCCGCGGGAGGTCCTGGTAGGTGGCGGCGCGTCCGGCCAGCACCTCGTCCACCTCCGAGCGCACCCTTCGTTCGACGTCGGGGTGCCGGCTGAGGACGATCAGCGCCCAGTGCAGGACGGTGGCGGAGGTCTCGGTGCCGGCGACCATCATCGAGCGGATCTCGTCGTGGATCTGCCGGTCGTCCATGGCGGCGCCGGTCTCCGGATCACGGGCGAACATGAACCGGGAGAGCAGGTCGCCGTGATCGGTTCCGTCCTCCCGGTAGGAGCGGATCAGACCGTCCACGAGGCCGAACAGTCGTCGCAGCGCGTCCCGTTCCCTGCGGTTGACCGGCAGCGGGAGCTTGTGCACGAACCCGATCGGGACGAAGGCGCGTCGTGCGACTCCGGCGATCAGCTCCGGCAGCGACCGCCGGATGTCCTCGGCCCGCTCCGGGCTGAGCCCCCGGAAGAGCGTGCCGGCCAGGATGTCCATGGTCAGGTCGTGCAGTTCCCGCGAGAGGTCGACCGTCAGGCCGTTCCGCCAGCTGTCCCGTCGCTGGGCGGCCAGCCGTGAGACGGCCTCGGCGTAGCGGGCCACCTCCGCGTGGTGGAAGGCCGGCTGGGCCAGCCTCCGTTGTCTTCGGTGCAGGGCGCCGTTCGACGCGGCGAGCCCGTTGCCGAGGAGCGTGCCGGACTGCCGGAACAGCGGTCCGCCCTTCTCGAACTGCCGTTGCTTCCCGACCAGGACCTCCCTGACCAGCAGCGGGTCGTTCACCATGTAGGCCGACCGCGTGCCGAGCCGGAAGACGACGATCCGGCCCTGCCCCCGGAGCTCTTCGACGAACTCCAGCGGTCGCCGGACCAGATCGAGGCTGTGTCCGATCAGCGGCCAGCCCCCGGTCATCCGGGGGACGGTCGCACCTGCCTGCTGCGACATGCTCCTGCTCATCTCCCTCGTCCGCCGGGTACGGCGGGTACGGCGGGCTGCGCGAACGCCAGGTACGGCGGCCGGGTGGCTTCGGCGGCGGCCGTCACCGGCGCGGGAGCGGTGTACCGGGCCGTGGCCCGGCTCCAGTCGTAGGTCACCCGCATCTGGTGCGTCATCGTGGTGACGTGGGCCTCGGCTGCCGCCCTTTCGGCCGGTGTCAGTCCGAGCGCGGCCCACAGCCGGGGCAGGCCGGCCCGGACGGCCAGGAACCGCTCCGACCTCTCGTGCACCCAGCCGCGGATCCGCTCGATCGCGTCGTCCCGGCTCAGACCCTCGCGCCGCTCCAGCACGAGGACCAGGTTGTGGGTGTCCCCCCGCGCCTCCTCGTGTTCCACGGAGTGCACGTCGTTGCAGCACGCCAGGATCTCGATCTCCAGCGCGAGGAGTTCCCGTACGGCCTCACTGGAGAGGACCGCTTCGGGGACCTCGCGGTGGTCCGACCGTTCGGCGGCGTCCAGGTAGACGTACATCGCCATGGTCTCCTGGCGGAGTCGGAAGTACTCGGTCACCGTGGGGATCCGGCGGGCTCGGCGGGCGTCCGCCTCGGCCAGGAAGGAGAGCAGGAAGCGCCGCCAGTTCCGACCGGCGCGGAGGCGCCAGCGGTCGGACATCGGTTCCGCCATGCGTGCCCACAGGTCCGCGGTGGCGGAGACCAGCGGGTTCCCCGGGTGTGCCGCGGTGGCTCCCGCGGCGCCCGTCGTGACCCGGGCCAACTCGGTGACCGCGGCCATCGCTCGGGCCGGGTCGTCACCGACCGGGCCGTCGAAGAAGTCGTCGCAGACCGCGGTCCACGTGATCAGGTCCGTCATCACGTCGAGGTCGGCGCCGCGCGCGTCCGGGCTGAAGCCGGTGGCCACGTCGGCCAGCCGCATGCTCAGGAAGTAGCGGACCGATTCGTCCGTCGGCTTGAGCAGGCCGTGCTCGCGGGCCCAGTCCACGGTCCGCAGCCGGGCGCGTTCGACCTCGGACGGGCGGGTGACGGGTGCCTGGAAGGGGAGATGGAAATCGACCCGTGTCGGCATGGGTCATTCCTCGACGTCGGCGATGACCCAGTCGCTGATCTCGCGCCACTGGCGGATCGCGTCCTGGTGGAACGGGTGGACGAGGTAGCGCTCGACGGCCTCCATGTCGTCCAGCAGCCCTTCGACGAGGAAGTCGTAGGCGATCTCCCGGGGGGAGACGTTGCGCCCCCAGCGCCACTCCCGGAGGTCGGGCACCTCCTTGCCCACCAGCGAGGCGGTGTGCTCCGCCGCCCCGGCGCGAGGGTCGTTCCAGTCGATTCCCGGCTTGAACTTGAACAGCACTACGTGACGTATCACAGCGGATCTCCTGAGGTGGTCGGGGGACGGTTGGTCCGGAGGAAGGAGGGGGCGGGCGGGGAAGGAAGGAGCGGGGAGCGGGGAGCTACGCCGTCGCCCGGGGCCCCGCCGGGCCGACCGGGCCGGCGCCGCGGCACAGTTCGAAGACGCTCATCGCGATCTGCGTGCCCGACGCGCCGAGCTCGTCCCGGTAGCGGGCCAGGATGTCCATCTCGCGCCCGAACACGGTGCGCGGACCCCCGGCGCCGATGCGGCGCTCCTGGATGCCGCGGGATATCAGGGCCCGCTGGGCGAGCAGTTCGATGATGCGGGTGTCGAGCTCGTCGATCTTCAGGCGGTCTGCCGCGATCTGGGCTTCGACGTCGATCTCTACGGTCATGGTCGTGTTCGAACCTTCTGTTTTCGGCATGGACGGACCCCGGCCCCGCCGGCCCGGGGCAACGACGGCCCGGGGTCGGCGGCGGATCAGGGAAGAACGGTGGACGAAGGGGCCGGAAGCGGCGCTACGGCTGCGGCGCTACGGCTGCGGCGCTACGGCTGCGGCACGCGGGCGTCGGTCAGTCGGGCGACGGCCTCCCGGAGGCGCTCCTCCGGTGCCAGCAGGCTGACCCGGACGAATCCCTCGCCGTGCGCCCCGAACCAGCGGCCGGGTGCCACCGCCACCTTGCTGCGCTCCAGCAGCTCCTCGGCGAAGGCGACGGAGTCGCCGCCGGGAACCGGGAGCCAGGCGAAGATCGAGCGCGGGACGTCGATGTCCCATCCCGCCTGCCGCACCCCGTCCACGAAGAGGTCGCGCCGGCGCTCGTAGATCGAGGTGAGCTCCCTGACGCAGTCCTGCGGACCGGTCAGAGCGGTGATCGCCGCCCGCTGGATGAACGGTGGGAGCGAAACGTAGTAGTGCTCCTGGAGCAGGTTGATCGCGGCGATGACCTCCGGGTTGCCGACGACGGCACCGATCCGCCAGCCGGCCATGTTGAACATCTTCGACAGCGAGATGAACTCGACGCCCACGTCCTTGGCGCCGTCCGCCTGCAGGAAGGAGACCGGGACCTCTCCGTCGAAACCCAGGGCCCCGTACGCGAAGTCGGAGGCCACGACCACCCGGTGCTCGGCCGCGAACCGGACGGTGTCCTGGTAGAACTCCAGCGGCGCCGTCGCCGAGACCGGGTTGTTGGGGTAGTTCAGGAACATCAGCCTGGCACGCTCGCACACGTCCGGGCCGAGCGCGGAGTAGTCGGGCAGATAGCCGTTGCTCCGCAGGAGCGGGAGCGGGTGCATGTGCGCCTTGGCGAGGACGACCCCCGCCCAGTAGTCGGGGAACGCCGGGTCCGGCATCAGGCAGACGTCCCCCGGGTTCAGCAGGCACTGGCTGATCTCCACCAGGCCGGCCTTCGCGCCGAACAGGATCGCGACCTCGGATCCGGGGTCCAGCTCGACCCGGTAGTGGGCCGCGTACCACCGGGCGACGGCGTCCTTGAGTTCCAGCAGACCGGAGAACGACGGGTACCGGTGGTTGGCCGGGTCGAGCGCCTGACTGCGCAAGGACTCGACGATGTGCGGCGGAGTGGGCAGATCGGGGTTGCCCTGGCACAGGTTGACGACGTCCTCCCCGGCCGCCACCAACTGGTCGATCCGGCCGATGGTGGTCGCGAAGGAGCTCCTCGGCAGTTCCAGGAGCCGTCGGGCGATCTCAATCCTCATGCGCGGTGACCTCCACCGGACTCGTCTGCTGCTGGGGAGCCCCGTCGCCGACCGGCAGCACTTCACCCGTGCGCCGGTAGACCCACACGACGAGGAGGAACGCGACGAGGGTGATCGCGGAACATGCCAGACCCACGGCTCCGAAGCCGTGCGCCGTGAACAGCGGGCCCAGCGCGGCCGCTCCCAGGGCCACCCCGAGGTTGGTCGCGAGACTGTAGAAGGCGAGGATCGTCCCGCGGTTGTGCTCCGAGCACTCGCTCAGGAGCGTGCTCAGCAGTGTGACGACCAGGCTCTGCATGGCGCCCCACAGGAAGAGGCAGACGACCAGCGGCACCGTCAGGTGGAACATCCGCGGGAGGACCGTCAGCGTGGGGACCAGCCCCGCCAGCAGGACGAGCAGCACCCGCTCCTTGCCGAACCTGTCCGCCCACCTCCCGGTGACGAAGCTGGTCGAGAAGCCGAGCCCGTAGAGGAGGATCATGACCCCCGTCAGCGGGCTGCCGGAACCGAAGCGGTACTGCAGGGCGCTGCCGACGAAGGTGTACATCCCGTAGAAGCCCAGCATGTTGAGGAACGTGGCCAGCACGTACAGGGACACCTTCGGGAGCCGGAAGACACCCACCACCGATCGGCTCGGGCCCTGCTGCGCCCGCTCCGAGCGCGCCGGTCGCGGGCTTTCCCCCGCCTCGGAACGACTGGACCGGCCGTCCAGGAGCAGCAGGCCGGCCACCACGGCGCCGAGTACGGCGAGCAGCCCGAAGGCCGCCCGCCAACCCGACCACTGTCCGACGAAGGACCCCATCGGCACGCCCACGACGAGCGAGAACGACCAGCTCGACACGATGATGCCCATCGCCTTGGCGCGGTGCTCGTAGCGGACGCGGTCACCGACGAAGGCGTACGCCGTCGGCACGAAGGCGCCCGTGGCCAGCCCGGCCAGCGCCCGGCCCGCGAAGAACACCTCCAGCGCCCCCGCGAAGGCGCACAGGACGGTCCCCACCAGGAAGGTCGCCATTCCGACCGTCAGGGCCAGGCGCCGTGACACCCTGTCCCCGAGCGGGGCGAACAGCAAGGCGCCCGCCGCGGTGGCGATGCCGTAGATGCTCACCGACAGTGCCGTCACCGACACCGACGTGTCGAACGACCGGGCCACGTCCACGAGTAGTGGCGAGACCACCAGTTCTTCCGAACCGACGGCGAAGATCCCCGCCATCAGCGTGAGTACCGTCAAGAGCGGGAACCCGGTCCCGCCCGCCCTGCTGCCCACGTGCTCCCGCACCCCGGCCCACCTTTCCCCTTGCTGGCTTCTGCCGCCTAGACGGCCGTGTATCCACCGTCGACGGTGAGCGCGGCACCGGTCACGAACGACGACTTGTCCGAGGCGAGGAACAGGATCGCGTTGGCGACGTCCTCCGGCGTGCCGAGACGGCCGATCGGATTCAGCTTCGCCTTCTGCTCCTTGACCGCCGCGTCATGGCCGATCGACGTGTCCGTCATCGGGGTGTCGATGATGCTGGGGCAGACGCAGTTCGCCCGGATGTTGTACTTCGCGTAGTCGACCGCGAGGGACTTGGTCAGCATCATCACTCCCCCCTTGGTCGCGTTGTACGCGGCGATGCCCGGCCACGCCACCAGCCCGCTCACCGAGCAGACGTTGACGATCGCGCCGCTCGAAGCGCCGATCATCTCGCGGAGTGCGTACTTCGAGCACAGGAACATGCTCTTCAGGTTGGTGTCGACCAGCCTGTCCCACTCGCCTTCGGTCATCTCGTGGACGGGGGTCGAGATCTCGATGCCGGCGTTGTTGACCAGCACGTCGACCCGGCCGAACGTCTCCACCGCGGCGGCCACCAGGCGTTCGCAGTCCGCCTCGACCGTGACGTCGGTCCGGACGAAGAGCGCTTCGTGCCCGTCGTTCTTCAGCTCGGCGACGAAGTCGGCGCCGCTCGTCCCGTCGATGTCCGCGACGACCACCTTGGCGGCCTGTCGGGCGAACTCGCCCGCCGTCCGCCGCCCGATGCCGGACGCGGCACCGGTGACCACGACCACCTTGTCCTGGAACACGAGCCCTTCTCCCTTCACACGCATGTCAATTGCCCGCCGTCCACCGATATCTGCTGTCCCGTCAGGTAGGACGCCTCCTCGGATGCGAGGAAGCCGACCAGGGCGGCGACCTCCTCGGGCCGCCCGGGACGCTCCATCGCCACCGACCGCATCAGGAGGTCCGCCGCCGCCTGTGGCGAGATCTCGCCGGCCTCGCTGAGGTGGCGGACGGCCTGGTCGTAGCGGTCGGTCCGGATGACCCCGGGGTGGACGCAGTTCACCGTCACGTTGTGCCTGGCGTACTGGTCCGCCAGGTACTTGCTCGCGTTCGCGACCGCCGCGTTGACCAGGCCGGAGAAGAACAGTCCGGCGGCGGGCTCCCGGCCGGCGTTGCCGACGATGTTGACGATCCGGCCGAAGCCGTTCCTCACCATCACCGGGGCGACCGCCTTGATCAGGTCCAGGTACGGCACCAGCTTCTGGTCCATCGCCGTGTGGACGTCCTCGACCCGCACGCCGTCGAAGGAGCCCGGCACCGGCCCGGGGGCGTTGTTGACCAGCACGTCGATCCGGCCGAAGCGGCGTTCGACCTCGCCGACCAGCTCCTCGCGGAAGGACCGCGAGGTGACGTCGCCCGGGACGACGCAGGTCCGTCCGCCGTCCGCCTCCTTCGCCACCGCCTCCAGGCCCTCCCGGTCACGCGAGCTGAGGACCGTGACGTAGCCCTTGGCCGCCAGGTGCAGCGCGGTCGCGCGACCGATGCCGCGACTGGCGCCCAGGACGATCGAGGTACGGGTCACTCCGCGTCCAGCTGGGGAACCCGGTGGTAGCGCGGCGGAATGAAGATGTTCAGCGAACGCGCCTCGCCCTCGTTGCGGTTCGCCGCTCCGTGCCCCTCCTGGCCGGCGCAGAAGTAGGTGCTGCCGAACACCAGCTCGTAGCTGGTCTCCTCGACGGTCATCTCGTACCGGCCGTCCAGGCACACGCCGATCTGCTCGTGGCTGTGCTTGTGGTAGGGCATCTCACCGCCGGCCGGGATGTTGGCGATCATCAGCTCCACCCAGTCGGCGAGGAAGAACGTGACGTCCATCCCGACGAACTTGCGCGACTCGATCGGCTCCAGGAAGTACCCGGCCGGCGCGTTGTACGCCTCCCCGGGCTTGTTCCGCTTGATGACGAGCGCGATGGTCTCCTCGGCGGAGGTGTTCACGGACTTGCTCTCGACGTTCGGAGGCGCGACGTACGCGTCGCCCTCCGCCTTCATCACCTTCGTCACCTCGCCGACCGTCACGGTGAGTTCGCCGCGGACGACCATCCCGACCCGGGCCCCCTCGGGGGAACCGCCCGCCAGGACGGCACCGGGCGGGATGAAGGAGACCTCCACCACCGTGTCGTCGCGCCGGTAGGACTCCGTGCGGATGCCGTTGTCGTGCAGTGCCATGTCGGCGGCCGGGAAGTAGAGACGTTCACGCGCTTGCGAGTTCATTGAGATCCTTCCTCTTCGAGAAGACGGTCCACGTCATTGGGATCCGTGAGAACCGGTAGACGAACTTGAGGTTGTGCTGCTGCGCCGCCTGCTCGTTCGTGATGGCGATGTTGTACTTCCCCTGGGCGACGTGCCCGGCGGCCTTGCTGGTGGAGGTCACCGTCTCGTGCTTCACGGGCCGGTCGAAGTGGTAGCGCAACAGCGGCACGGGTGCCGGATGGGTCACCACGGTGTCGGTGTAGAGCATCTCTTCGTCGTAGGCGAAGTCCTGACGGATGGCCAGTCCGTACTCGGGGGTGCTCCCGCGCAGCACGGCGGCCGGCTCCAGCTTCGGGTTCATGTAGAACGCATTGATGTTGGCGTAGGCATGGGCCACCAGCACGAGGTCGAGACGGCCTGCCGCCAGCCCTTCCATGCACTCTTCGTAGGTCTCTTCGAGCACGATGTGGAAGCGCCCGGGATTCCCGTCGAAGCAGCGCGACAGCAGTTCGGCGATGTACTCGCTGCTGGTCCCCACCGGTCCCAGCGTTCCGAGCTTCGCCGGACGGGAGGAGTCGGCCGAGAGACGTGCCAGGAGTGCCTGGTGCTCCGCGCCGGGGATCTGAAGGATCTCCATGTCCGCCTTTCCAATGATCCAATGGATTAAATGTCCACGTCAAGTGATTCGCGGGTCGGAACGCTGCTCCGCGCGGCGACCGCGCCCACGCAGAGCAGACCCATCAGCAGGACCCACCCGCGGGGGCCCGCCGGCAGGATCACGGCCGTCATCAGGGCCGGTCCGAGCACCTGTTGGGTGCTCTGACCGACCTGGAACAGGGCCAGGTAGCGGCCCCGTTGGGACTCGGTCGACATGAGGTACGAGAGCTCGTACCCCGAGACCGCGTGCAGGTTCTCGCCGAGCGTGAGGAGGACCACCCCCAGGGCGGCGAGGCAGGCGCCCGCCGCGACCGGCAGCGCGTCGGCCCCCATCAGCGCGAGGCAGGCCAGCACCAGCGGGACGACGGCGAGGCCGATCACCCGCCGCGCCCGGGCCGCCCCCACCGCCAGCTTCGCGAAGGGCACCTGGAGCGCGACCGTCGCCACGGTGTTGATGCCCAGCAGGACGGGGACCAGGCTGGGCGGCGCGTCGTGGCGGGTCGCGACCCAGGCCGGGATCAGCACCAGCAGGACCGAGTCGTGCAGCGCCAGCAGGGCGTTCCCGGCCGTCAGCGCGAGGTACCGGCGGTCCCGCAGCGGGCTTTGAGCCGGGCTTTGAGCCGGGCTTTGAGCCGGGCCGGGCACGCCGGGGTCCGGCTTCCCGGCGGACGGCCCGGCCGGGCGGGGGCCCGCTCCCGTCTCCGCCGCCGCGCCCGAGCTGCGCAGGGCGCGACGCGCGCTCTCCGCCACGACCAGGAACGACGCCGCGTTGAACAGGAAGAGCGCGAGGACGCCCGCCCGCCCCGGAAGGGCCAGCACCGCGCCCGCCAGCACCAGGCCCGCGGACATGCCCGCGTTCCGGATCGTGTTGATGGACGCGAGCGCCCGGGTGCGCTGGTCGGGCGCCTCCACCAGGCCCACGACGGCCTGTTGCAGGGGCGAGCAGGCGCGGTCCGCCGCGGTCACCAGACCCGCCAGCAGCAGGTAGCTGAGGAAGTCCCCGACGAAGACGAAGCTCGCGTAGCCGACCGCCCGCACCACCAGCAGCACCAGGTACAGGCGCGGCACGCCGAACCGGTCCGCCAGCCGTCCGACCGGCAACGGGCTGAGGATGCCGCAGACCGCGGCCAGGGAGAGGGCGAGCCCCACCTCGGCCGGCGCCAGTCCGACCTGGCCGACGAAGTACAGCGTGGCGCTCGCCAGGAACGCCCCGCTGCCGACCGCGCTGACGCCGATGCCGCCGGCCAGGACTCGCCCGGCACGGGTGGCGGGCAGCAGGGACTGCAGGCGTTCACGCATCCTGGCCGGGCTCCACGGTCACGGAGTCGGCGAACCACCGCGCGAGACCGGTGAGCCGTCGCTCGACCTCGCCCTCGTCCGCGCCGACGACCACGGCCGTCCCCGCCCCGCTGTCCGAGGCGCGTGACGGGTCCGCCATGGTCTGCCCGGCCTGGACCGCGATCTCCGCGAGGATCACGCCGTCCCTGGCCAGGACCTCGTCCTGACCGGGCAGCGAGGTGAGCCGGCCGCCCGGGACCGCCAGGTAGACGTGTCCGTAACTGTCCGAGGACGGCACGGCGTCGGCCACCGCGCTTCGCAGACCCAGCGTGGCGCGGGCCCACTCGTCGTGCAGGTCGACACCGAACTTCTCCCGGATGACCAGGTACGCCTTGCCGCCGCTCACCCGGCCGCCGCACTCGCTGAACACCAGCCGGTCCGGCTGGCGGAAGGCCTCCAGGTGGAACACGCCCTCCCGGTGACCGAGTGCGCCCAGGGCGTCCCGGCAGAGGGCCCGCGCCTGGGCGTAGAGCTCGTCGTGTTCCTTCGGATCCAGCGCGACGGCGCCGACGAAGGCGCCGGAACGGACCTGGATGGCGTTCTGCAGGTACCGCGACACCGAGAGGAACACCACCTCGCCGCCGCGGACCACGCCGTCCAGCAGGAGCTCGTTCCCGGTCACGAACTCCTCGACGAGCCACGGCCCGCCGATGCCCTCCTCCTTCAGCTGCCGGACGGCCCGGTCGACCGACTCCGCCGAGTCGAGCACGAAGGTGTGCCGGGTCGCCGCTCCCGCCAAGGGCTTGACCACGGCGGGCAGTTCCGCCACGCCGGGCAGATCGCCGATGTCACCGATCACCCGGCACCGCGCGACGGGTATCCCGGCCCGTCGGACCGTCTCCTTCTGCACCGCCTTGTCGCGCAGCCGCACCGCCGTCTCCGGGGCCATCCAGTTCGCGCCCCCGCCGGCCACGGCCGCCGTCACCAGCGTGAACTCGTGCTGGCTGCAGACGAGGTCGTAGTCCTGGGGGCCGCGGTCGATGCGGGCCAGGCCCGCGAGCACGTCCTCGACGCTGCGCGGATCGGGCACCTCGACGGAACGGTACGCGTCGTCCGGCACGCCGTCCGAGCGGTTCTCGCCGGGGCGGTGAACACACGTCACGTCGGCGCCGTGCGCGTGCAGGGCGACGATCGCCCTGGGCCGCCAGCCGACCAGGAGCACCCGCCTGGGCGGGATCCGCTCGGACCCGCCGTCGCCCGCGGGCCGGATGGGACTCATGGGGGACGGAATCCTCTCTTCGCGCAGGACGGCGGTGTCCGCCAGGGGATCAGCGGTGACCACAGCGGCCCGGAACCAGTCGGCCAGTGACCGCAGTCGTGCCTCGGCCTCGGTCGCGTCCGAGCCCCGGACCACGGCCCGTGCGGCCCGCAGGGAGGTGGCCGCAGTGGACCCCGGTGCCACATCGCCCACCCGGATGTCGACCTCGGCCGTCACCACACCGGGCTGCGCCAGCAGGTCGGCCTCGCCCGGGGCGTGCTCGATCCGGCCGGCGGGCGCCGTGAGGTGGATCCACCCGTGGCTGCCGGCGGACCCGCTGCCCGGCGACCGCTCCGGTCCGAGGGCCGACGGCAGGCGCAGCACGCTGCGCGCCCACTCGTCGTGCAGGTCGATGCCGAACTGCCGCTGGAGCGCCGTGGCGATCTTGCCGCCGCCGACCCGCCCCGCGCACTCGCTGAACACCAGGCCGCCGTCGGCCTGGTGGAACATCTCCAGGTGGAACACGCCGTCGCGGTGGCCCAGGGCGCCCATCGCCCGGGTGACCAGATCCCCGGTCCGTTCGTAGAGCTCCGAGTGGTGTGCCGGGTCCAGCGTGAACGATCCCACGAGGGCGCCGTCATGGAAGTCGATCAGGTTGTTCAGGTACCGGGAGACGCCGAATCCGAGAACCCGACCGTCGCGCACGACACCGTCCACGTGCAGCTCCGTGCCGGGCACGAACCGCTCCACCAGCCAGAGTCCGTCGGCGGAGCCCTTGAGCACCGCGCGGATCCGGGCGAGGTCGGCCGCCGTTTCGACGCGGTGCGTGTCCATGGTCCCGGCGCCGGCGAGCGGCTTGATCACGCAGGGCAGGTCGTCCCCGGACGCAGCCACCCCGGCGAGACCCTCCACCACCCGGCACGCCGTCACGGGCAGACCCGCCTCCTGGATCCGCTGCTTCTGCACGAACTTGTCGCGCAGGGCCAGGGCCGCCTCCAGCGGCAGGGCCGCACGTCCCGCCGTCTCCCCGAGGGCGCTCGCCGCGACGAGTTCGAACTCGCCCGCGGTGCAGACCACGTCGAAGGACGCCGGGGAAAGGCCTTCGCGGGCGAGCCCCGACAGGACGCTCTCCAGGTCCGTCGGATTCGCGACCGGGACGACCCGCGAAGCGCCCGGATGTGCGCGGGCCGCGGCGAGGTCGCCGGGTGCCACGGCACAGGTGAGCTCGGCTCCGTGGCCGTGGAGTGCGGTCACGGCCGCATCCGGCTTCCAGCCGATGATCAGCACCCGCAGGGGGTGGGAGGTGTTACGCATGAGAGGCCCTTGGTGGTGGCGGTGGTGGCGGTGGTGGCTGGGTGGGGGAGTGGACGAGGGCGTTCGGACGGCACCGGGGCGCGGTCCGGGTCACTGCGGAGCGTGCGAGCCGCCCGCCTCGTACCACTGACGGTCTTCGTTGAGGTAGCGGCTCAGGCCTCCCGGGTACATGGCGCCCAGCGCGGCGCGCGCCTCGGCCGTGACACGGCCGCCGATGCGCAGCGCGAGGACGCGTCCCCGACCCTCCTCCGGCTCCTGCTGGGCGTACGTGGTCTCGACGAACGGCATCACGTACGCCGAGTCGCCCGGCTCCAGCACCGTCTCGAAGGACTTGCCGCCGTACTGCCACGCCATCCGCACGGCACCGGTGCCCACGTTGTAGAGGTACTGGTGCTGGTAGGTGCGCAGCGGAGCCGGGTCGGTGACGCCGCACGGTGTGAGCTCCAGCGCGCGCGAGTGCGGGTGCAGCCGGCTGCCGGCGAGCTCCCGGATCCGGTACGACGGCTGGTCAGGGGACGGGTAGCACCACTGCCGCGACTCGGACACCGGACGGTGGGAGACACCGTCCCGGGTGTCGGCCAGGACGGGCAGCAGGTCCCGCGGTGAGACGCGCAGGGCCGCGGCCATCGCGTCGGTCTCCTGGTGGTCGGGCACGTCGAGCCCGTCCAGGAGCTCCTGGACCCGGGCCTCCGCGAGGCCGGCCTCGGCGGCGAGCTGCTCCGCCGGGAACGCCGCCGCGGAGAGGGCGGCCCGCAGCACCGCGGCGTGCGCGGTGCGCGGATCCGTGGCGTCGACGGCGAACTGCTCCGCCGACTCGGGGCCGAGGGCGGCCAGTTCGTGCTGGGCGTCGCCCATCAGCTCGCCGCCGTAGGTGAGGGCGAGGATGTACGCGTCCTGGTCGGCGTCGCGCGAGGTGAACGTGTGCGGCGAGAACGGCAGGCCCCAGATCGAGTCCCCGGTGTTCATCCGCAGCACGTGGTCCTCGCCCGCCCACCGGTAGTAGTAGTTGACCGGGCCGACGAAGTACGTGAACTGGTAGAGCAGATGGCCGTTGTTCCAGTGCACGTTCGGGTTGCGCGGGTCGTCGTCGTCCACCACCGAGAGCATCTTGATCCACTCCGGCCGGAACGACGCCAGGCGGGACATGGCGGTGTCCCGGTACTCGTAGTAGTCGATGCCGCCCCGCTGGAAGGTCCGCGAGGAGGCGACGGAGTCCGCCACCCGGTGGATCCGGACGCCGTCGGGGCAGTCGTTCCGGACGGGGACGAGGTCGCGCTCGTTCATCGGCCAGACCGCGGCGGCGCGGCGACCGAGCTCCATGGGGAAGTCGCGGCGGCCGGCCGCGTACTCCAGGTACTCCTCCACGGACAGCCCGAGGTCGCCGGCCGCCGCCTCGGTGTTGCGCTTCAGGTCGTTGGCCGCGCTGCGCAGCAGTGCACCGCTGCGGACTCGGAAGCCCTCTTCGTCGACGGGCCGATCGGTGGCCACGCGGATCTCCTCTCTCGTCGGGTCTGGGGTGCTGGGGGCGCCCCCCTACAGCAGTCGCGCCAAGGCCTCCCGAACCGTGCCCGGTTCGAGGTCGACCGGATTGTTGCGGGCGCGGGCACCGGCGCCGATGCCGGCCCGGACCAGCCCGTCCAGGTCGGTCTCCGTCACGCCGTAGTCGCGCAGGCGGGACGACCACCCGTGCCGTTGGAGCAGGCCGGAGAAGACCTCGGCGCCGGAGGCCAGGTCCGTTCCGAGCAGCCGGGCCAGCACGGGGAACGGCGACCGCGGGTCGTCCGGGGCGTCGGCCCGCTCCAGGTTGTGGTCGAAGAGCCAGCACAGGTTGAGCAGGCAGGCGACGCCGTGCGGTACGCCGTGCCGGATGGTCAGCTCGTAGGCGAAGGCGTGGGCGGCGGTGGTGCGCGTGATGTCGATGGCCTGTCCCGCCAGCAGTGCGCCCCGGGACAGGAGCTCGCGGGTGTCGGCGGAGGGCCTGCGCAGGTCCTCGGAGACCGCTGGAAGCAGCAACTCCAGCGCCCGCAGGGCCGGTTCGCGCGAGGCGTCCGTCGACCGGCGGCTCCAGAACGACTCGATCGCGTGGCTCAGCGCGTCGAAGGCGCAGCTGGTGGTGACCACCGGCGGACAGGACTCGGTCAGCTCGGGGTCGACGATCGCCGCCGTCGCCCGGACCGACGCGTGGTCCAAGGAGTGCTTGCGGCCGTCGGCGTAGACCGTGGCGAAGGCGGTGGCCTCGCTGCCGCTGCCCGCGGTCGTCGGGACCAGGACCAGCGGCGGCGGGAGCACGGCCGTCGGGTCGGCCTCGCCGCGCAGCGCCGACAGCGCGCCGTCGCGGTCCGCCGGCAGCAGCCGTACCGCCTTGGCGACGTCCATCGCGCTGCCGCCGCCGATGCCGAGGACGAGGTCGGGCTGCCAGTTCTCGCGCAGCCGGCAGCCGGTGAGCACGTCCTCGATCCGCGGGTTCGGGGTGAAGGCGGAGAAGGGCAGCCACTGGGTGTCTTCGAGCAGGGTGTGCACCCCGACCGCGTGCAGTGCCCTCGGTGTCGCGACCACGAGGACGCGGCGGGCCCGGTGACCGTCGAGCAGGCCGCCCAGCCGGCCGACGGCTCCCCGGCCCACGTGCAGCTCGGTGGGGCGCCGGGCGTCGACGACCGGCTGCGCGGCTGCCGTCATCGGGACGTGCCGTTCATCGACCCCGCGAATCGCGTGAAGATCTCGGGCGCGCTGACCGCGGAGGTCGCCCGCGGCGGCGCGGCGCCGCGGTTGGGGGCCACCGCGGCCACGACGAAGTGCGGGCCCGGGCGTTCCAGCGCGCTCGCCAGCGCCGCCTCGGTCTCCTCGACGGACCGGCAGGTGCTCGCCGTGGCGTAGCCGCAGGCCAGCGCGAGCGCCGCGAAGTCGGTGGTGGCCGAGGTGGTGAGCTGGCAGCCCGTCGACTCGTACGTGCGGTTGTCGAAGACGAGGTGGATCAGGTTGTCGGGAGCCGCGGCGCCCACGGCCGACATCGAGCCCAGGTGCATCAGCGCGGCGCCGTCCCCGTCCAGCACGAGCACCGGCTTCCGCTCCGGCTGGTGCAGCGCGACGCCGAGTCCGAACGACAGCGCGTGGCCCATCGAACCCTGCATGTAGAAGTGGGTGTCGGCGTCGCCGGCCGCGAACAGGTCGCGTGAGGTGTAGCCGGTGGTCGCGATCACGGGAAGGCCCGCGAACCTCGGCACGATCCGGCGCAGCACCTCGCTCCTGGTGGGCAGGGCCTCGTCGACCGCCGCCGGCTCGCCGGGCTCGGTGCCGATCGAGCCGCGCTGCACCAGTACGAAGGCGCTGCGGCCCTGCTCGACGACGTCGAGCGACTTCGCCAGGATCTCCTTCAGACCGGTCGTCCCGGGTGTCAGCACCTGGTGGGCGACCCCGAGGGTGTCCAGGATCGGCATGGTGGTCTCGCCCATGACGGCGTGCTGGGGCTCGTCCCCGGCCGGGTCCGGCCAGCCGCGCAGGCTCATGAAGACCAGGGTCGGCACCCGGTAGGTCATGTTCAGCGAGGTCAGCGGGTTGATCTGGTTGCCGAGGCCCGAGTTCTGGGACAGCACGGCCGTGCCCACGCCGGCGGCCGAGGCTCCGGCGGCCAGGGCCAGCGCCGAGCCCTCGTTGGGGGCCGCGAAGTAGCGGCCTTCCCGGGTCAGCCGGCTGATCGGCCCGGAGAAGAACGAGCAGGGCACTCCGGTGACGAAGTCGATGCCGTGGTCGCGGAGTTCGTCGCAGAAGGTCTGTGCGGATATCACGCCTCGATCGCCGTCCACTCGTCCAGTCGCTGGAGCGCGAAGATCTCCTTGACCGACACCACGTCGTCCTCGATCGGCCGCGAGCTGTCGCTGCGCTGGATGGCGTTGAAGGTGTCGCGCAGCGCGGTGACGGTGGCCCGCATGCCCTGGTTCGCGTAGATCACGACGGAGACGCCGGCCGCCGCGGCGTCCGTCGCCGTCCAGTCCGGGTAGGTCGTCGGAACGATCACCACGGGCACCCGTCCGTCCCAGCGGTCGAGGAATTCCAGCACCTGCCAGTTGGTCGGCTGCTTCGAGTGCACCAGGACGGCGTCCGCCCCGGCCTCGGCGTAGGCGGTGCACCGCGTCACCGCCTCGTCGACCCCGAGACCGCTGATCAGCGCCTCGGTGCGGGCGATCACGAAGAACTCCTCGGTGCTCTGGGCGCCCTTCGCGGCCTCCAGCTTGCGGACGAAGTCCGGAATGCTCAACAGGTCCTGGCTCACCTCCGCGAAGCTGTTCATCTTCGGGTAGAGCTTGTCCTCCATGCAGACCGCGGTGATCCCCGCGGCCTCGTACTCGTGGACCATGTGCACCACGTTCAGGGTGTTGCCGTAGCCCGTGTCGCAGTCCGCCACGACGGGGATCCCGATCGCGCTCTGCATGTGCGCGGCGGCCTGCAGGTACTCGGTCATGCTGAGCAGGCTCGCGTCGGGCAGGCAGCGTGCCGCGGAGACCTCAAGGCTGGAGGACCAGACGGCCTGGAAGCCGGCCTCCTCCGCGAGCTTGGCGCCGAGCGCGTCATGGGCGCCGGCGACGCGGACCAGTGGGTTCTCGGCGAGTACCGAGCGGAACGAAGGATGGCTGAGACGCTTGATCACTTGCGTGTCTCTTTCTGAGCGGTGTCGTGGGGGGGAATGTCAGCCGATCAGCTGGTTGAGCCGGGAGATCAGCGCGATCTCCGACGGGTCGACGCCGGACAGGGCCGCGGTGTAGACGCTGACGAAGTCGGCGAGCAGCACGAGGGAGAGCAGCCGCTGGGTCCGCGTCTCGCCCCGGGCGGAGATCCAGCGGGTCGGTGCCCCGGTCCCGGCGATGAGTTCGGCGGTGAGTTCCATGCGGCGTACGGCGCGCGGGTGCTGGTCCACCCGGTCCTCCAGGAAGAGGGCCGACCAGCGGGCCGGCTCGTCCAGGTGGTCCCACACGCACAGTTCGTGGTGGTCGGCCTCCAGTACTTCGGAGGAGAAGGCCAGGTGTTTGCCGGTCTCGTTGAGCTGGGTCTTCCAGCGGTGGGCGACCGCTGCGGTCGGGCCGCTGCCGTAGGCCACCACGGCCGTGCCGTGGAGGTCGCGGGCGAGCGACTTGGCCAGCGAGTCCGCGGGGGACTCCGGCCCCCACTCCCGCACCAGCTCGTCGAGGAAGTCGGCGGCCTCCGCGACCTCGCCCCTGAGGTCCGGACCGGCGCCCGCCGCTGCCGCGCAGCGAAGCGCCGTGACGATCGAGTACGAGGTCACCGCCCGCGGCTGGAAGCCGGCCGGGACCCGTACGAGCGGCAGCCCCTGTCGGCCGGCGAACTCGGCCAGGCGTCCGCCGCTGGTCAGACCGACCACGGCGGCCCCGGCGGCATGGGCCGCCGTCAGGTACTCCAGGGTGATGTCGGTGTTGCCCGAGTAACTCGGGCAGAAGACGAACGTCCCGGGGTCCACCCAGGGCTGCGGCCGGTAGCCGCGCACCGTCTGGATCGGCCTTCGTGCGCGCGGGCCGATGATCGCGGCGGTCACGTCCCCGGCCAGCCCGGAGCCGCCGACGCCGCAGACCACCAGTCCGCCGGGGAACTCGCCCCGGGGCAGCTCGACCTCGTCGAGGAGATCCAGCGCGTCGCGCAGGTGGGCGGGCTGGGCGAGGACGTCGTCGATCATCAGGCGGGGGTCGGCGCGCTCGACGGCGGGCCGGGCCAGTGGGTCCGTCGTCCGGGTGCCGCCGCGCTCCTCCGGTGCGGCGGCGGCTGCGGCTGCGGGTGCGGAGCGGCCGGTCACGAGCCGTTCCCGGATCGCGGGTCGGTGTCCTTCACGAACCGGTGGGTCTGCGGGTCGTGAAGGAACCCGGCGCCCTCCCAGAGCCGTCGCGCCTCGGCCGAGCCGTCGACCGGGGCGCTGACCCTCACCGCGCCGAACTGCCGCAGCCACTCCACACCGGCGGCGATGAGTGCCTGTCCGACCTCCTCGCGCCGCTGCGACCGGGGGTGCACCACCACGCGGTGGACGGTTCCGCGCCACCCGTCCCAGGCCGGCAGCGCACTGCCCACCAGGGTGTCACCGTCGAAGGCCACGAACACGGTGGCGTACGGGTGGTCGAGGACGGTGGCCAGGCTCTCCGCGTTGTCGGTGCCGCTCTCGCGGTGTGCGGCCGCCCGCCACAGCTCGACGATGCCTGTGAGGTCTCCGGCGTCCGCCGTGCGGACAGTGACGCCGTGCATGTTCTGTCTCCGTTCTTGATCCAAGGGCTCCGCGGGCGTCTTCGCCGGCCGGACGGGCCCTAACGGCCCGGCTGGGCCGCCCGGCGGTACACGTCCAGCAGCCGGGCGGCGATGGCCTGCCACCCCTTGGCCGCGACGCGCTCCGGACCGTTCGGCCCGCGGGTGCCCTTCCAGTCGTCCCGGACCGCCTGCCGGACGAACGCCGCGATGGCCCGGGTGTCACCGACGGGGTACACGGCACCCGCCGTGTCGGCGACGATGTCCGTCACCCCGCACCGGTCGCTGGTCAGCACGGGCGTGCCGCACGCGAGCGCTTCGATCGCCGTCATCGGATAGGGGTCGTTCTCGCTCGGCAGTACCAGGAGGTCGATGGCGTTGAGGAGTTCGGCGACCTTGGCCGGGTCGGCGAGGTGCCCCGCGAACACCGCCTCCGACAGGCCGAGGCGCTGCGCCGCCTCCACCGCCTGGGGCAGGCCGGGCCCGTCCCCGACCACGAGCAGCTGCGGGCGTTCCACCGCGGGGAGCGCGGCCACCGCGGCCAGCACGTCCGGCACCCGCTTGTACTCGACGATCCGCCCCACGTACGCGACACAGGGACGGTTCCCCGACAGGCCGAACGACTCCAGGACCGCCGCGCGGTCGACCGCCGAAGGGCGGAACACCTCCGGATCGAACCCGGGGGACACGATGTGGACGCGTCCCCCGTCGATCCCGGCCGCCTCGCTCATCAGGGCGCCGATGCCCGGCGTGATGGCCACGAGCTCGCGCGCCGCCTTCAGCCCCGCCCGCTGGTAGGCCTCGAAGGCCGTGCCGGAACGCCGGAAGAACTCGCTCCCGTGCGAGACCACGACATAGGGCAGCGACGGGATTCCCGCCGCGGCACAGGCGATCAGGAACGCGTGGTTGACGTGCAGGACGTCGGGCCTGAACTCCCGCGCGAGCTCGGTCAACGCGCCGGACCACACGTCGAGGTAGACGGCGACGGAGTCGGCGTCCAGATCCTCGTAGAGCGCGGCGCTGTCGCGGTGACCGCTGAAGCTGGGGAAGTCGAACGGAAGGTTCCACCGTCCGGGCCGTCCGGGGGTCCCGATGACCTCGTGCCGGAACGGATGGATCTCGGTGCTGCTCCCGGCCGGGCACAGGGTCGCCACTTCGTGGCCCTGGGCCAGCAGGAGTTCCGCGATCTTCTGGATGTAGATCCCGCTCCCTGAACCGTCGAGCGGGGTGTGGCTGGCGAGCAGGATGCGCATCGGGCTCCTCGGTGGGTGCTCTGCCGGATGGCACGCCATTCAGGCGACCATGATCCGGGACATCTCCCGATCACCGGTGTAGGACGTGCGACCGTGGAACCAGGTCCGGTTGTCGAGGATGTAGCCCTGACCGACCTGGAGGGTGAACCGGGTCGCGACGGATTCGAGCGCCGTCCGGAAGGCCGGCAGGTTGCGGGCCACGTCCCAGGAGAAGTGGACGAACGGGTCGAACCGCAGCCGCACGTCGGTGACTTCACCGTTCTCCACGCGGATGATCGGGCCGACGTACTCGTAGGGGCCGGTCCGGAAGATCGCCGCCTGCGACGAGGTGACCGCCGCGAGGGTCGCCGGGTCGTGTTCCTCCAGGTGGCGCACCACGTCCTCGCCGCGGTGGAGAACCGTCTCCCCGCCCTCCCCGGTCGCCTGCTTGCACCACAGGAACAGGTAGCGCGGCGGCTCCTCGATCGCCGGCCGGTCGGTGTGGGCCAGCAGTTCGCCGCTGGTCAGCCCGACGTCCGTCTTGCCGTCGGTGAGCCGGATCGGCGTGATGCCGCGGGCGTCGCTGTCCCGGTGCAGCATGACCTCACCGACCGTCTGCGCGGCCCGGAGCAGGGTCTCCTCGTCGGCACAGGAGAAGGTCAGCAGACCGCCGGCCTCCTTGATCCGCTCTTCGAGGCCGGAGGTGGGGAGTTCCCCTGCGAAACAGGGCAGTTGTTCGGTGGTCGATGGAAACATGTGTCGATCCCTTGCGTTTCAAGGTCGTCAGGCGCGGGCGCCGGGCAGGTGAAGACGGCATCCGGGAAAGGTGTGCCGAAGTGCGCGCAAGCGCGCGGAAAGAGCTCCACCGCCCGGCGGCGCGCTCAGCGGCAGTGGGCGCGGAAGAGCTGTTCGAGCCGGTCGCAGATCAGGTCCGCCTCCGCGAGCGTGAGGACGAGCGGAGGCTTGATCTTCAGGACGTTGCCCTTTCCGGAGCGGGACGGCCGGATGATGAGGCCGTGCTCCATCGCCTTTTCCGCGAGCAGATTGGCGAGTTCGACGTTCGGCGACCTGTCCGTCCCGACGATCTCGATGCCGATCATGAGGCCCACCCCGCGCACGTCTCCGATGACCGGGAAGGCGGTCTGCAGGAGCGCCAGGCGCTCCATGATCCGAGCGCCGGTCGCCCGCACGTTGGCCAGGAACGCCTCGTCGTCGATGACGTCGAGGGTCGCCAGCGCGGCGGCGGAGGCCATCAGGTTGGTGCCGTAGGTGAAGGAGTGTTCCGTCGCCGCCAGTCCGGTCATCGGCTCGCTCGCCAGAATGGCGGCGACCGCGGCGCCCGAACCGCCGAGGCCCTTGCCCAGGGTCATCGCATCGGGTTCCACACCGAAATGCTCGGCGGCGAACATCCGGCCGGTGCGGCCGATTCCGGTCTGGATTTCATCCAGGATCAGCATGATGCCGTGTTCGTCGCACAGACTGCGCAACTGCTGGAAATAACCGGGCGGCGGAACGATGTTTCCGCCGTTCCCGGAGATCGCCTCGACGAGGATGGCGGCCACATTGCCGCTGCTGGCGTACTCCAGGAAGTCGTTGATGCGATCGACGCACATCATCCGGCAGGAGCCGGGCTCCTGGGCGTAAAAGCAGCGGAAGCAGTACGGATCCGGTACCTGCAAACTGCCGGGGACCAGCATCGGAAAGGGTTGCTTGCGAAACGCGTTGCCGGAAAGGCTCAGCATCCACATGGTCTGTCCGACGTGCGCGCGGAACGTCGTGACGACATCGCGCTTACCGGTCGCGTGCTGCGCCATCTTGATGGCGCCCTCATTGGCGGTGGACCCGCTCGAAACGTTCAGATGGGCCTTGGTGATTCTGGACGGAGCCAGGTCGACCAGTCGTCGCGCGAGTTTGTTGACCGGGTCGGTCTGGAAGCGTGCCGCCGTGTCGATCAGCTGGTCTGCCTGGTCTTTTATCGCCTGCACCACGGCCGGGTGCTGGTAGCCGAGACTCATGTTGAAGGTACCGGCACCGCAGTCGAGATAGGCGCGGCCGTCCTGGTCGTACAGGTACACACCCTCGCCGCGGACCATGCGCTGGTCGGTCACGGGGTTGTAGACGGCACTTGGATCGCTTGATTGCATGAGGGTCCCGTTTCTCTGTGGGAAAGGCCATGTGACGGCCCGCGTTCCCAACGTTCTTTCGCACGGTCGCCGGTGATGCGACAGATCCGTGGTGGAAGATGAGAATGAAATCCCGCAGCCGTCACATCCTGTTCACAGGTGGCACGATGAACAGTGCTGACGGGCGACCAACGCCTCTGCCCAGGCGCTCGTCGATGATGCGGGTGACGTGGATCAGCCCCGGAGGACAGGGGCGAGAACTTCTGAGGAGCAGGAAATCTTAGACAAATCTCAGGTTCGTCACGGTGCTTCCGTTCTGGTCCAACGGCGCTCTTGATCGTTGCGATCATCATAAGTCAGTCGATCATGCATCCGTCAAGGTGCCAATGTTTCCGTGGCGTTACTTGCGGTCCACCTCTCGGCCGCCCTGCGGAGGCGCCGCCGACGAGCCGCAACTGATCAATCCGCCAACGAACGAGCGCTGCACTTCGGGCCTGCGGCTCGGGGAAACGGGAAATGGTCCAGACAACACAGCAGGTGGCGATTCGGGCAAAAGGGAACGGTCGAACGGTCGACCGCCGCCTGCCGACGGACCCGCGGCTGCCGGACTGCGCCGGGCGGCGCAGGGGGGAGGACACCCGACTCCTGCGCGCCGGACCCCCCGGTGCCTGCTCCGCCCCACCGCCTCGCCCGGGGCAGCGTGCTCTGCCTCCGGATCATCTGATCCTCGGTCACATGCGGCTGGAGTGGGGCGCCGTACGGCCCCCGGGGGCACGGTCCTCTGAGCTCGGCCAACGCCCCGGAGCCCGTTCCCGGGTGCGGATTCGTCCTGCGCACGGGGGGATTGACGGCCCGTCGGGCGGCTCCTCCTGGAGGGGGCCGAGCAGAGCTCCGGTGCCCTACCCGGAGAGACTCTCCCATGAACGAACACGCACCGCGGCGCCACCGTCGGGGACGGTGAGGCGCCGCCGCCCCCGCACGGGGTGGCGGCCGCCGCGGTCACGGCCGGCCGAGCTGTCGGTCAGCGTGGTGGCGTCGCCCGGGCTCCGGTTGTCGGCGAGGTCGCGCAGCAGACGGCGCATGATCTTCACGGAGCGCGTCTTCGGCAGCTCCGGCACCACGAGGACCTCGCCGGGCCGGGCGATCGGGCCGATCTCATGGGTGACACGAGCGCCCAGCTCGTCCGCGACGGACGCGCCGCTCCCGCCGGCGTCGCCGCCGGCGGGCAGGATGACGAATGCGACGATGTCCTGATCGGTCGTCATGTCGGTGGCGCGGCGCAGGCGTCGGGGTCGATGCGGGCGAGGGGGCGGGCGTCGGTGAGCAGCGGTCGGTCGTCCGGTCCGCGGCCGGTCTCCGTGCCGGTGAGGATCCAGGGACGGTCGCCGGGGGCCTTGTCGCGCCGCAGGTGGCAGTAGTCGTACAGGCGGCGGGCGATTGACAGGCGCAGCGGGCGGTCCTGCTACCGGTCCTCGGCGGCGATGGGGGTGAGGGACGGCCCCGGCAGGGGGACGCCGGTCAGGTCGTCGAGGCTGCGGCTGCCGTCGGTGAGGTCGGCGACGGGGTCGCCGGACAGCGTACGTGCAGCCGGTCGGGGTGGGTGCGCAGCAGGTCGGCGAGGCCGTCGAGGGTGGTGACGTCGGGGTGGGGGAAGAGCGTCGTGGTCGTGGGTCCGCCCGGAGCGGGGGCCGGCCCGCCCCCCGGGGGAGGCGGGCCGGCCGGTGGGTGGCGGGGAGTGGTCAGTCGGTCCTACGTTGTTGGCATGGGTTGGACGGGAGCCGGCGCCCCACATGAGCACTTCCCCCCGACCGACTCCGCAGTCGATGAGCGACGCCCGCCTGGCCGAGCTGGACGTCGAGGTCCTGCTGCGCTTCGGCCTGCCCGCCGCGGGGCCCCACCGCTCGACGCTGTTCGGCGACGGCGCGGTGGCCGCCGCGATCACCGTCGACCGGCTCGGCGTCATGCCGCGCGCCCTGGTCTTCCTGGGCGACGTGGTCCGCTCCGGCGGCACCCGCTTCGCGGCCGGCCTGCCCGAGCCGCTGCCCGGTCCGGCGGCGGCGGTGGCGCGCGGCTGGCTGGAGGCGGCCGCGACGGTCGTCGGGGATGCCACCGGGGACCTTCTGGTCGCCCGCTGGCTCGACGCGGTCGCCGCCGTGCTCGCCCTGCGGGTCACCCACCGGGAGGCGACCGCGTGAACCGGCGTCGGATCCTGGTCGCGGCGCTCGCGCTGCTGGCCGTCGCGGGCGTGGTGGGGGCGGTGGTGGTCCACCGGATGACCACCGGCAAGCTCGACCACGGCACGGTGTTCACCGCGGACTCCGGTGAACTGGCTGTCAGGCCGGGTGAGTTGTTCTCCGTCGAGGTCAGCGCCCACCGGGTGACCGGCCAGGTCTGGAGCGTGGCCGACCCGGCTCCCGACCCGGCCGCGGTCCAGGCCGTGGGCGACGAGTACGTCAAGAACTTCGGTCTCAAGGACCTGATCGGAGCCACCGGTTCGGCCGGCTCCGGCGGCCGTTACTACTTCGTCTTCCGGGCCGGCCCCCAGCCCGGCCGGGCCACCATCACCCTGCGCAACGCCCACCACAGCAGCGCCGCGGGTGGCTCGGACCAGGGCGAGCGGCACTACACCGTCGAGGTGCACTGAACACCCATTTGCTTGGGAAATCCAAGTGATGGCGTTATGCTGCCATGCCGTGATCACTCACAGGGAAGACGGATACGAACTCTCCGTGGACCCGGACCGCCTCGATGTCGGTCTGATCCACCACTGGCTCTCGACCGATGCGTTCTGGGCGCTGGGCCGCAGCCGGGAGACGGTCGAGCGATCGGTGCGCGCTTCACTGAACTTCGCCGTCTACGAGACGGCCGGTGGCGCTCAGGTCGCCTGCGCCCGTGTCGTCACGGACCGGGCGACGTTCGCCTGGCTGTGCGATGTCTACGTGGCGCCGGCACACCGCGGCAAGGGCCTCGGCACCTGGATGGCCGGCGCCGTTCGCGACCACCTCGCCCCTTACGGACTCCAACGGGTCCTGCTCTCCACACTCGACGCGCACCACGTCTACGCGAAGGTCGGTTTCGAACCGTTCCCGAACCCCGAACGCCTGATGATCCTCAACCCCGCGGCCGAGCCTGTCCCCGGCTGACCGGTCTTTGAACTGTATTGGTCAATGCGGATGTTCGGAGCGCGTGCCGCCCGGGAAGGGAACGGGTCGTCCAACCTCGGATACACCGTCAGAACAGTCCCAAGAGTCACATCGGATCACCGTACGAGACCGGAGGAACGTTTTGTCCAGCCTCTCGAAGCGCCCGCGGTTACGCCGCACGATCGCCCTGGCCGCCGCGGGCGTCTCACTCGCCGCCGGGATGACCTTCCTCGGTGCCGGGGCCGCCCACGCCGACGCCCAGCTCTGCGGGACCGTCAACCAGGGCGGCGCGGACGGCTCGCCCTGGAACCTGTGGAAGCTCACGCCCTGCATCGTCCGGGCCAATGACGGCGGGTTCTACACCACGACCTACCTGACCGGCGGCAGCACCGACGTACGGGTCTACAGCGGCGTCTACGACTCCTGCAACGGCGTCACGTACGGCGTGAACGGCGACTCGAACGCCAACCACTTCTACCCGGGCCAGTCCGGCTGGTTCACCACCGGCGAGGTCTACGGACTGCACTGCTCGAACGGCCTGTGGGCCATCTCGCGGGTGTTCAGCAACGGCAACGGCTCGCCCTGGGCCTGGTCGAACGGGATGGGCGCGTCGTAGCGGCGCGGGCTCGGTCCGACGGGCCCGGCACCGAGGAGCGCGGACCGCGCTCCTCGGTGCACCCGTCGGAACAGTCCCCCCGCGACGCCGAACCGGCGGGCCACCCACGACGACAACGCCCGCAGCGGCAGGCCGCGTGACCGTGCGCCGCTTCGTCGGGAGCCCCCGGTTCCCTCGCCCACTCCTCCAGTATCAGCTGGGCCGGCGGATCGCCCAGGACGTCCTCCTCCCCACTCCCCGGGCGGCCGGGCCGGGGGCCGGCTCGTCCGCGTAGTACGCGAAGGTCGAGATCGATCCGGCCCGGGGCGACATCGACACCGCTGCTCAGGTGCCGTGCCCACAGCGCGGCCTTCCGGGCGCGGAGCTCCTCGGTGCGGCTGCGGGACAGAGCGGCACCGAAGCTGTTGCCGGCCCGAGGTCCCTGACCCGTACGGACGCGTCGTCGCCGCCGGTGACCGCGTACGTGCGCCCACCCACTCGGCGACCGCCACGGCCCGCACCCCGTAGGTGCGGCCGCGGACGCACGGGCCCGTCGCCAGGTCCCGGACCCGCACCTGCCGGTCCCGGCCTGCGTGACGGCGTGCGGGCGGCCGGAAGGGATCACCGACCAGGCGCCTCGGCCACCACGACGGCAGGCCGCGAGCCGACCCGCGCGCAACGCCGGACCGCCCGGGTGTCGGGCACCCGCGCCATGCCCTCTCCGGTCGCGGGCCGTCGCACGTCGGGCAGCGCCCCCGCCGCGGCGACCTGCTGCGCACCCGCACGGGTGCCGTCACGCCGGCCCGGCCGGCGACCGCGGCTTGCCACGGCTTCCGGCATCGCCGTCGGCCGCGGAACATACCGGACATACGCCGGCCTGAACTCGCCCGGTCGGGGTACTCGCGCCCTTGACGGGGTCGGGCGAGTGACGCGGTCCGATCCACGCGGTCCGATCCGGTAGAGATCCACAGGGACGGGAGGTGAGCCCCGTGTCGAGCACGCGGCAGCAGGATGCCGGGTCCGCGCCGAGCGTGGACCGTGGGGGCCAGGAGCCGGTGGGAGAGCTGGTGCAGCTGGCCTCGCAGCAGCTGGTCGAGCTGGTGCGGGCCGAACTGCACCTGGCGCAGGCCGAGATGAAGGAGAAGGGCAAGCGTTACGGCAAGGGCGGAGGCCTGTTCGGCGGCGCCGGCGTGGTCGGCTTCCTGATGGCGCAGGCGCTGGTCGCCACCGTGATCGCCGCACTGGCGGTGGCGCTGCCGGTGTGGGCGGCCGGGCTGATCGTCGCAGCGGTGCTGGGTGCGGTCGCCGCGGTGATGGCCATGAGTGGAAGGAAACAGGTCGACCGGGCCGGGGCGCCCGCTCCCGAGCTCGCCGTCGAGAACGTGAAGGCCGACATGGCCGAGATCAAGGAGAGGGCACACTGATGACCCAGCCACCGCACGACGAACCCATCGCCTCCAGCACGGAGGAACTGCGCGAACAGGCCGAGCGGACCCGGGCCGAGCTCGGGAAGACGGTCGAGGCGCTGTCAGCCAGGACGGATGTCAGGGCGCGCGCCCACGAGAAGGCAGCCGAGGTCAAGGAGCAGGCCGCCGCGAAGGCCGGCGAGCTGAAGGAACAGGCCTCCCTCAAGGGCGGGGAACTGAAGGCGAAGGCCGCCGACCTGGCCCACCAGGCGCAGGACCGGTTGCCCGATCCGGTCAGGGACAGGGCCGCCCAGGTCGCGGAGCAGGCCCGGGCCGTGGCCTCCGAGGTCGGTGGGCTGTGGGAGGAGAAGGCGCCCGAGCCGGTGCGGGAGAAGACCGCCCGGGGGGCGCGGCTGGCGTGGGACCACCGCACGACGCTGGTGGCGGCAGCGGGGCTGGCCCTCGTGGTGTGGCTGGCGTGCCGACGCCGGAAGGGGTGAGCCGGGTGAAGGCATCGAAGGTCGTCTACAAGCCGGTCGGCCTTGCGCTCGGCGCCGTCAGCGGCCTGGTCGCGGGAGCGCTGTTCCAGCAGGCGTGGAAGGCGCTCGGTCACGACGAGGACGCCCCGGGCCCCACCGACGAAGACCGTTCCTGGCGGGAGGTGCTGCTCGCGGCCACGCTCCAGGGCGCGATCTTCGCCGGGGTCAAGGCGGCCGTCGACCGCGCCGGCGCCACCGCCGTCCGCCGCTTGACCGGAACCTGGCCCGGCTGACGCGGATGCGGAGGCGGAAGGACGAGCTGTTCGGGCGCCCCGGGACCCTGAGGGCCCGGGCGCCGGTCAGCGCGCCGCGCCGCACCGGCCCCGTCATGACGCACGGGCACCCTCCGCTGCGGTCAGGACCCGGTGATGGCGGGGGCCGGTGGCGGATCGGCCGGGAGCGTCACGCGCGAATGTTCGCGGTGACGCTCGTCCGGGTGCTGTCGTGCTGGTACTGCGCGCCGATGTTCGTCATCATGTTGCTGACCTGAACATGGCGTTGCCGGCCGGGTTCTGGCAGTCGGCGGTCGTCTTGCTGCCCAGCCGGGAGGCGTTCTGCCCGGCGGTCCGCAACGCGTCGGGGTGCACCACGAGTTGCTGCCCGCTCGCCCCGGCGGGCGCCGTCGCGCTTCCGCCGGTGGTGATCGGGGCCGGCGTGCCGGCGAGGTCCGGGAACTGCTTCAGCGCCTCGGGCGTGAGGTTCCCGGAGCTGTCGTACATCCACGGGTTCAGCTCGCGGTTGAGATCCCGGTCGGCCATGGTCTCGCTCTCCCCCTGCCGGACACCGGGGTCGTCCGAGAGAACCCGTCACCGATGCCCGTCCTGTGGACACGGGACGACACCTGGCCCGACGGCACAGCCACAGCCCCTGGGACGTAAGGGAATTCCGGAGGTTCGGGTGCGACTCCCGACGCCGGCCGCCGGCCCCGTCCCTTCTCCTCCCGCCGCTCGTCCGAGCACTTCCGCCGTCCCGCCGAGAACCCGGGCGAAGGCTCCGGTGCGGCACTACGATCAATTTCGTGTGCCGACACCGGTACGACATATGAACACAGCAGGGGGGACCATGACGAAGCGGGCGAAGACGCGGACGCTCACCGCAGCGGCCGGAATGCTGGGGGTGACGCTGGCGTTCGCCGGGGCGGCATCGGCGCAGGCGGCCGACCGGGCACCGGCCTCGGACGAGCCCTTCGGTCATCCGGGGACCGGCCAGATCCTGCCGCCGGCCCCGGATGAGGACACCATGTTCTCGATCCCCGACTGGGTCGGGAACGGCAGCGCGGTGACGTCGGCGGCGATCGAGACGCTGCCGATCGCGGTCACCGTCGGTTGTCAGGGCGGAGGTTCGGTGCAGGTGCACATCGGCCGTCCGGCGCCGGCCGACTTCACGGTGGAGTGCCCGGTGGACTCCGTCGGCGTCGGATCGGTGGACATCCCCGCTCACCCCGGCCGGGACTTCCAGTTCACCGTCCACACCTCGGACCCGTCGATCCACTGGGGCATCAACGCCCTCCAGGTCCGCCCCGCCCACTGATCCGGGCACCGGTCCCGGCTCAGCCCCGGCTCAGCCCCGGACGCTCCGGGGCCGGTGGAGGCCGCGCCCAACGCGCCCGGTCGGGTGGGCAGTTCGCGGTCGGCGGTGACCACTGCGCGGGCCCGCGCCGGATCCTCGGCGCGGGCCTCGTGGACCGCTTCCCGCGGGTGCGCGCGTCGGTGCCGCACTGCCGGCTCGTCCGCACCCGGCACCGGGGCAGCGGCCCCGACCGGTTCGCCGCCGAAGAAGTGGCCGGTCCGGCGCAGTCGGCTGTCCGGCGGGGTTCTTGTTGGCAGACGCGGGAACGGGGTAGAGATCGCACAGTCCCTGCGACAGATCGCACGGGCGGAGGAGACGAGGAACCGTGGCAGAAGACCGTTTCAGTGACACCATCGCCCAGCTGGAGGCGGAACTTCCCGGCATCGAGGCGCGGCGGCGGCGCCTGGAGGACGAGCTGACCGCCGCCGTGGCGCGGGAGAACGCCGTACGCGGCGCCATCCAGAGCCTGCAGGCCCTGGCCGGACTGCCGGCCTCGCAGGACACCGCACCGGTGGGCAGTGTCCGGGCGGAGGCGGATGCCATCGTCGGGGACCAGCTGCAGCAGATCGCGGCCGAAGTCGGGCCGGCGCCGGACCGGGACGGGGAGCAGGCCGAGCAGACCACCACGGGCACGGACACGGCCACGAGGACGGCGAAGAAGGCCACCGCCAAGAAGGCGGCCACCGCGAAGAAGGCGGCCCCCACCAAGAAGGCGGCGCCCGCGAAGAAGGCGGCCACCGCGAAGAAGGCCACGGCGAAGAAGGCCACCGACGGCGCGCGGCGGCGCACCCCGGCGAAGAAGACGGCCGCAGCCACGGGCACCGAGGCGGTGCGGACCGGCGCCGCACCGGCCACCGAGAGGAGCGAGAAGGCTGCGCCCGCGCCCGGGCGGCGAACGACGGGTTCCAGCGCCGAAGACGTGCTGGCCGTGCTGGCCGACGCCGAGGGACCGCTGCGCGCCCGGGAAGTGACCGCCCGGCTGGGGGTCGAGGAGTCGGCGGACAAGGTGAACGCGGTGCGCACCGCGCTGGAGCGCCTGGCCAAGGCCGGCCGGGCGCAGCGCCCGGGCCGTGGCCTGTACGCGAAGCTGGACGGCTGACCCGCGGGCCCAGCCCTGCCGACGGCCGGTTCGGGAATCCGGGATACCGGGAGGCCGCCACCTGTGGGTGGCGGCCTCCGGTGTCCTCTCGGGGGCTCGGCAGCCCGGGGTCCGGGAGCAAGGGGCGGCCCCGTAGCTGTCGGGGACCCCGCGCAACCGGTCCGCTCAGGCTTCGGCCCGTCGGACCGACACCACCCCGGGCATCACCTTCAAGGGTGGAATTCCTTCGACACCGCTCTGAGGGGTCAGGGATCGTGGCGGCGTATGCCGTCCAGGAAAAGTGCCACGTGCCTGCGCCAGTCGCCGGTTCCCGTCATGTTGGCCATGGCGCCACGGGTGATGAGGACGAAGTCGCCGGCGTCGAAGTCGGCACGCAGGCGACCGGCGTCCACGGCGCGCCGCACGATGCGTTCGATGATCGCCGAGAACTCCGTCTTCTCGGCGGCGATGTCGCGCCAGCGCGGTTCCTCCGGGCCGAGGAGTGCGACACGGAACGCGGCGTCGGCCTCGACCGCTTCCAGGTAGCCGTAGAGCAGTGTCTCGAACGCCGTCCAGGGATCCCCGGTCGCGTCGGCGGCGCGGGCGAGGGCGGTCATCGCCTCGAACCGGCGGCCGATGATGGCCGCGAGCAGCGCCTGCTTGTCGACGAAGTGCCGGTACAGGGTGCCGACGCCCAAGCCGGCCAGCTCGGCGATCTCGTCCATCTGTACGGCGTCGCCCCGTTGGGCGAAGAGCGCGCCGGCGGCGTCGAGGACGGCCTCGCGGTTACGCCGGGCGTCGGCGCGCAGCGGACGTTCGGGTGCGGTCATGGTCATCCCACTGTAGTTGACGATGCGCGAAGGCCGGATCTACATTCGGAACCGGAGTTCAGGTTCAGGTTACGGAGGAATCGATGATCGTCGTCACCACCCCGACCGGACAGATCGGCAGCCGGCTGGTCCGCCGGCTGCTCGACCAGGACCGGGAAGTGCGGGTCATCGTCAGGGACGCCTCGCGCTTGGACGACTCGGTCCGTGAGCGGGTCGAGACCGTCGTCGGCTCCCACGACGATCCGGCCGTGCTCGACCGGGCACTGCCCGGGGCCGAAGCCCTGTTCTGGCTCGTCCCGCCGAACCCGCAGGCACCGAGCGCTCAGGCGCACTACGTCCACTTCGCACGAGTGGCCGCCGCCGCCGTCGCCCGTCACGGCGTCGGCCACGTCGTCGGGGTCTCCAGCGCCGGCCACGGCTGGCCGGTCCCGGCCGGCGTCCTGTCGGCGGCCTTCGCGATGGACGCCGAACTGAGCGCGTCCGGCGCGGCGTACCGGGCGCTGTCCATGCCCTTCTACATGGAGAACCTCCTGCGACAGCTCGACGCCATCCGCGGGCAGGGCGTCTTCTCGCTGACCTGCGCCGGCGACCGGCCGCTGGCATCGATCGCCACGCGGGACATCGCCGACACCGCGGCCGGCCTCCTCGCCCAACCGTCCTGGACCGGCCAGGAGAACCTTCCGGTGTTCGGCCCCGACCGGCTGACCCCCGACGACATGGCCGAAGTGATCAGCCAGGAACTCGGGCGCCCGGTCGCCTACCGCCGCATGGGCATCGACGACTACGCCGCGCTGCTGCGTTCCCAGGGCGCCGGCGACCAGGCCGTCAAGGACCTGACCGAGGCTTTCGCCGCGCAGGACCACGGCATCTACGACGCGGACTGGGCGACAGCCGAGCCCACACCGACGGACTTCCGGACCTGGTGCAGGGACGTCCTCAAGCCGGCCGCGGACGCCCACACCCCATGACCCGACCATGACCCGGACCAGCGCTGTGCCATGCACCGCGCCCACGGCCGGTCACGAGCGCGACACCGGGCCGGTCACTGTGGACGGCGACGGGGGCTCCCCGAACGCGTCCCGTTCCGTGCTGCACGGCGTCCAGGTGCTCGCCCGGGTGTCGAGGTCGAACAGGTGGAGCGGCAGCCCGCTACGAGCTGCCGCTCCTACTCCGGCGTATCCACACCGAGATCGGCGATGGTGGGTTCGGCCCGAAGAGCGGCCTCGCCTCGCTGACGCCACGCCGCATCCCGAAGGGGCACCGGCCGGACCGGCCGTGCGTTCACCTCGCCTCTCACCCGATACCCGGAGTGGGGGCCGCCGGCATCATGGCTCCTCTCGACCGGTGGCGGTTGCAGCATGTGGTCGCATCTCTCGTGGATGGCGGTCGACAACCCGGTCCTGCTCCGGGACGCCTCCGGCCGGCAACCCGACCGGGGAGAGGACCCTCACGACGGCTTGTAGGCGTTCCGTCTCGCGTTGCCAGGACCGCCTTGCTGCCGGGGGGTGGTCACGCGCGTCCTTCCGCGAGGTCGGCCTCGTCGGCGCAGGGCAGGGGCCGGGCGGGCAGGATGTCGAAGACGGTGTCGGTGTCGGTGATGTCCAGCAGGCGGGCCATCTGGAAGCCGGGCGCGGCCAGGCGGAAGGCGATACCGGCCCCGACGGCGGCGAGGCGGGCGCGCAGGAGTTCGTTGAGGCCGGAGGAGGAGCAGAAGCCCAGGGCGGAGCAGTCGATCACCAGCGTCCGCGGCAGGGGCGGGTCGGTCAGGGCCCCGTCGAGGGCTGCGGCGAGGACGGGGGCGGTGTCGAGGTCGGCCTGCCCGGCCAGCGCGAGGACACGGGTGCCCGCAGGTGCCGGGCAGCGGCGGGTGGTCAGCGTGGTCGGCATGTCCGTGCTCCTTCCGGCATCGGCATCGCCGTGGCGGTGGTTCTGCATCGACCGCGGCCCTTCGAGTGTCCTCCCGCAGCCCGGAAAGCGAAACGCTTCCGGCCGGGCACCCCGGGAGCGAACCCGTCGGCGCCGACGCGCTACCGGGCACTCCACCCCTGCCTCCGGGCAGGAACCAGCGGGCGGCGGAGACCTGATCAAGGTCGGAAGCGCGTTATGAGCAAAGGGGAGCCAACCGGAGCCGTGTGGTCGCCCACTGGCTCATCTCGTGGACGCCGCTTCATCGCACGATCTCTCCTCGGAAGGTTCAACCTGTACGAGGGCGCCTGGCGCGCGATCAGGCATGCGGCGCGCCACCGTCCGCCGCCAGGCGCGTGAGCCACTCACGCAGCAGGCGCTGCTCGGCGTCGCTCAGGACATCGGCGTCGTCGGGGAGGGCGGCGCACAGCGCGCGGGCCGCTGCGGCGGGACCGGACTCCGCGGCGGGGACCGCCGGCTCGGCGCGGGTGACGGCCGCGACCATGGACTCGCGCAGGACGGTCAACAGCGCCGGATTTCGGCGGTCCGCGGGGGTGGAATGCCAGGTGAGGACCGCTCCCTGGCCGGTTGCCCGGATGATCTGGGAAGCCAGCTCCTCGTCGACCCGCAGCCACCCCCCGGCCGCCAGCCGACGCACCCGACCATGGAGGATCTCCAGGCCCGCGCGGTGTGCTACGTCCGATCCCCGGCCGGTGGCCCGGTTCATCACCGCGAACAAATGGGGGCGGGAGACCCCGAACTCGACCACCATGTCCCAGCCGCGGCGCAGCTCCTCCACCGGGTCCTGCGGGTCCGGGTCGAGCTGCGCGCGCTTTCTCTCCAGGAACTGCGCGTAGCCGTGCTCGGCGACGGCTTCGAGAAGCCCGTCCTTGTCGCCGAAGAGGCGGTAGATCGCCGGCGGCTGCATTCCGGCTGCGGCGGCGACCGCGCGGGTGCTCACCGCGTCAGGGCCGCCGGTCTCCAACAGCTCGACGGCCGCCTCGACGATGCGGCGCCGAGGGCTGTCAGTGGAGTCTCGCATAGCCATGAACCGATGATACCGAAGATGTGGTTCCACCGGAATTTCCAGTGTTACCGTTGGAGTGATTCCACTGGAACCAGTGTCGGGAGTGCCCAATGATCATCGTGACCGGAGCCACCGGGAAGCTCGGCCGCCGCACCGTCGAGCGCCTCCTGGAGCGCGTCCCCGCCGACCGGGTCGGCGTCAGCGTCCGCGATCCCCGCAAGGCCCAGGACCTCGCCGACCGCGGCGTCCGCGTCCGGCAGGGCAGCTTCGACGACCCCGCCTCGCTCGTACGCTCCTTCGAGGGTGCCGAGCAGCTGCTCCTCGTCTCCCTCGACCGCACGGGCCAGGAGTGCGTCGCCGGTCACCGCACCGCCATCGACGCCGCCGTGCGGGCCGGCGCCGGACGGATCCTCTACACCAGCCAGATGGGCGCCGCCCACGACGCCCGGTTCCAGGCATGCCGCGACCACGCCCAGACCGAGGACCTGCTGCGCGCCACCGGCCTGCCCTGGACCGCGCTGCGCAACGGCTTCTACGCCTCCAGCGCCCTGCAGTTCCTGGAGTCCGCCCGCCACACCGGCGACATCGCCCTCCCCGCCGACGGCCCCGTCGCCTGGACCGGCCACGACGACCTCGCCGAGGCCACCGCGGTGATCCTCGCCGAGGAGGCCCGCTTCGAGGGGCCCACCCCGCCGCTCACCGGCCCGGCCGCGCTCGACTTCGACACCGTCGCCGAGATCGCGTCCCGGACCACCGGACGGCCCTTCACCCGCACCGTCATCCCCGACGACGCCTTCCGCGAGCAGGTACTGGCGCACGGCGCCCCGGCCCCGATCGCCGACCTCATGCTGAGCATCTTCGCCGCGGCGCGGAATGGCGAGTTCACCGCTGTCGACTCGACGCTGGCCGAACTGATCGGGCGAGAGCCCGCCACCTTCCGCACCCACCTGGAGCGTGCCTGGGCCGAATAGATCCAGTGGGGCGCGCAGACGGCCCCGGCCTGACTCGCCGCCCACAGAGGCTCGTCCTCTGTCGCCCGAGGACGTCGATCACCAGATCGGCGGCCTCGGGCACAAACCCGGGCTCCCCGTCGATCTCGAACGATCCCAGAGGATTCCCCTGCCCCACCCCCGGCCCCGGCTGGCCACCCAGGGCAGACGGCTCCTCGTCGACGGGGTCCGCGCCGGCAGGCCCATCGCCCACGCCGCCGAAGGAGATTCCGGAAGCAGATTGGTCACGAGCACGCAGCAGAAGATCCCGTTCTGACCCGAAGTCTGCAGCGGGTTCGCGGCAAGTGCTCCAGTGAGAGTTCTCCAGTGCCCTGGTCAGCGGCCTGGGGGCGGCGAGTGCAGCGAGGTTGAGGCGTGGGTGGGGCGGTTTTGACGTGGCGGTCCCGCCCACGGGTGGCCCGCGCCGCATGTAGTGACAGCGGCCAGGACAACCGACCTGCCGCCGTGGTGATCGGCCCGCCGCCCAGCTGGCCGACGGACGGCAGGAGGTGGGGCGGAGGCGCTGCCATCGAGGGAGCGATCGGTGCTCGTGGACGCCGGGGTGGGTGTCTCGAACACGGTGGGCCGTGCGGCCGGTACGCGATGGAGCGGCCGATGCTGAACTCGGCGGGCGCGTAGGCGGTTCACGACGGATGCCCGAGGACAGCACGCACGGGAACACCGTACGGATGACGCAGGCAGGCGCAACTGCAGAAGCGGGACAAAAGCCTCGTTTCACCAGAACAAGTCTGTTCATCTGATTTCGGATGAGTATCTATACGGATAGAGCTTGGCCGATCACCGAAATAGGTTTCCTGCTGACAGAAGGTTGTCGGGAGGGGAAAGCAGTGGGCGATCTCAAGGTCGATCCGGGTGAGATCTACATCTCCGCATACGGCCCGCCTTCCCCGTGATCAACCGAGCCGGACCGACCACGGCCGGCCCGGCTGTTCCGGTTGTTCACCCCAGTCTTGGCCGCAAGGGATTTCACTGTGTCGTTCCCCTTTCCACGACTCGCCGCGCGCCGCGTCGGAGCCCGACGCCTCGGCGCTGTCGCGATAGCTCTCTGCCTCCCCCTGATCCTCGGAGGATGCATGTCCACGCCCGGTCCCAACGATCCCCTCCCCGTCAAGGCCCGGCAGGACGCCCAGGACTGGGCCCAACACATGACCGAATACATGGCGCAGACCGCCGGAGTCACCCTCACCCCCCGGCAGCGCGGAACCGTTCTTCAACGTCTGCGTCGGCAAGCACGACGAGGTCGCCAAGGACGGCCGGTACAAGCTGTCGTACGCGGTCTACAGCTCCGCCCCGCTCGAACAGCACCCGGAGGCCGTCCGCAAGGTCCGCGCGATGCTCGAACAGCAGGGCTTCAAAGTCGACGGCTACCGGGAGACCACCAACGGCAAGGTTGACACAGTCCTCGACGCCACCCAAGCGTCGAGCCGATACCTCGTCAGCGTCGGGACCACAACCGGAGGACTGCTCCTCTTCCAGGTCAACACCCCCTGCCTGATGCCCCCCACCACAACAGAGACTCCTCACTGACACCGTCCAGCACAGGTTCGGCCGCGGTGGCTGGGGCGCCCTCGACCGCGCGCCGGCCAATCCGGACGGCGACGGGCTGCTGCGCGCAGAGCAGGCCGTCGCCAGGCAAGCCTGCGAGGAGCGGGCGGCCGCGGAACGCCGCGGTGCCCGGGAAGGCAGAACAGCGATGGAAAGGGGTGCCCACGCTCGGGTTGCCCCTTCGCCGTTTCCGCCCGCCGCTTTCAGCTCCCGTCCATGCACCCGCCCGTCGGCCCTGCGCGCCGAGCGGGTGCCACACCGGCGCGGCCGGGCCGCGCCGGACCCGGTCCTCGATTCGGGTGGCGCCGCAGCCGTCGCCCGCCGGGAGCAGGCCATCCTCAACCGGCGCGAACCCGAGGCCCGTTTCGCCGGTAGTCGTCGTAGCCGGCGACGTAGCCGCCCAACGAGCGGCCCACCCGTTCCTCACCAGCGCTCCCGCAACCAGGCCCTGGGCACCTCATCGCGACATGGACACCAGCAGTTTCCTGCCACCTGATCTCGACTGTGGGGAAGTGGTGGGAGTTGCTGCGCGGGCATACGGTGATTCCGTTGCTGGCGGGCGGTCCCGCCGGGGCCGGGTCCGCGGGTGAGAAACCCTGTAGGTCAGAACGGGTGGATGTGCCAGGATCCTCCCGTGAGGACTTGGGATGAGCTGTCTGTCACCGAGCAGGTGCTGGTACGCCGCGCTGTCGCCGACACCAGCCCGCGCGGCAGCGCGCAGCACGTCACGGCCGTGCTGCGCTGGGCGGCCGCGCCCGAGGTGCCGAGGCGGCGCAACGCGTCGGCCGAGGAGCAGTCGCAGCGGGTACCGGAGCTGGCGGCGGCGACGCTCCGGCTGGTTGCGGACGGCTGGCTGACGTTGCGTCGAGCGCGCAGCACCGCGTTCGTCCAGGAGGACGGCCCGGAGGTGACGGGCGCGGAGCTGGAACAGCTGGTTGTCGACACGGCGACGTGGGTGTGGCCGTCGGACGACCGGTCCGGTGGGCCGGCGCTCTCCCTGCGGGCGACCGACGAAGGGCGCCGCCGCTGGGAGGCCCGGGCGTACGACCCGGAGGCCCAGCCCACCATCCGGCACGTGGACCTGACGGAGGACGAGGAGCGGGTCTGGGTGTGTGCCATGGAGGCGAGCGGCTGGCTGACCGGACCGTTCGGGATCCTCGCCGATCTGCCGTCCGGTCTGGAGGGTGAGGAACTGCGGGCGTACGTGGCGGCGGACCTCGCCCCGCTGGTCCGGCTCGTCCGCGAGGGAGCGATCGAGGTGCTGCACGTCGCTGAGCCCGCCGCCGAGGGCACCGTCGTCCCGCTGGAGGACCTGCTGGACGCCTTCGGTGACCGGGAGTTGCGCTGCGACGACCGCGACGACTGGGGTGTCGGATTCACCTGCATCCTGACCCAGTCGCTGGCGAACGCGCTCCGCTAGTTGCTCTGACCGGGAAGGTTTGCCGGTTGATGGACGTGGCTGTGGGATGTGCCGGGACGTCCGTCCATGTGGCGGCCGAGCCCGCCCGTACCTGATCGACGACCCGGCAGGACAGGAGCTGCAGCAGCTCGTGCGTCCGGGAACCACCTCCCTGAACGCCCGGAGTCCGTGGGTTGAGCTGACGCACCCAATAGGATGCGGCGTTCCATTCCACCGCAATCAAGCAAGAGGGGGCGCGGGATGCTACTGACGTGCCGCAAGTGTCGGCAGCGTGACGTTGCTTTTGACGGGATCAAAGGGCTGTGTCCGGTCTGCCAGCAGGAGAGCGACTTGTCGAAGCCGCCTCAGCGCCGCGGACGCAACGACAAGGCGGCGTTGCTGATCCAGTCCAAGGTGAGTCCCGGGCGGGTTTCGATGACGGGCCCGCTGCTCACGGTACTCGTTGCGGCCGTGGTGGCCATCGGCAGCGAGGCCGTGCGGTGCTCCGCCGAGCGGACGCGGGCCCACCAATGGGCCTTGGCCGCCGCCGGCGACGGCTATGACCGGGAGACCTGGCACAGCACAGTCCAAACGATCAACACCACGGGCATGTTGCGCTTCGTAGGCTTCATGGCACTTCTGTACGCCTACCAACGGTGGGTGCGTACCGGCTACGCGAACGCGATGTCACGCACCGACATCGGGCTGGGATGGGCCAGGGCCCTGCCGGGTGGCCGCGGAGTCGTCTGGACCTACGGCGCGTGGTTCATGTCGCTCTTCGCCGCGCTCTTCGTCTCATTCGTGACCAACTCCAACCTCAGAACGCCCGGCGACTACGAGACCGCGGCGAACGTCGACGCCATCTACAGCCTGGTGCGAATAGCCCTGGCCGTCCTACTGAGTGTCTTCGTCGTGCAGTTGACCCTGGGGCTGAACAAGCTGCTCGCCACGCCGCAGACGACGGAGGTGGCCGACCGGCCCGCCGAACTGCAGACCATCGGCGAGAAGTAACGCGCCACGCCTGGCCCCAGCGCCGGCGCCGCGCAGACGCACCCCCCTCAGCAACCGCCAATCCGGCAAACCTCATCGGTCACAGCACCAGCGTCCTGAACCAGAGGCCCGGCAGCAGTTCGGACGGGACACCGAAGTCGCGCGGTCCACGTCACTTGGCAATCGGTCAGGGTCAGCTGTCGGAGGACACCTCGCGGCTCCCGGGAAGCGCTGTGCCGCGGCGCGTCGTCCCGCGCCCGGTCCGGTCGAGGTGGTGCGTGAGCTCGGGCAACTGACGTGGCCGGCCGGGCAGCCGGGTGGGTGGAAGAGCCGGCCGCCCGTACCGGCAGCCGGCGCCTGGGCGATCCCCACCGCGGCTACGGTTGGCACCCCTACGGCCGCGCACCAGCTCGGCCGCTTCGCCCCGCCACGACACGGGTTTCGCCCCCCATGGAACTCCCCGCCGCAGGTCAGAGCAGCTACGCTGCCCGTGGCGCCTGCCGGACCCGAGACGCACACTTCTGGGCCATCACCGGCGGGCGCCGCCAGGTCGTCGTCCGTCCGGCCCCGGTGCTTCCTGGGAGACCGGAACCGCTCAGGGACCAGGATGCCTCGTTCGCGGCACCGTGGTTGTGGCGACTGGCGCTCCGCACGGTCGACTTGAGCGGGTTCCCCGGTCCCGAGGCCTTCGAACCGGGAGGGGACCGAGGTCGGGCTTCGCGGGCGGCCGGAACCTCGACGGCGTTCCGACCTGCTGGAACGGTCGAAGGTCGGCCGAGGGCAATCGGCAGGCGTGGGAGAGCGTGGCGGCCAGGGTGGGCAGCTCGCACTCCGGCTCGCCGAGTACCGAGGCGGGCAGCGCCGCCGCGAGCGCGCAGACCGCGGTCCGTGCGATCTGCTCGCCCATCGACAGGTCGGGGGGAGTTCCTCGGCGTGCGGGTTGCCCGTGACGATGTCGGCGCTGAGGCCGTACGCCAGCTCCTCGTCCAGCTGCCCTTTGCCACCGGGGACGATCTCCCGGCCGCAGTCCCGCTCGACGGCGTCGGCGGCCCGCTCCACCACGACGCGGTGCCGCTCCTCCGGCTGTCGCTCGTCCGAGCGCCCACGGCGAGGATGTGGCGGCCGCCGTCAGTCGGCTGGGGTCGCAGCCGAAGGTGACCTCCTTCGCACCGCGCCGCTGTCGCGAGGCGTGGCCGAGCCCGGGTCGTCACCGGCTCCCGGGCTCGGCCGCCGCGGCGCGTGTCAGCAGTTCACCGGCAGTTCCAGGGTGACCGGGACCGGACCTCGATAGGCCCCCGACACCGCGAAGGAGGCGTGCACGACCGAGCCGCACGGCACCGTGGTAGCGATGCCGTCCACCCGCACGGTGCTGACCGTGAACACGGTGCGCCCGGACACCGCGCCGAGCGATCCCCCACCGGCGGTCTCCGCCGACAGCCCGGTGATCAGTTCCTGCGGTGCCGGCGGCCACGGCGTCCCCGGCGAGGGCGGGCCCGCCAGCCCGATCTGGCCGTACACCACGACGTGGTCGCCGGTCACCTCCGCGCACACCTTGGTGGACAGCCCGGCCTGCAGGCCGGACCAGCCGCAGGTGGTTGTGGTGGCGGCAGGGGCCTGCGGCGCGTCAGCGATCGCCGGAACGGGGGTGACAAGGAGCGCGGCGGCACCGGTCGCGGCGGCCGCGATACGCGAGACGGGGTTCATGGGCTTCTTCCTTCGAGAGCTGGGGACGTTCGGAAACCTTCACGATGTGGCACATGTGATATTTCATTCGCGCCACGACAAGAACTTTGACAGACGTTTCGAAGGGCGAATGCCAGTTCTGCCTTGGAACTATGGTTCTGACCGAAATCAAGCCTTCGATGACGCATTCCCGTGTGGGTGGGCGAACCCCCGTCGCACCCCTGGCATCGCCTCGTTGAACCCGGGATGAACCGCCTCCGCGCCGCCGGGACCGATCCGCCGCCCTTCTTCCGCCTCCCGTACCGGCCAACCAGCGGACGAAGGGATCAGCGCGTCCCGCCGCGCGGCCCGGCTGGCCCACCCGGCCGCCCGCCGGCGCCCGAGCAGCGCGGTGAGTTCGTCTTCGGTGGGCCGCCATCGCCGTCCCGGCGCTGTCGGGGCTGCCGTCCTGGCGTCGGGGCGCGGGTGCGGTGTGGGTGGCCGTCAGGCCGCCGTACGGGAGGTGGTGTGTCCGGCTCGTACAGGCCGTCCGGGGCAGTCGCGCCTGGCTGTCGCCTGTCCTGTCGTGTGGGGTGCTGTCGCGGCCCGAAGCCGGGACGGTGACCGAAGCCGGGACGGTGACCGAAGTCGGGGACAACGCCGCTCTGTGAAAGTCACCGCGCGCACAGCCGGTCCAGGGACGCGCGGCTCTCCTCGTCCGCGGCACGGTAGACCAGCAGGCGCAGTTCCGGGTCCTGGAGCGGCAGCAGGATCTCGAAGTCGACGGTGATCGCACCGGCGACCGGATGCCGCAGTACCTTCCGGCCGCGTCCGTTGACGCCGACCTCCCGCTCCGACCACAAGCGGGCGAAGTCCTCGTCCTGCGCCGCGAATTCGGCGATGAGGCCGGACAGTCCACGGTCCTCCGGGTGCGCGGCCCAGGCCGCGCGCAGATGGGCGATCCCGTCCCGCAGCACCTGCTCCCGGTCGGCGTAGAAGTCGCGCATCTCCGGGTGCAGCAGGCACAGCCACATCGCGTTGCGCCGTGGCGGCGGAACGGCCTCGAAGCCCGGTAGCAGCCGCGCCATTTCGGGGTTCCAGGCGAGGATGTCATAACGGTGGTCCAGCAGCATGGCCGGCAGTGGCGACAGGTCACCGACCAGGCGGGCCAGCGAGGGCGCCACACCGGCGGCCGGCCCGCCGGTGGTGCCGGGACGGCGGCGTCCGGCCAGGTCGAACAGGTAGTCGCGTTCGCCCGGGTCCAGGCACAGGGCGCGGGCCAGCGCCGCCAGCACCTCTGCCGAGGGCCGCAGCCCGCGGCCCTGCTCCAGCCGGACCACGTAGTCGGTGCTGACCCCGGCCAGTTCGGCGACCTCCTCCCGGCGCAGCCCCGGCGTCCGCCGGGCCCGCCGGTGCGCCGGCAGGCCCAGCCGGTCGGGGTCGAGGCCTTCGCGCCTGCTCCGCAGGAAGGCGGCCAACTCCTGGGCGGCGTCCATGGTTCGGGTCGTCATGACCGGTCCAACCACCAGGGTGGGACGGGTCTTCCCAGGAAACGCCGTCCCTTACCCCCGGGCCGCCGCTGCCACAGACTCGGTTCCGGCAACGGATCACGAGCACAGGAGGACCTGATGGCACTGACCCTCGACGCCTACCGGCTGCTGGGCCGCTCGGGACTGCGGGTCTCACCGCTGGCCCTGGGAACGGCGACCTTCGGCACCGAGTGGGGCTGGGGCGCCGAACGGGCCGAGGCCCGCAAGCTGTTCGACCGCTACGTCGGGCTCGGCGGCAACCTCCTCGACACCGCCGACACCTACACCGACGGCAGCTCCGAGCGCCTGCTGGGCGAGTTCGCCCGCGAGGAGCGCGAACGCCTGGTGCTGGCGACCAAGTACTCGACGCTGCGCCGTCCCGGCGACCCCAACTCCGGGGGCGGTCACCGCAAGGCCCTGTTCGGCTCGGTGGAGGGGAGCCTGCAGCGGCTGGCCACCGACTACATCGACCTGCTCTACCTGCACGTCTGGGACGTCCGGACGCCGGTCGAGGAGGTCCTGCGCGGCCTGGACGACCTGGTGCGGCAGGGCAAGGTGCTGTACGTGGCGATCTCCAACACCCCGGCCTGGCAGGTGTCCCGGATGCAGGCGATCGCCGACCTGCGCGGCTGGTCTCCGCTGGTCGCGCTGCAGGTCGAGTACAGCCTGATCGAACGCACCGCGGAGCGCGACCTGATCCCGATGGCCCGGGAACTGGGCCTGGGTGTGGTCCCCTACTCCCCGCTGGGCGGCGGGGTGCTCAGCGGCAAGTACGGCCGGCAGGACGTGGGCGCGACGGGCGCCGGCCCCGACGGGAGCACCCGCCGCAGCCTCAACCTCGCCCTGGGCACGCTCACCGAACGCAACCTGGCCGTGGCCGGGGTGGTCCGGGAGGTCGCCGCCGAGCTCGGCCGCACCCCGGCCCAGGTCGCGCTGGCCTGGACCCTGCGCAACCCGGGCGTGGCGACCACGCTGATCGGGGCCCGCACTCCCGCCCAGCTGGAGGAGAACCTGGGCGCCCTGGAGGTCGAGTTCACGGCCGCTCAGCTGGCCCGCCTGGACGAGGCGAGCGCGGTCGAACTCGGCCAGCCGCACGACCTGCTGGAGAGCGACCACATCCGCCGGGTGACCACGGGCGGCCTGCGGATCGAGACCCGTCGCTGACGGTCGGCCGTCAGCGACGGTAGCCGGGATCTGCTCGCCCGGGTGAGGCGGCGGGCGCAGCCAGGGGCAGGGACGGAGTTCTCGCGCGGGGTGGGGCCGGTTCCTCCCGTCAAGGGCGGGATTGCGGGCATCCGACGCGCAGTTCCGGACAACATGGTGATGTGTCCATGCCGTGAACGAATCGGCCGCGCCGGCCCCGCTAGGGTCGCGGCAGCTCCACGATCCGGCACCGTACGGCCGTCGTGCGGTGCCGCCCGGACCTGCCGATGGGACTGGTGTGACGTGATCAGAAGACATCACCGACTGTTGGACCGTTCGTCCTGGCCGGCCCTCCGGGGCCGGCTCGCCTCCGTGGCGGGGGTGGTCGCGCTGCTGGCGGCCGTCCTCACCGGCACCGCGGCGGGCACGGCGAGCGCCGCGCCCGCCGCACCACCCGCTGCCGCCGTCTCCTCCGCCCCGTCCGCCCAACTGGCCGGCACCGGCTGGATCTGCCGGGGGACGCCCGTGCCGCCCGGCTACGTCATCACCGTGTACGACGCCAACCGCTGCAACGGAGCCGGCGGCTCCTACGTGCAGCCCCCGCAGGACCCCCTGTGGATCTGCGCCAGCTCGCCGATCCCGGCCGGCTACGTGCTCACCGACCACAACCCCAGCAGCAACCCCTGTCTCGGCGACGCCTGGCTCATGCGACTGGTCACGGACGGCGTCTGGACCTGCGCGGGCTCGCCGATCCCGGCCGGGTACGTCATGACCGGCCACTACAGCACCGGCTGCCGCGGCATCGGCTCCTGGTTCCAGCAGCTGGCTGCGCCCGGGCTGTCGATCTGCCCCGGCAACGCGGTCCCGGCCGGCTACCACCTGGGCGCCTACAACAGGGCGGGCTGCGCGGGCCTGGGCTCCTGGGTCCTGCTCCGCAACTGACCCGGATCGGGGGCGCCGCGCCGGGCCGCCCGGATTCCGGGTGCGGCACGGGCGGCGTCCGGGTGCACGGGGCGCACTGGGCGCAGTTCGACGGCTGCCAGGTCGGGGTACGGGCGACGGACGACGGGCCGCGGGGTCGGGCCGCACGCGGGCGTTCCGCTCGGCTCTGGTTGCCGGACGCGACCGGCGGGGTGAGCACGGCCTGGACCGAGACCGGCGCCGCCGCCGCCACTTCCGCCCACCACCGCCCATGGGCGGGTTCTGCCTGTCCCGCCTCGATCCTGCGCAGTACGGGAATCCGCCGACCGCGGCCCGGGAGCTTCAGGCCCCCGGGCCGCGGCTGCGGCTACTTCACGGCTTCCTTGAGCTTGGAGCCGGCCGTGGCCTTGACGCTGTAGCCGGCCGGGATCTCGATCGGCTCCCCGGTCTGCGGGTTGCGGGCCTTACGGGCAGCGCGGTGGGTGCGCTCCAGGGTCAGGAAGCCGGGGATCAGCAGCTTTTCGTCGCCCTTGAAGACGATCTCCCCGGCGATCTCCGCGAACGCCGAGAGGACGGCGTCGGCGTCCTTCTTGGGAAGGCCTGCCCGCTCGGAGATGGCTGCCACGAGTTCGGTGCGGTTCATCGTGCCTGCTTTCGATCACGGTACTGGTCCCACCGCATGCTGCCAGATGCGCAGGGCCGGTCGGTCAGCAAGACGATGCGGCGCGCCGTGCCGTCGAAGAGGACATCGGCGCTCGACGACCGGAGAACGGTCCCCGGCCGCCGGGTGTACGAACCGCCCAGTGGGCGGCAAAGGCGGATGCCATACGCGAGGACCGACCTGGCACCGGCTGGGGTGTGCCGGCGGCATCGGACCGGGAACACGCCACTCCCGACGGGCCACGCCCGTGCCCGGCGAACGCCCTCCTGTCGGTGGCTCGTCCTGGAGCCACCCACCCAGGACCCCCGGCCTTTCGACGACATCGCGGACGTACTGGCAGGTCGATCCCCACGCCGGCGACTTGCCGCCGCCCGTGCTGCTGATCGGCGTCCCGAGACCGTCACAAGGCTGTCGGGAGCGCCGGGTGTCCGGAGGGGGCGGCAGTCGACCGCGCTCCGGGCGACCTCCGTGAGCATGCGTCAGGGCCGGTGCTGCCCGTCCATGCGGACCTGTGCCCCGGTCCGGCCGGAAGGTACTGCCGGCGCGTCAGGACCGCCCGGCGGACGTCCATCTCTGCCGGTGGAGTCGTTCGAAGCCGTCCAGCATGAGGTCCAGGGCGAACTCGAACTCGAACTGGTCGTCACAGCCCTGGCCCACGACCGATTCGCTGTCGTGCGGCCGGGCCAGCACGATCTCGACGATGTGCGGGTACCGGGCGGCCATCTCGCCGAGCAGGGCCGCCTGCGCCTGCGGGTCGGCCTCGGCCGGAGCCGGGCCCGGCGAGGCCGGGAACAGCTCCTGGGTGAACCCCCAGACGCGGCTTCCCAGGGCGTGCATCGCGTGGTGGGTGAGGTCGGCGGACAGCCCCCCGGCCCGGAACATGCCGATGACCGAGTTCAGGTAGTCGAGTACGCCGGGGGTCGGGCTGGTTCGGGACTCGATGACGCGCGAGGCCCAGAGGTGGCGCAGCAGCGCTCGTCGTGCCGAGAGGATGCGACGGCGGATCGCGCACTTCCAGTCCGTGTCTCCGGCCGGGGGCTCGATCTCGCCGACGATGACATCCACCATGCCGTCGAGGAGCTGCTCCTTGTTGGCCACGTGCTTGTAGAGCGCCATCGGCACGACGTCCAGCTCGTGCGCCAGGCTGCGCATGCTCAACGCCTCGATGCCGGCGTGGTCGGCGAGTGCGACGGCGGCACGCAGCACACGGTCCCGGTTGAGGGGTGTCCGGCGTACCGCGTCCGTCTGCTGGGCCATGTGCTGACCACCTCCGTTCGACCGGTCGTCGCCGATCCGTCCTTGACAGGTGTACGCGGTACACCCTACCGTGGCGCGCATAGGTGTACGGTGTACACCTATGCGCGCGATCCACCTCATCCAAGGAGTCCCGGTGGCCTCACCAAGGAAGCTCGCGACAGCGGCGGGCGTGTGCTATCTCGTCACCCACGTCACCTCGATCGGCGGGCTCATCCTGTACGGCCCGGTGCTGCACAACGCCGACTACATCGCCGGTCGCGGTGCGGACACCCGGGTGCTCCTGGGTGCCCTGTTCGAGGTGGTCCTCGCCATCGCGATCGTCGGCACCGCGTTCACGCTGTTCCCCGTCGCCCGGCGGCACAGCGAAGGCCTCGCCGTCGGTTACGTCGGCCTTCGCACCCTGGAGGCCGCCGTCATCACCGTCGGCATTGTCAGCCTCCTGGCAGTCGTGACGCTGCGTCAGAGTCCGCCGCAGGGCGCCGATCCGTCCTCACTCCTCGTCACCGGCAGAGCGCTGGTCGCCGTCCATGACTGGACATTCCTGCTCGGGCCCAACTTCGTCTGCGGAGCCAACACGGTGGTGATGGCCTGTCTGATGTACCGCTCGCAGCTCGTGCCGCGCTTCATCGCCGTGCTGGGGCTGATCGGCGGCCCGCTGATCTTCGCTTCCGCGATAGCCGAGTTGTTCGGCCTCTACCAGCAGGTCTCGGGGGTGGGGTCGCTCACCGCGATCCCGGTGTTCGCCTGGGAGCTGACCTTGGCCATCTGGCTCATCGCCCGGGGATTCAAACCTTCCGCCGGCGCGATGGACGCCACCACCACCCCCTCGCCGGCAGCCAGTGAACACCGCTGACGGTACGACCCGAAGGCTGCCGGCGACCCGCTCAGCGCGCCGTCGCCCCGTGGGACGGGTAGTCCGTGTAGCCGACCTGTCCGCCACCGTGGAACGCGGCCGAGGCGGCCTCGGCGAGTCCTACTCGGGTGGCCGTCACCGAAGCCGAGCACCTGCCGTGCCGCTGACCACCCGAGTCGGAGCTGGGGACCGCGAGTCGAGGTGACGCGATGTCATGGCTTCCCGCCGAGCCCGAGCTTCTGCACCCCGAACGGGGAGAAGACCATGTGGGCGGCCCAGCCGTGGTGGATGAGGGCGATCTGGGAAGGCACTGGCGTCACCGGATAGACGGCCTTGCCCCGTGACCAGTTCGCGAGCAGGCCCTCGGTGGTGTCGACGGCGGAGACGACCATCGTCACCTGAAGCTTCCCGTCGCCCCATGTGTTCCACAGGGCCCACCCCTCGGGCCGGGCCTCGACCCCGAGGCGGGCGCACGCCTCCTCGTAGGTCTCCTCCATGCCGTCCGGCATCGCCCCGGGACGCAGAATCACCACGCCCGCGAGCTTCAGCTCGGGGCGGTCCGCCTCGTCGTCGAGGCAGCCGTCCCCTGGAAAGTGGTAGTGGCGAAGCCCCCGGGCCAGTGCGTTCACCGCCCGCTGCAAGCGCGTCGCGTCGTCTGCTTCGGGCAGGTACGAGAGCCAGCCTTCGGCCGAGGCGGCGCCCGCGACCACGCTGGCGAGCCGTTCTGTCTCTCGCAGGTGGTCGAGTTCGGAGAGTTCAGGTCGCATCACGGCGGCCAGTCTTGCAGCGGCGCACGGTTGAGGCATCCCGGTTTCCGCGCGCTCGGGCATGGGACCGGGCCCTCGCCGGGCGGCCCTGTCAGGGGCCGACCCGAGAGGGCCCGGGACCGCCGGACTTCCGAGGCACGCGGTTGCCGCCAGCTGTGCCATCCCCTGGTGTGGCCTCCGGCCGCTGCCCTCGGGCGGCGGTGGATCGACGGCGGCACCCGTTCCACCGGCAACCTCCAACTGGCCACCGGCCACCGGCGGGTTCTGGCCGTCTCGCCCGTGCCCACCGCCGTCGGGCCGCATCCCCGTGCCCAGCAGCAGGCGACCGAGCTGCGCGCCGCCGGCGCGCACGTCACCCTGATCACCCCGGATGCCGGCGCCCGCCGTGCGATGGGACGCAACCTGACCGCCAACGCCCGGCGTCCGGCCGCCGCCCGGGCCGGACACCGGCAGGGCACGGACCTCGCCGCCTCGCTCGCCCGCGCCTGGCCCTCCAGCGCCTGAACCGCGACGTGATCCTCGGGGAGGTCCGCTGCGACTCGGCAGCGGCTGCTCAGATGACGTGCCCTTGCGCGAGTTGCGGCGGCGTGTGGTGAGTTCATGATGGGCCGTCAGGTGTGATGGGCGGGTCGTGTCGGCTTCCCGGGTCCGTTGTGGGCAGGCTCTCGGCGTCCGGGTGGGTCGAGGAAGTCCGAGAGCAGGCGGTGCAGGACCTCCGGCCGTTCCAGGTGGACGTCGTGCGCGGTGCCCGGGACGCTCGCGGCTTGGGTGTCGGGGCGCCGGGCGAGCATCTCGTCGACTTCCCGCGCGGGGACGAAGCTGGACTGACCCAGGACGACCAGCGTCGGACAGACCACCTGTTCCCAGTCGTGCCAGAAGGAGCGCCGGGCGTTCTCGGCCAGCGAGGCGACCATCACGTCCCGGTCGAAGCGCGGCCACCACCGTGCGTCGCGTTCCTCCAGTCCGGCGGCCCAGCCCTCGCCGACCCGGCCGCCGCCGAGGAACTCGACCGCCGCCTCCCGGGTGGGGAAGGGCAGCGGCCAGGAGTCGAGCCAGTTGCCGACCTCCTCGGCGACGGCCGGGTTCGGCCCGCCGGGTCCGGCTTCGATGAGGGCGAGGGCGCGGACGTGCTCGGGGTGCGCCGCCGCTGCGAGCATGGCGGTGTGCCCGCCCAGCGACTGGCCGGCCAGCACGGCCGGCCCGAGGTCGAGCTGCTCCAGCACGGCGAGGACGTCGGCGACGTACGCCGCGCGGGAGAGGTCCTTCGGTGCGCGGTCGCTGCCGCCGTGGCCGCGCTGGTCGACGGCGACCACCCGGTAACGGTCGCTCAGGGACCGCGCCAGCGCGTCCCATTCGCCCGCATGGCCGGCCAGGCCGTGCAGCAGGACCACGGACGGCCCGGGGCCGCCCCAGTCGCGGCAGGAGAGGCGCACTCCGTCCCGCAGCACGGTGCGCTCGACCCATGGGGTGGCGCCCATCGGCTGGTGGCGGGCCGGCTTCCCGGGCCCGGTGCCGACCGCCTCTTCCACACCTATCGGACCCGGCTCCGGCTCACCCGGAAGCGCGGCGTCGCGACACTCGGCCTCACCGGGACCGTCGAGATCCTCGAACAAGCCGGAGACCGAGCCTTGCGCATCGGCATGATCAAGACCGCGGACCGAGCCTGGACGTTCATGCTCTTCCTTGACGCCGCAGCCACGACGGTGCTGGCCTGCGCCCGCGGCGGACGCGTCCAGCTTGAGGACGACTGACAGCAGGGCGCGTGTTCAGCGGGGTAGAGGCCGAATCCCAGGCGTCCCTCATGGTTGCCGCCGGGCGGCCCGCGCCGGCCCCCGGCGACTCGCCAACGGTGGTTCGTCAGGAGCCTGCGTTGCTGGAGTGGTTCAGGTCCGCACGGGCCCGCAGGAAGTTGAGATACTTGGGGTCGTCCTCTTCGAAGATTTCGGGTCCGCCACCCATGTAGGCCCTGATCAGCTCATCCGCAGCTCGGTCGTGGTCGCCCAGCTCGAAGGCGGTCTGGCCGAGTCGAAGGTGGATGTAGGGATTGCCGAGTCCGTCAGGGCACTGAACGGCGTTGTGGAAGCACTTGTAGGCCTTGTCGTGAACACCGCGCCGGAAGTGCACGTCTCCGATCGCGACGTAGATCCAGGTCGAGGCCGCCCAGTCACGGGGATCGCCCGGCAGCAGCTGGAGGGCTTCGATGTAGCGCAGCTTTGCCTCGCCGAACTCTCCCACTCCGGCCAGGGCATCACCCTCCTGACACAGGTCGGTGATCTCGGCAAGGACCTCATCGGGCAGTTGCATGGCCGTCCCTGTCATGGCTCGGGGCTTCGCGCAATTGGACTCCCGCGAAGCCTAGGTGATGCCGGCCGGCCGGTTTCGTTGAGGCCTTGGTGAGAGGGGAAGAAGGCACAGGTTCATCGTGCTCGACCGATCAGGCATGCGGTGGGCAGAAGGCTCGCACTCGGAACGTACTGAACTGGCTTCTTCGGATCTGACCACTCCGGACCAAGTCGTCGCGCCGTGCGCGAGTTTCTCCTGCCACATCTGCGGGACCTCGTTGACCGGATCCCCTCGCCGCTGCACACGCCGTGCGCAATGCTGGTTCGGCTGGCTCGATGAAGCCGGCCTCGATGTGGCCTACCGGGCCGTTCGACCGGATGACCGCTCTCGTGGGCCGGCTGGCAAGGACGGAGCGTGACCTCGGTTACCTCATGATCACCGCTGTCGTCCGCGACCGGACCGGCCGACGTAGCGGGCCGTGTCCGTCCGCCCCGCGGCCTCGGCGGCGCCCGCGCCCTGCCGGACGGAGGGCCGGCCCTACGGGGCCGGCCGCACCCGGGGCCCGTCCGGAACGGTCCTCGCACCGACCGCCTCGACGAAGGCGAGGACCGCGGGGTCGGGGACCTCTGACGGCCAGGCGAGCACGACTCGGCTCGGCGGGTAGTCGGTCAGCGGGACGAAGGCGACGCCCTCGGTTCGGTGGCGGTGGGTCGCACCCGCGGGGAGGATGCCGACGGCACCCTGCCACACGACGGCATGCAGGCACTCCGGCACCGTGCGGACGACGAGCCCCGAGCCGGTGCCCGCGGACCGCTCCACCGCCTCGCCGCTGTCGGCCTCGCCGAGCCAGTACCGCCGCCAGACGGCGTCGGCGTCCTCGGGCAGGCGGATCCACGGTCGGCCCAGCAGGTCGCCGACCCGCAGATGGGGCCGCCGTGCCACGGGGTCGTCCGCGGGAACCGCTGCGACCAGCGGCTCGGTCCCCAGCAGCCGGACCGCGAGGCCCGTGGTGTCGAACGGGAGCCGAGTCAGGGCGACGTCGACCCGACCGGACCGCAGCCCCGCCGTCGGGTCGCTGATATCCGCCTCGCACAGCCGTACTTGCGCGTCGGGACGGGTACGGCGGAAGGCTGCGGCCGCGCGGGGGCCGAATTCGAGACCGGCTCCGGCGACGGTGCCCACCACGATGGTGCGCCGCCGGCCCGTCTCCCGTACCCGTTCCCGCGCCCGCTCCGCCGCGTCGAGCAACTCCCGTGCCTCGCCCAGCAGAACCGAACCGGCCTCGGTGAGCCGTACGCCCTGCGCGGACCGTTGGAACAGCTGACAGCCGAGCTCGTTCTCCAGCTCACGAATGCGCTGACTGAGCGGGGGCTGCGACATGTGCAGCCGCGCAGCCGCGCGACCGAAGTGCAACTCCTCGGCCACGGCGACGAAATACCGCAGGCGGCGAAGATCCATGCCGTGCACCATATCGAGAAGGTCCGAGGACTACCGAAACGGTCTTGGACGCCCTTGCGGGTGCGCTGGTGAGCTGTTCCCGGGCGATCGAACGGTTCTCGCCCGATTCCTGCTCACCAACGGAGGCACTCGCATGCACCAGCACAGCCACGGCTACGCCGAGCCGTCCGACCTGCAACGCGCCCGGCAGGTCGGACGGCTCGCTCCCGAGGAGTTCGCCGCCTGGCAGTCCTTCCAGGAGGTCGTCGACCGCGGAAGCGGCTCCGTGCCACGCAAGTACCGTGAACTCGTGGCGATCGCCGTGGCACTGACCACCCAGTGCTCGTACTGCCTAGACGTGCACACCGCCCAGGCGCGCCGACACGGCGTGACCGCCGAGGAACTCGCGGAGGTCATCTTCGTTGCCGGAGCGGTGCGTGCCGGCGGGGCGCTGGCTCATGGCCTGCAGGCGATGAAGCTCTACGACGGACACTCGGTCACGTCGTCACCCTCGTAGGCCGTGCCACGCACCGCCTCCGGCCGGCGGACCCGCCCGATCACCGGACCGTGCGCTTCTTGAGCTGTTGCTGGGCCTCGTAACCGGGGGCGCCGACGTTGAGCCCGCCGCGGACGAACGTCCGGGCCGTCTGCTGGTCTCCTTTGATGATCTCCACGACGCCTTTGACGAGGCGGGTCCTGGAAGTGGAGTGGACGTGCCCGGAGTGCGCCTTGGCGAGTGGGCGGGGGGGGGGGGGGGGGGCGGCCGGAGTTGGACCCCCCCCCCCCCCCCCGACGCGACGGGGGGGGGGGGCGGGGGGGGGCGGCGGGGGCGGGCGGGGGGGGGGGGGGGGGGGGGGGGGGGGGCGCCCCCCGCGCCGCCCCCCCCCCCCCCCCCACGCCCGTTGCTCCTCGTGGTGGGCCCTGGCAGGCCGGCTGCCGGGTGTTCAGCTCAGCGGCACGATCTCCGGGGCGCCGAGCCGTACCGCGTCCGCCGTCAGGTCGTCCGGCTGGTGCTGCGCCTCGCGCTCGGCCTCGACCCGCTTGAGGTAGTGGTCGACCTCGCGCTCGATCTGCTCGGGGCCCCAGCCGAGCGGGCCGGCCATCAGCTCGGCGACCGTGCGCGCCGAGTTCACGCCGCGGTCCCAGGTCTCGATCGAGATCCGGGTGCGCCGGGCGAGCACGTCGTCCAGGTGCCGGGCGCCCTCGTGGGTGACCGCGTAGACGGCCTCGACCCGCAGGTAGTCGTCGGCGCTCGGCAGCGGCTCGCCGAGCGAGCGGTCCTCGGCGATCATCGCGAGCAGCTCGTACAGGAGCGAGCCGTACCGGTGCAGCAGGTGCTCGACCCGGGCGACGTGCAGGCCGGACTGCTCGGCGAGGGTGTGCCGGGCGTTCCAGATCGCGTGGTAGCCGTCGGCGCCGATCAGGGGGACGTCCTGCGTGACGCACGGCGGGACCTTCTCGTCCAGATTGCGCACCGCCTCGTCCACCGCGTCCTTGGCCATCACCCGGTACGTCGTGTACTTCCCGCCCGCGACCACGACCAGACCGGGGACGGGGTGCGCGACCAGGTGCTCGCGGGAGAGCTTGCTGGTCTCGGCGGCCTCGCCGGCCAGCAGCGGCCGCAGCCCCGCGTAGACGCCCTCGACGTCCTCCGGCGTGAGCGGGGTCACCAGCACCTTGTTGACGTGTTCCAGCAGGTAGCTGATGTCACTGGCGCTGACGGCCGGGTGGGCCTTGTCCAGGTCCCATGCGGTGTCGGTGGTGCCGACGATCCAGTGCCGTCCCCACGGGATGACGAAGAGCACGCTCTTCTCGGTGCGCAGGATCAGCCCGGTGCGGGAGTTGATCCGGTCGCGCGGCACCAGCAGGTGGACGCCCTTGGAGGCCCGGACGTGGAACTGGCCGCGGGTGCCGGCCAAGCTCTGTGTGTCGTCGGTCCACACGCCGGTGGAGTTGATCACCTGCTTCGCCCGGACCTCGAACTCCTGCCCGCTCTCCAGGTCCCGGACCACCACGCCGACGACCCGCTCGCCCTGCCGCAGGAAGCTGGTGACTTGACTGCGGTTGGCCACGTGCGCGCCGTAGGAGGCCGCCGTACGCACGATGTTGGCGGTGTGCCGGGCGTCGTCCACCTGCGCGTCCCAGTACTGGACGGCGCCGACCAGCGCGTCCGCGCGCAGCGCCGGCGCCTCGCGCAGCGCCTGCCGCTTGAGCAAGTGCCGGTGGTGCGGCAGACCGCGCGCGGTGCCGGAGGTGATCCCCATCGTGTCGTAGAGCAGCACGCCGGCGCCGACGTACGGTCGCTCCCAGATCCGGTGGGTCAGCGGGTAGAGGAACGGCACCGGGTGGACCAGGTGCGGGGCGAGCCGATGGATCAGCAGGCCGCGCTCCTTGAGGGCTTCCGCGACCAGGCGGAAGTCGAGCATCTCCAGGTAGCGCAAGCCGCCGTGGATCAGCTTGCTGGAGCGGCTGGAGGTGCCGGCCGCCCAGTCGCGGGCCTCCACGAGTCCGACACTCAGGCCCCGGGTGACCGCGTCGAGGGCCGAGCCCGCGCCCACCACACCACCCCCGAGCACCAGCACGTCGAGCTCGCGCTCGGCCATCCGGGTGAGCGCCTCGGCCCGGGCCTGCGGGGAGAGCGGCGCTGACTTCACCATGAGTTGGCCCGTTCTTTCTCTCGTCGGGGTGCCACTTACGCTCGTTGAGGTACTGCTTGACGTGCTACTCGGCGTGCCACTCGGCGTACTACTTGACGTCGACCCAGTCGAGGGTGCGCTGCACGGCCTTCTGCCACCCCGCGTACCCCTCGGCGCGCCGCTCTTCGCTCCACGAGGGCTCCCAGCGCTTCGACTCCTGCCAGTGCAAGCGCAGTTCGTCCTCGTCCCGCCAGAAGCCGGTAGCCAGGCCGGCTGCGTACGCGGCGCCGAGCGCAGTGGTCTCGGCGACCACCGGACGGCTGACCGGGACGCCGAGCACGTCGGCCTGGGTCTGCATGCACAGGTCGTTGGCGGTCACCCCGCCGTCCACCTTGAGCACGTCGAGGTGGACGCCGGAGTCCTGCTCCATCGCCTCGACCACGTCCCTGCTCTGGTAGCAGATGGCCTCCAGCGTGGCCCGGGCCAGGTGCCCGTTGGTGTGATACCGGGCCAGGCCGACGATCGCGCCGCGGGCGTCCGAGCGCCAGTAGGGCGCGAAGAGCCCGGAGAAGGCGGGCACGAAGTAGACGCCCTCGCTGCCGTCGACCGTGTGGGCGAGCCGCTCGACCTCCGGCGCACTGTCGATGATCTTCAGCTGGTCCCGCAGCCACTGGACGGCTGAGCCGGTAACCGCGATCGAACCCTCCAGCGCGTACACCGCCGGGCTGTCGCCGAACTGGTAGGCCACCGTACTGAGCAGGCCGTGCCGTGAACGGACCAGCGTGGTACCGGTGTTGAGCACCAGGAAGTTGCCGGTGCCGTAGGTGTTCTTCGCCTCGCCGGGTGCGAAGCAGACCTGCCCGACGGTCGCCGCGTGCTGGTCACCGAGCACCCCCGTGATCGGTACGGCTGTGCGCAGCGGCCCCGAGGCGCGGGCCGTGCCGTACGCCCCGGCGTGCGAGGACGGGCGGATCACCGGCAGCATCGCGCGCGGGATGCCGAACAGCGCCAGCAGTTCGTCGTCCCAGTCCAGCGTCTCCAGGTTCATCAGCATGGTGCGGCTGGCGTTGGTCACGTCGGTCGCGTGGATCCCGCCTTCCGGGCCGCCGGTGAGGTTCCACAGCACCCAGCAGTCAGTGGTGCCGAAGATCGCGTGTCCCTTGTCCGCGTCCGCCCGGACGCCCTCGACGTTGTCCAGGATCCACTTGATCTTGCCGCCGGAGAAGTACGTGGCCGGCGGCAGCCCGGCCTTGCGGCGGATCACCTCACCGTGTCCGTCGCGCTCCAGCGCGGCCGCGATCGAGTCGGTGCGGGTGTCCTGCCAGACGATCGCGTTGTAGTACGGTCGGCCGGTGCGCCGGTCCCAGACGACCGTCGTCTCACGCTGGTTGGTGATCCCGATCGCCACCAGGTCGGCCGGCGACAGGTTGCCCTGCCGGAGGGCGTTGTGCATCACCGAGCTGGTCCGCTCCCAGATCTCCACCGGGTCGTGCTCCACCCAACCGGGGCGGGGCAGGATCTGGGTGTGCTCCAACTGCTGCATCGCCATCTCGTTGCCGGCGTGGTCGAAGATCATGAATCGCGAGCTCGTGGTCCCCTGGTCCACCGCTCCGACGAACTCTGGCATGGCTGCCGCCTCTGCTTCTGTGCTTCCGCTTCCGCGTGCGCCGGGTGGGGCTGGTGATGCCGGCCGGCACGAAGCCGACTTTCAGCCTGTCGGCTCGATCGGCTTGATCGGTTCGATCGGTTCGATCGGCTCGATCGGCTCGATCGGGGCCCGGCCGGGCCCCTCGGGCCCCTCGACCCCGAGATGGGGAGTGATCAGGTAGCGGTACGCGACACCGCCGACCAGACAGCCGATCAGCGGGCCGACGATCGGTACCCAGAAGTACAGATGGCCGTACTGGTCCCGCCAGGCATGCGAGTATCCGGTGAGATAACTGGCCAGGCGCGGCCCGAAGTCGCGGGCCGGGTTGATCGCGTAGCCCGCGTCGGTGCCCCAGGCCATGCCGATTCCCACCACGATGAGGCCGACGATGAACGGGCCCAGGTTGGCTTCCGGTGGCGTGTTCAGCACGTCGGTCACCGCGAGCACCAGGAAGACCAGGATGGCGGTGCCGATGACCTGGTCGCGCAGCGCACCCCAGTCGCTGACCGGAGCCGTGCCGTTGCCCGGGAGGGTGGAGAAGACGCCCTGGGTCTTGAGGGTGTGACCGGGATCGACCTGGTTCAGCACCTCGGTGTAGTTCCAGCGCACCAGCAGCGCCGCGACGAACGCCCCGGCGGTCTGTGCCAGCGCGTACGGCAGCACCTTGCGCCACTCGAATCCCTTGAAGACGGCGAGCGCGACGGTGACCGCCGGATTGAGGTGGGCTCCGCTGATCCGAGCGGCCGTGTAGATGCCGAAGGTGACACCGAGGCCCCAGGCCCAGGCGATGCTGTCGTGGTTGCCGATGCCGCCGGCGACCACCTGAGCCACCACGGCGACGCCGAAGAGGATCAGGATCATCGTTCCGGTGAACTCCGCGCAGAGTTCACCGAGCAGTCTTCGGCTGGGACTGCGGGTGGCCCTGCTCGCGCGCGTGTTTCCCGTGTTCTCCGTCATGGAATCCGATTCCCGTCAACCGGGTCATCCCTAAAGGCTTACGCGACCCAGCCTCCGCGAGAACCGGCACGGTGGCCTGCGGAGACGGCCGTTCGAGCCACAGACGCTCGGCCTCGCAGGGGTTGCTCGGCGCCGGTCCCGGTGCACCCCGACCTCGCCGGCGGCAGCTCTGGGCGGGGGAGGAGGTCGAGCGGGCCGGCCGCTACGCGCCGCCGGACGAGCGCGGTGAGCCCGTGGTGTCCCACCCGGCCGGCGCCTTCCGGGCGGGCCGCTCAACTCCGCTTTCCGGAAGGGGAACACGGCGACGTGATCCGGATGCTCCGGGGTGCGGTCGGAGGCGCTCTCCCTGCGGCCCGAACATGATCAGGTATTCGACCGGTCCGCCAGGTCCGGCGTTCGCGACTCCATGGGCGGTACGGGTGTCGAACTCGGCCACCTCCCCGGCGCTCAGGACGAGGTCCTGCTCGCCCAGCGCCAGCCACAGCCGCCCGTACAGGACGCACAGCCATTCGTACCCGTCGTGGGAGACCTGCCGTGGCCGGGCCGGCGGCGCATCGACGGCGGGCAGGACGTGCTTGTGGGCGTGCAGGCCCCCCACGTACCGGGTCAACGGAAGCACCACCTTGTCGCCGCCGGGACGCTGCGGTATCCCGGTGCGCGGTCCGGCCGCGGCGGCGGGTGCGGCGACGGGTGCGGTGCCGGCCAGCTCGTCCAGGGAGGTGCCGTACGCCTTCGCGAGCCGCAGCAGCACCTCCAGGGTCGGCTTGCGCCGACCGGTCTCGATCCGCGACAGCGTGCTCGGCGAGATGCCAGTCGTGCGACTGACACCGGTGAGCGTGGCGCCGCGCTGCTCGCGCGCGGTCCGCAGCCGAGGGCCCATGGCCGCCAGTGTGTCGGCCGTGCCGTCGTCCGTCACCGTCGCCCCACTCTCTCCAGCCGTGCCGCGTCCACCGACCTGTCCTGCCAGTTTGCCAGGACGGCAAGGGTTCTGGCGCCGGGCGGCCGCCCCGCCGCAAGATCGGTGGGCAACCGCGGCCGCCCGTGAACCGAGGAGAAGCCATGCACCAGCCCGCGCCGTCCGCCGACCTGCGCCACCGCACCATCGAGGCACCCGCCGGGCGCCTGCACCTGGTCGAGCAGGGCACCGGACCGCTGGTCCTGCTCGTCCACGGCTTCCCCGAGTCCTGGTACTCCTGGCGCCGCCAGCTCCCGGCCCTCGCGACGGCGGGGTACCGGGCCGTGGCGCTCGACGTGCGCGGCTACGGCCGCTCCTCCAAGCCGGCCGCGACGGACGCCTACCGGATGCTCGACCTGGTGGAGGACAACGTCGCCCTGGTGCGCGCCCTGGGCGAGGAGAGGGCGGTGATCGTCGGGCACGACTGGGGCTCCAGCATCGCCGCGGCCTCCGCCCTCCTCCACCCGGAGGTCTTCCGCGCCGTCGGACTGCTGAGCGTCCCCTACGCGCCGCCCGGCGGTCCCCGCCCCAGCGACGTCTTCGCGCAGATGGGCGGCGACCAGGAGTTCTACGTCTCGTACTTCCAGGAACCCGGCCGGGCCGAAGCGGAGATGGAGCCCGACCTGCGGGGCTGGCTCGCGGGTTTCTACGCAGCCATGTCCGCCGACACCATGCCCACCCAGGGCGAGCCCGACCCCCACTTCGTGGCCCGCGCCGGCGGCCGGCTGCGCGACCGTTTCCCCGACGGCAAGCTGCCCGCGTGGCTGACCGAGGACGACCTCGACATGTACGCCGGGGAGTTCGAGCGTACCGGCATGACCGGGGCCCTCAACCGCTACCGCAACATGGACCGCGACTGGGAGGACCTCGCGCCGTACGGCGGCGCCCCGATCACGCAGCCGTCCCTGTTCATCGGCGGCGCCCTGGACGCCTCCACGACCTGGATGGCCGACGCGATCGACGCGTACCCGGCTACCCTCCCCGGGCTGTCCTCCGCCCACATCCTGGACGGCTGCGGACACTGGATCCAGCAGGAGCGCCCCGAGGAGGTCAACCGCCTCCTGACCTCCTGGCTCGCCTCCCTCCAGGGCTGAACCGCGGGCGCGCCCGCCGAGCCCGGACGCAGGAGAACCCCAGCCGGCACACCCGAAGGCAGCGTCCGAACCTCACGCCCGCTCAGCGCCGCGCGTCCCCCGGCGGGAGCAGGACGGCGGACCCTCCAGCCGCCTCCGTCCCCTCCTGCCGGTAAGGGCGCGGACGAGCCCCGGCCGCAGGATCAGGGCGGAGGTGCCGATCAGGGGTGCGTGACCGAACACCGCCCACCGGCCGTACGACGTCGACAAGCTGGTTCTGCCCAACCGTGGCTGGACTGCGAGGAGCGGTACGTCACCTCCGGGCCGGGCTTCGCGGTCCCAGCGGTGGTCAGTTCGTCTTCCACGCGAGCGGCGTGCCGTCCTTGTCGATCCACAGCAGGTACGTCAGCGGCTTGTCGCTCGGCGCCAGATAGATCGCGCACTCGTGCTCACTCTGGCCCTTGACGAAGTCCTTGCCGCCGTGGGGGACGTCGCTCTCACACTTCGGGAAGCTGCTGAGCAGGTCGACCTTGCGTGCCTGGACGGTGTCGCTGACCATCGCCCGCAACTGCCGGTTGAAGTAGGGCTCGTAGATCCCGTTGCCGCCAGTGTGGGTGTAGGTGACGTTCACGTAGTACGGCGTCCTCCCGGCCGTGTCCTCCGGCTTGAGGAACCTGGCCAGGTCGCCGATGTCGCCCTTGACCACACTCGTCGGACCGATGCTGACCGAGATGTCGCCCTTCTCGTGGTCGGGGTAGGTCCCCTGGGCCTTCGTGCCGACCGCCAGCGCCCCCGGGAAGCGGCCGCCGACGGGGGCACTCGGACTCGGCGAAGCCTCGGCAGGGGTGGAGGCGGAAGCCGTCACAGACGGCGCACTCGTGCCGCTCCCGTCCGGCCGGCCGCCGAAGCCGGCGCCGGAGGTGGCGCCGGAGCCGGCCGCCGGGCTCGCGCCGGCCGAGCCACCCCCGCCCTCTTGATCCGGCCCGCAGGCCGTCAGCGTCAAGGCGAGCGCCGCAGTCATCGGCACGGCTGCACGCAACAGAAGGTCGGTTCGCATGGATAGGTCCCCGGGGATCGAGTGAGTCGGTGTGAGGGCGGGCGCAGCGGGTGGGCGTGCTGGTCATCGGACCCGCGCGGGGCCGACGCAACCAGCGTTCCGGGGCACGGAGCGCCCGACAGCGTGAGGCGTCACACCGCCACCCGGAGCGACCAGCCCATGCTCCGGCAGTCACGACCGAACCGGCCTGAGTACGAGTACTCAGATCGACCCGACGTACTACTCGATCCGTGATCGCGGCAGGGACAGGCGGCCCGCGAAGACGTGGATGTCCGTGCCGATCACGACGTAGGCGAACTCCGGGCCGAATTCTGGGTGGTGACCGGCAAGCCGTGACCTCGCGGAGGCCGTGCCCCGAGCCGGGTCACATCACGGCGTCGGTCTGCAGGGGGCCCGCAGTGACACGGAGCGTCCGGATGCGCACCGGCTCTTCCTGGTCGAGGTAGAAGATGTGCATGAAGGGGGCGCGCACCACCCGCTCCGGTTCGCTCTTCTTGGCCATGACCGCCTCACCGCGCAGCAGACGGACCCCGTCGCCCGCGGTCCAGAACTCCAGGACCTCATGGCTGATGACCAGTGGCGCGTCGATCTTGACGAAGAACTCCTTGATGGCCTCGACGCCGTGGATGTGCGCGGTGCCGAAGTACATGTCGGTGTTGTCGGTCAGTGGCGCGAAGCCCTTGTCGAACTCCAGGGTGTCGATGGCGTCCATGAACTGCAGGACCCAGCCGGGGACGGTTGTCGCTTGTGCGGTGTCTGCCATGGTGCGGACTTCCTGATCGGACTGCGGCGCACGGCCCTTGCCAACCGTGCCTTCCCCACTCCCGGCGATCTGAACGCCGCCGTCCGGCGGGGACGTGCCTGTGCTGTGGGGGCGTCGAAGGCCCCGGCGAGTTCAAGCGTCACAAGCCCGTGCAGGGAAGGTCTGCACTCCACCGAACCGAGTACAGATGGCTGTGTCCGCGTTCCCGTCGCTGGTACGCCACGGCCAGTGTGGAGTGGAACGGCCTCGACGACAACAACGACCGGGCCGCAGCCGTCATCACCGCTGTCCTCCAGGACAAGCCGGCGCCCCCGCCGAACCACCCGACCCGCGACGAGATCCCCGCCTTCCGCCACGACCACAGATGAAGACCTTTCAGCCTCTCGCGGGCATGTGAGCCTTGCTGTGCCAGTGGCCGCTGTACGGCAGCTCGGAGGCGGTGTGCTTCCTGCCGGCCGAGCACCGCCGTCGTGACGACGTCTGGCGGACGTGACGGCCCGCCCACCGTCGCCGCCCCCGGCGACACCGGCTCCGGCCCCGGGCTAGCATGGCGCGCCGGCGGAGTGAGGGGGAGCGGATGGTCGACTGGGACGGCGTGGCGGAGCGGGGCGTCTACAAGGACGTCCACCAGGCCGAGCGGGACCAGCTGTCCGATGCGGCGCACAGGGGCGACTGGCCGGCCGTGCTGGCCGCCGTCGCGAAGTCGCCCGGCTTGGCCAACACCCGTCGTGTCGGCGGCCGGAGCGGCTGGGCGCCGCTGCACCAGGCTGCCTGGCACAACGCCCCGGCCGAGGTCGTCCGGCAGCTGTTGGACGCCGGCGCCTGGCGCACCCTGCGCTCGACGGACGGGGAGCGCCCCGCCGACGTCGCCGTCCGGCTCGGCCGCGACGCCCTGCTGCCGCTGCTGGAACCGGCGCCCCTGCACCAGGTGCCGGAGCCCGACCTGCGGGCGATGGAGCACTTCCTGCACGCGCTGATCCGGGTCCGCACCGAGTACTACGGCGTCAAGAGGGCGCTGGTCCTCCCACAGGTCTGCGTCCTGACCGAACTGCCCGACCCCGAGCTGTGGTTCGGTGTGCCCGGCATGTACGGCGGCTTCGGCATCCGCCTGGAGGAAGCCGCGGCCGCGCCCCGCCTCAGGGTGACCAGCCACTGTCGGGTGGTCGGCTATTCAGGCCACACCCACCACATCACCCCGGACGGCTGCGTGCTGGTCGACTCCGGCTGGTAGCCGAACAGGCGTTCCGCCCCGTGCGCTCACCGGTGCGGCACTTGCGCTGTCACCCGAGTGGCTGGGTGGGCGCACTTCACTGCGGGGGCTACTCGCCGGGGCTGTCGCCGGAACGACATATCTCGGTGAGACTGTCGTCGTGGCAGTGGCGACCGATGTCGGATACGGGCCGGTGCTGCTCACACTCCTCTCCGCCCCTGTGGTCGGCGTCGTGGCAGCGGTGCACAGCGGTGAGATCCTGGGACGCACACACTCGCAGAACGTCAGCATGCCGACGCAGCATCCGCGTGAGCGCCAGTAGGAAGCGTCGGCGGCGGAGTACAGATCTACTGGCCCGACGCACAGTTGGCCCTGGGGCAAGGTGATCACAGTGATCGCCTGCAGAAGCTGAGCCAGAAGCCGAATATTCTGCCCAGGACACGAGGGGAACGGGCCTGCCGGACGGCTGCCTCGACGCGGCCTTCGCCCCACCGGCGCTGTGACGCCGACAGCCGTCGAGTTCCCGGCTGACATCACTCCGTCGCCCCGTCAGCGGGCCGCTCCCACGGACCGGGCGGACACTCGACGTGTGCCTGACGACCTGCTGACCGCCGAGGAGTACGCCCTCGTTGACGCCGTCACGGCCCTGGCCACCACAACCGGCTGCCCGGCAGCGCGCGTCGTGCTCGCCCAAGGACGCCTGTTCACTCCCACACCCTGGCCGCGCTCCGGCGCCCCGCGCCGCGGCGCACCCGGACGCTGCCACCGCAACGCACTTCGCGTCGCCCGGCTCCTGCCGGGCGCCTACGTCGAGGGGTACGCGCTCACCGCCGAGGGGGCGGTGCGGGCGCACGCGTGGTGCGCGAGCGCCGACGGCACCGTGCTGGATCCCGCGTGGCCCGACGGGGAGGCTCGGGCCTACCTGGGGGTGCCCATGGCCACGGAGTTCGTCCTCGCCGTCCAGCAGCGCACCCTCACGAAGACGAGGTTCCGCGGGGTTCTCGACGAGGGCGTGCAGGCCCGTGACGCCGGGCGCGTCTTCCAGGCCGGCGTGCCGCTCCACGGCAGGCTCGATGTCGGCCGGCCACTGGCTTCGTTCACGAGATCGGGCTCCGGCTCAACTTCTGTGGACCGGGACCGGCGTCGCAGGGCGTGCGCTGGACGAGCTCACAGGTCGGCTGCGGTGCCGACGAGATTCGAACCCGCGGACAGATAGGGGCAGGCCCGCCCCGTCTCCGTCAGTCGCCGTGAGCGGGACCTCGCCCACGTCGATCGCAATGGGCCGCTCTGCCACGGCACCGCAGCCTGCGAGAATGCGCGCCATCCCGCTCCGGCTCACGGTAGAGGAGCGCCCTCTTTGCGGCGAGCCCTTATCCAGTGCCGGCAACCGTTGCCGTAGGTCCACGGAAGTCGTGCCAGGGCCGCGATCTCGTGAGCAAAGCCGTGCCTTCGATGTTCTTCGGCAGTGGTTCGTGGTCGAGGGCTTCGCAGACGGCACGGGCCCGGAGTGGGCCGGTGGCCCCGTTGAAGACGGCGAGGATGAGGGGGTAGGCCGGGAGCTCTTCTCCACGAGCCAGGTCGTGCGGGCGGTGCGCGGCAGACCGACGCCTCCTTGCGGCCGACGAGCCCTCCCGCCGGCTGATGCCCCGCTTCCCGTTCCCGACTCCCGCAGGCCCGGCTACGCCGGTGAGGGACGTCGCAGCCCCGCGGTCGTACCGGAATTCCCGTAGGGGCGGGCCGACCCCGCCCGGCGGATACTTGAGATATCCCCGAAGGAGGTCACGATGGGACAGGAACGCAAGGTCATCGACTGCCGCGACTTCCCCAGTGAGTCCGGCTGCTCTCTGGCGATCTCCGGCACCGAGGACGAGGTGGTCCGGGCCGCCGCCGAACACGCCGCCTCCGTCCACGGCGAGGCGGACACCCCACAGCTGCGCGACCAGCTTCGCGCGGCGCTGAAGGACGAGGTCCCGACGCACACCTGACCCGACGCACACCCGACCCTCACGGCGGCGGGCCGCCGGTTCCCCTGCTCAGATCGGTGGCCGCTCGGGATGGGTGCGACAGCGGATGTGCCGTAGCACCTCGGGCAGTTCCACAGCAAACGTCTGTTCAGACGTGGATTCGTCCGATGGCCGTTCGTCCGTCGTGTGGTACCCGACATCGGGGTATCAGCGCGACGACTCCGGCGCCGACAACGTCAGAGTGACCCCTCGGGTACGAGCGCGTGCGGGACGCCACCGCGGCGGGCGGCGCGATTCCGCAGGGGCACGGGGACGCGGTCGGATCCGGCGCGCAGGACGGCTCCTTCGCCATGGGGCGCGGTATCGCCACGTCGCGGCTGGAAGGGACCCAGGGCGCCGAGCGGTGCATGAGGTGGGTCGACGGGGGTAGCCGGAGGTCGCGGGCGGAGCCGGCGGCGCGCGGGGTCACCCCCCGGACTTCCGCGCGCCGCCTCTTCCCTCGTCCGTCGTGGCCACGGACCTGCTGTGGCTGCTCGCCGCCGGCGCGGCCCGCTTCGCCGCAGCCGGGGCCAGCCGGGGCCCTGGGCGGCGTACGCCGACCTCTGGGGCCGGTACAGCCGGGTCGAGCAGGGAGTGAGGAGGGCGAATGGGGAGACACGCGAGATAGCGGGTGCCGTTGCCACGAGTCCGGTCACCGGGCGGGGAGCATCTGCAGGACGTAGGGCTTTCCGGCCTTGGCGGCACCGCTTCACCTGGAGGTTCTCGCATGTCTGTTTCCGCTTCGTCCGATCCCCTCGCCGACCTGTCCGCCGCAGGAGTGTCGGTGTGGCTGGACGACCTGTCCCGCGAGCTGCTGGCCGGCGGGGAACTCAAGAAGCTGATCGCCGGCAAGCACGTGGTCGGGGTCACCACGAATCCCACCATCTTCGCCTCGGCGCTGTCGAAGGGCGATCGGTACAACGACCAGCTGGCGCGCCTCGCCGCGCAAGGAGCGGAGGTCGATGACGCGGTCTTCGCGCTGACCACCGACGACGTGCGCGAGGGCTGCCGGGCGTTCCGGGAGGTCTACCGGAGCAGCGGCGGGGTGGACGGGCGGGTCTCGATCGAGGTCGATCCGCGGCTGGCCCGCGACGCCGGTGCCACGAGCGCGCAGGCGGTCAAGCTGTGGGAGACGGTGGCCGAACCGAACCTGTTCGTGAAGATCCCGGCGACGAGCGAGGGACTGGCCGCGATCACCGCCACCATCGCCCGGGGGATCAGCGTCAACGTCACGCTGATCTTCTCCCTGGACCGGTACCGGCAGGTGATGGACGCCTACCAGACCGGTCTGGAGCAGGCGCTGGAGGCGGGGCTCGACCTGTCGGGCATCCACTCGGTCGCCTCCTTCTTCGTCTCGCGCGTCGACACCGAGGTCGATCGCCGCCTCGACGCCCTGGACAGCCCGCAGGCCCGGGCGCTCAGGGGCAAGGCCGCGGTCGCCAACGCACGGCTGGCGTACCGGGCGTACGAGCAGGTGGTGGCCGAGGCGCGCTGGCAGCGCCTGGCCGCGGCCGGGGCGAACGTCCAGCGCCCGTTGTGGGCGTCCACCGGAGTCAAGAATCCGGACTACCCGGACACGATGTACGTCCAGGAGCTGGTCATCGCCGGTACGGTCAACACCATGCCCGGCGCCACGCTGGCCGCTTTCGCCGACCACGGCACCGTGCCCGCCCGCGCACTGACGGCCGAGGACTACGCTGCCGCCGAGGCCCACCTGGCGTCGCTGGAGGAGGCCGGTGTCGACTTCGCGGACGTGACCGACGTCCTTGAGCGTGAGGGGCTGGAGAAGTTCGAGGTCAGCTGGGCGGAGCTCGGGGCCTCAGTGGGCAAGGAGATGCGCTCCGCCACCGGGTCCACGGACAGTGGTCCGAACGATGCCGGTCTGCTGGCGATCTACCTCAACGACCACTACGCCGGAGCGACCGGTGGCCTGGAGCTCTTCCAGCGCGCCGCCGGGGCCAGGAAGGACGAGGAAGAGAAAGCGGTCCTGACGGACCTGGCCCGCCAGGTGGAGGAGGACCGGGATGCGCTGGCGCGGATCATGGCCGACCTCGACGTGTCCGTCGACCGCACCAGGGTCGCCCTGGGCTGGATCGCGGAGAAGGCCGGGCGCCTGAAGACCAACGGTCACCTCTTCTCCCGCTCCCCGCTCAGCGACGTCCTGGAAGCGGAGGCCATGCTCCTGGGCGTCCTGGGCAAGGCATCCGGCTGGCGCACCCTGCGCGTCCTGGCCGACACCGACCGGCGCCTGGACGCCTCCCAGCTGGACACCCTGCTGGAACGCGCCGAGCACCAGAGCACGGCCCTGGAAGAGCTGCGGGTCGCGGCAGCCACCCGCGCGCTCACCCCCCGGACCGCGCCCAGCAGCTGATCGCCCCCGTGACGGTCCCGCACCTGCGCCACGGCCAGGGGGACCGTCGCACCGCGGGATGACGCCCCGCGCGCGGACGGCAGCGGACAAGAAATCCCTGAGCGGACAAGAAATCCCTGATACGGGCGCTGCTGCTCGGCGCCCACCGGCTTGACGAAGGAGCAACGGCAATGGCGAACGAACAGACCGGCAGCACAGCACGAGGCGACGGGTCCTTGGCGCGCCCGGTGGCGGAACGGGCCGGCTGGGACGAGGTGGACGTGCGGGCGGTGGACACCGTGCGGCTGCTGGCGGCCGACGCGGTGCAGAAGGTCGGCAACGGCCACCCGGGCACCGCGATGAGCCTGGCCCCGCTGGCACACCTGTTGTTCCACAACGTCATGCGGCACGACCCGGCCGATGACCAGTGGCTGGGGCGGGACCGGTTCGTACTGTCCTGCGGTCACTCCAGCCTCACCCTGTACATCCAGCTCTACCTGGCCGGCTACGGCCTGGAGCTGTCGGACCTGAAGGCCTACCGGACCTGGGGTTCGGCCACCCCCGGCCACCCCGAGCACCGCCACACCCCCGGTGTGGAGATCACCACCGGGCCGCTGGGCCAGGGCATGGCCAGCGCGGTCGGCATGGCGCTGGCCGCCCGCCGCGAACGCGGCCTGCTGGACCCGGACGCGGAGCCGGGCACCAGCCCCTTCGACCACCACGTGTACGTCATCGCCTCCGACGGCGACCTGATGGAGGGCGTCACCGCCGAGGCCGCCTCGCTGGCCGGGCACCAGGAACTCGGCGACCTCATCGTCTTCTACGACTCCAACCACATCTCGATCGAGGACGACACCGACGTCTCCTTCAGCGAGGACGTGGCCGCCCGCTTCGCCGCCTACGGCTGGCACGTCCAGACCGTCGACTGGACGGCGACCGGCAGCTACGTCGAGGACGTCGACGCCCTGCTCGCCGCGACCGAGGCGGCCCGGGAGGAGACCGGCCGCCCCTCGCTGATCGTGCTGCGCACCCTGATCGGCTGGCCGGCCCCGACCAAGCAGAACACCGGTAAGGCCCACGGCTCCGCGCTGGGCGAAGACGAGGTCGCCGCCACGAAGAAGCTGCTGGGCTTCGACCCGGAGGCGCACTTCACCGTCGAGGACGAGGTGCTGGCCCGCACCCGGCAGGCGGTCGAGCGCGGCCGGCAGGCGCACGCCGCCTGGGACGAGACGTTCGCGGCCTGGCAGAAGGCCAACCCCGAGCGCGCCGAACTGCTGGACCGGCTGCAAAGGCAGGAACTGCCCGACGGCTGGACCGACGCCCTTCCGGTCTTTCCTGCCGACGCCAAGGGCATGGCCACCCGCGCCGCGTCCGGCAAGGTCCTCACCGCGCTCGCGCCGGTGCTGCCGGAGCTGTGGGGCGGCTCGGCCGACCTCGCCTCCAGCAACAACACCACCATGGACGGCGAGCCGTCCTTCATCCCCGCCGACCGCCAGACCAAGGACTGGAGGGGCGGCCCCTACGGGCGGACCCTGCACTTCGGCATCCGCGAGCACGCCATGGCCGCCATCCTCAACGGCATCGCCCTGCAGAGCCTGACCCGCCCCTACGGCGGCACCTTCCTCACCTTCTCCGACTACATGCGCCCCGCTGTCCGCCTGGCCGCCCTGATGCAGCTGCCCGCCATCTACGTCTGGACCCACGACTCCATCGGCCTCGGCGAGGACGGGCCCACCCACCAGCCTGTCGAACACCTGGCGGCGCTGCGCGCCATCCCCGGCCTCGACGTCGTCCGGCCCGCCGACGCCAACGAGACCACCGCCTGCTGGCGCACCATCCTGGAGCACGGCGACCGCCCCGCCGGGCTGATCCTGTCCCGGCAGAACCTGCCGGTCCTGGACCGCGACAGCGGCCGGTACGCCCCCGCCGGCGGAGCGGCCCGCGGCGGATACGTCCTGGCCGACCCAGCGGATGACACGACACCGGACGTCATCCTGATCGCGACCGGCTCCGAGGTCCAGATCGCCCTGGACGCCCGCGACCTGCTGGCCGCGGACGGACTCGCGGTGCGGGTGGTGTCGATGCCGTGCCGGGAGTGGTTCGCCGCCCAGCCGACGGACTACCAGGACGAGGTCCTACCGCCGGCCGTGCGCGCCCGGGTCAGCGTCGAGGCCGCCGTCGGGCAGAGCTGGCGCGAAGTCGTCGGCGACGCCGGGCGCGTCGTCAGCCTGGAACACTACGGCGCCTCCGCCGACTACCAGCGCCTGTACGCCGAGTTCGGCATCACCCCGCAGGCGGTCGCCGCGGCCGCCCGCGACAGCATCCACGACACCCGGCGGGCGCCCCGCCCCGGCGGCCACCAGCAAAGCGCCACACCCACCAGCGGCGGCACCGGCGACCGCCCCCAGCCCTCCGCCTCATGAGGTTCCACGGGGGAGTGAACGACTGGCGGAAGCGGGGCCGGTAGGTCCGGCCGCCGGTGCCCATGCGGTCCCGGATGCTGTCCTGCCGGGTGGCGAGCACCTCCGCGTACCGGCTGGCCCGGATGCGGTCCTGGACGGGGTTCTGGGCGCTGTCCTTCAGCGCGGTGGTCGGCCCGGGCGCGCCGCCGGTCCTGCCACCCGGCCAGGCGGACACGGCGTGGCCCGGCGCCGCCGACGGCGAGCGGAGCCAGGCGGCGGCATCCGGAAAGTCGGCATCCGGAAAGAAGCAGCGGTGGCGGACCAACAGGAGCTCCGGGCCGGCCCCGCATGCCCGCACGGTCGCCGTCAGGCGTCGCCGTTGAGCACGGCGGCGGTCAGGACGTGGCCGGCGACACCCCAGCCGCCGTCGACGACCTCGTCGACGAGGACGACCGTGGTGGCACGGGCCCGCTCCCCGTAGATCTCCGCGAACAGCTCGGTGGTGCGCTCGACGATCTTCTTCTTGTCCTCGGCGGTGACGGTGCCGGCGGGAACCTTGAAGTTGGCGAAAGGCATGGGGTCGTACTCCTTCGAGTGGGTTTCTTCGGTGGGATCGGAAGTCCGGGTGTGCGGGCCGATGGGCTCGGCCGCGGGGCGGGCGGTCAGACCATGCCGCCGTTGGCCCGCAGGATCTGGCCGTTGAGCCAGTGCCCCTCCGGGCCGGTGAGGAACGCGACCACCTCGGCGATGTCCTCGGGGGTGCCGAGGCGCTCCAGCGGGGAGCTCCTGGCGAGTCGGTCGATCTGCTCGGGGGTCTTGCCGTCGAGGAACAGGTCCGTCGCGGTGGGCCCGGGGGCGATGGTGTTCACGGTGACGTCCCGTCCGCGCAGTTCGCGGGCGAGAATCAGCGTGATCGCCTCGACGGCCCCCTTGCTCGCCGCGTAGGCGCCGTAGGCGGGGAACTGCGTCCCGACCACGGAGGTCGAGAACCCCACGAAGGAACCGCCCGGCCGCAGCCGCCGGGCCGCCTGCTGGGCGACGGCGAAGGCCCCGCGGATGTTGGTGCGGTGCACGGCGTCGAGCACGGCGAGGTCGAGGTCGGCGATCGGCGACAGGGCGAGCCGGCCGGCGGAGTTCACCACGACGTCCACGCCGCCGAACTCCCGCTCCGCGCGGTCGAACAGGGCCGCCACGGCGGCCTCGTCCGCCACGTCCGCCCGCACGCCGACCGCGCGCCCGCCGTCCGCGACGATCGCCGCCACCGTCTGCTGGGCGGCGCCCTCGTCGGTGGCGTAGTTCACGATGACGTCCAGGCCGTCGCGGGCGAGCCTGCGGGCGACCGAGCGGCCGATGCCGCGCGATCCTCCGGTGACGACGGCGACCCGCGCGGCCGTCGGTGGAGGGGTCGGAGTGCCGTGGTTCGTCGTCATGGCGTCCACGATGCGCGGCTCCGACCACCGGAACCAGGGGACGCCATCCCCTGGGTCGGCGGCCCGGCCGCGCACAGAATGGGGGGCATGACTGCTACGAGACACCGCGAGCTGGGAGCCTTCCTGCGCTCACGACGCGAGCGCATCCGTCCGGCCGACGTGGGTCTCCCGGCCGGGGCCCGGCGCCGGGTGCCCGGACTGCGCCGCGAGGAGGTCGCCCAGCTGGCCGGGGCGTCCGTGGACTACTACAACGAGCTCGAACGGGGAGCCGGGTCCCAGCCGTCCGAGCAGATGGTCGCCTCGCTGGCCCGGGCCCTGCGCCTGAGTGCCGACGAACGCGACTACCTGTTCCGCCTGGCGGACCGCCCGGTGCCCGTCCAGGGCGGTCCGGCCTCGCACGTGCACCCTGGCATGCTCGACCTCCTCGACCGGCTGGCCTCGACACCGGCGCAGGTCATCACCGACCTGCACGTCACGCTCGTGCAGAACCCGGTCGCGGTGGCCCTGCTCGGCGACCATTCCGGCTACCGAGGACCTCGGGCCAGCTTCGTCCACCGGTGGTTCACCGAACCCGACGCCCGGCAGCTCTATCCCGAATCCGATCACGAAGCCCAGTCCCGGGCCTTCGTCGCGGATCTGCGGGCCGCTGCCGCCCGCCGGGACGCGAAGGACACCGAGGCAGCCTCGATGATCCGCTCACTGCTCGGCACCTCCGCCGAGTTCGCCGCGCTCTGGGCCGACCACGACGTCGCGTTCCGGCGGGACGACCGCAAGCGCCTGATCCACCCCACGCTCGGCCTGATCGAGGTCAACTGCCTCAGCCTCTTCAGCGAGGACGGCCTGCAGCGCCTGCTGTGGTTCACCCCCGCGCCCGGGACCGACAGCTCCGGCCTGCTCGACCTGCTCGCGGTCGTCGGCACGCAGAACGTCGTCGAGCCGGCGCCCTGACGGAGCATCGACCCGGGCAGGCGACGTGGAAGGTCGGCTCCTGACCCCGGCGGCCCGAACTCGGAGAGCACCAGGGATCGCCGCTCCCCGGCGTGCGGGCACACCCCGACCGCCTGGCGCGACATGGTCGCGATGGCCGCAATCCCCGTATACAGAACAGCTATTCTGCTAGGGTCTGCTGTAAGCAGAGCAGATGTTCTTTTTGTGGAGGTGCGGTGCCTCGGCTCACCGACGCGCGCAAGGAACTCCGGCGCACCCAGATCACCGAGGCCGCCGTGCGCTGCTTCAGCCGCAACGGCCTGGAACGAACCTCGATCGCCGACATCACCGCCGAGTCCGGCCTCTCGACCGGCTCGATCTACGCGCACTACCGCAACAAGGCCGACCTGGTCCGCGCCGCCGCCCGTGAGATGCTCGCCAAACGCGCCGGCGCCATCGGCGAGTACGCCGCGGCCGACGCCCCACCCGACCCCGACGAACTGCTCTCCCGCCTGATCGCCGCGATCGACCCCGCCGGGGCCCGGGTCGGCGTGCAGACCTGGGGGGAGGCGACCACCGACCCGGCCATCCGCGCCATCGTCGTCGACGCGACCGACCGGATGCGCGCGATGCTGCACGACTGCGTCACGGCGTGGCTCGTCAAGGTCGAGCACCAGGAGCCGGTCCGGGCCCGGGAGCACGCCGCCCCGATCGCCCACCGGATCATGGCGCTCTACCAGGCCGAACTGCTCTACACCGCCCTGCGAACACCGACCGAGGAGACAGCGTCATGACCACCGCGACCGCTTCGATCGCCGCCCGCACCGTCTTCCGGATCGGCTACGGCGCACTGCAGCTCGACCGCCTGCACGACCGCCGCGACGAGGCCGTCGCCCTGCTGCGCCGCGCGGTCGAGCTGGGCGTCGACCACGTGGACACCGCCGAGTTCTACGGCTTCGGATTCGCCAACAACGTGATCCGCGAGGCACTGCGCCCCGAGGACGACGTCCTGGTCGTCACGAAGGTGGGGGCCGACCCCAACCCCGGCGGGCAGCTGCCGCTGCGTCTGGCACAGCGTCCCGAGCAGCTGCGCGCCAGCGTCGAGGACAACCTGCGCAGCCTGGGCGTCGACCGGCTCGCGGTCGTCAACCTGCGCCGTCTGGACACCGGCCCGGGGCTGCGTCCCGAGGGCGACCAGATCGTCGACCTCGACGACCAGCTCGCCGTGATGACCGCCCTGCGCGACGAGGGCAAGATCGGCGCGATCGGCCTGAGCAGCGTCACCCTCGACGGCCTGCGCCGCGCCCTGCCCGCCGGAATCGTCTGCGTCCAGAACGCCTACAGCCTCGTCGCCCGCGACGACGAGGCCCTGCTGCGGCTGTGCGCGGACGAGGGCATCGCCTGGGTACCGTTCTTCCCGCTCGGCGGGGCCTTCCCCGGCCTGCCCAAAGCGACCGACGAGCCGGTGGTCCACGCCGTGGCCGCGTCCATGGGCATCACCCCCGCCCAGGTCGGCCTCGCCTGGCTGCTGCACCACGCCCCGCACGTGCTGCTCATCCCCGGAACCGCCGACCCCGCCCACCTGGAGGCCAACATCGCGGTCAGCGAGATCACCTTCGACGCCGCGACCCTCGCCACCCTCGACAACATCCAGTCCCGCTCCAACGAAGTCCCCATCGGCTGAGCGGAACCGACGCGGCCCAGGCAGCGACCACGCCCCTCGCCGACCACCTTGACCAACCGTCAGGGGGTGTGATGGCCGGGGAGGCGGCGGTGGCCTTCCCGGGTTGGCGGTGATCGCGCCGTCGAACCAGATCGCGCCGTCCGGGCGGTGGATGGTCAGCTGAGTGCCGGTCATGACGCGGACCAGCCGGGTCGCGGACCAGCCGGGTCGCGGGCCGGCCGGGTCGCGGGCCGGCCGGATTGCGGGCCGGCCGGGTTGAACGCGAAGAAGTACGGCTGACATGGCGTCCGCGATGCGGGGCAGGAGCAGCTCGGCGCTCGCCCGCTCGGAGGGCCGGCCTTGTGCTCGACGACCCTGGAGGTGTGGATGGCCGTGTCCATGATGCTGCTGCTGGTCCCGCTCGCGCTCGCGATGGTCCTCGCCGCGACCGCTCCCTCGTCTGCCCACCACTGTCGACGCCGGCGGCCTGCCACGGGCCGGCCCGGGAAGGACGTCCACCGGCCGCGGCATGCCCGGGCCCGCCGCTGAACACGCGGCCGCCGTGCGGCAGGACCGCCCGGCCCCGGCGGTGCCTGCCGTAGGTTGGCCGGGCGTCGTACCTGCCGGGCCCTGTGGAGGAGTGGGCCGCCCCCGGCGAGGACCGGCCGGGCAGGCTTCGAGAGCCTGCCGGACGTGCGCGGCCGGGCCGATACCGAGTAGCGGCCGAGGGGATGCCCGGTGCCCTGGCGGGTGCCTCAGCCGCTGTGGGTGACCGGCTCGGGACCGGCGTCGAGCGCATCGAGCACTGCGTCGCCGTTCGCCCTCGCCCACTCGGTCAGCACGTGGATCGGATCGATCAGTGTCTGCCCGAGCGGGGTGAGTTGGTACTCGACGCGGGGCGGCGCCTCGGTGTAGGCGTGGCGGCGGACAAGTCCGTGCGCTTCGAGCCGTCGGAGCGTCTGGGTGAGCATCTTGCGGGAGATGCCGCCGATCAGCTCGACCAGTTCGCCGTGGCGCACCGGGCCCTTGCTGAGGCCGTAGAGCACGACCACCGTCCACTTGTCGGCGATGAGTTCGACCGCCAGACGCGCCGGACAGTCGGCGAGAAAGGAATCCCCGGGACCGAAACCGCTCATGGCACCGAAGGTACCTGCACCGAAGGTACCTGCTGGTTCCTGTCAGATTCATAGCCTGGCTTCTCTGCTCCCCTCCGAACGAAGCCAGGAGAGTCATGCGAGTCATCACCCAGGAGAGGCTCGGCGGTCCCGAGGTGCTCACCGTCGTGGACGCGCCCGAGCCCCAGCCCCTTCCGACCGAGGTCCTCGTCCGTGTCAAGGCGATCGGGCTGAATCCGTTGGAGGCGCGCCTGCGCGCCGGCGAGTTCCCGCTGATCGGCCGGCCGCCGTTCGTCCTCGGCTGGGACATCAGCGGCGTGGTCGAGGCGGCACCGGGGACGTGGCGGTTGAGGCCCGGCGACGAGGTCTTCGGGATGCCGCTGTTCCCGCGGGCGGCGAGCGCGTACGCCGAGGTCGTGTCGGCGCCGGCGTTGCACCTGGCACGCAAGCCGGCGTCGCTCTCGCACGTCGAGGCGGCGGCGCTGCCGGTCGTCGGGCTGACGGCGTGGCAGGGGCTCGTCGACCTCGGCGGCGTGCGGGAGGGCGACCGCGTCCTGGTCCACGGCGGTGGTGGCGGGGTCGGCCACGTCGCGATCCAGATCGCGAAAGCGCTCGGCGCGCACGTGATCGCGACCGCCAGCGGAGGCAAGCGGAAGTTCGTCGAGGGGTTCGGCGCCGACGAGGTGATCGACTACACGGCGGTCGACTTCACCGAGGCCGTCCGCGGCATCGACGTCGTGCTCGACACGATCGGCGGCGACACCGTCGAGCGGTCGCTCGAAGTGCTCCGGCCGGGCGGTCACTTGGTGACGGCGGTCGCTGAGGAGGATGCGGAGCTCATCGCCAGGTACGAGGCGGCCGGCATGCGCTTCAGCGGCATCGCGGTCGACCCCGATCCGGTCGCCCTGCGCGGTCTCGTCGAACTCGTCGAACAGGGCAGGCTTCGGGTCCATGTGCAGGAGACCTTCCCGTTCGAGCGCGTCGCCGACGCGCACCGGATGCTGGATGGCGGTCACCTCCAGGGCAAGCTCGTCCTCACCGTCTGATCCCGTCGTGGGGCCTCGCGCGAGCAAGGCCCCAACAGGACCCGGCCGTCATGGACGGTGCTGCCATGGCGGCGGCGCCGGGAGGAGGCAGGGCCGAGGTAGCGATGGGGCCCAGCGAGAAGCCGGCGCGACCCGGTTCGGGGGCGGGCCCGGCGCCGGGGCAACACGGACTGCCGGAGCGGGCACTCACCCTGCCCCACCCACTGTCCGCTCGCCCCTTCCCGGTGTCCGTTCGCGCACCGACCCTTGGACTGACGTCCAGCCACCTCCAGGGAGACGCCCGGTCATGCGCGCCCACGACGAACGCTCGGACCACACCCGACCCGGTCACCGGAACGGCACCCGGCACTCGGCCTCGGCCGCCTCAGCCGCCCGGACCGGTCTGCTGGCTCTGCAACGCAGCATCGGCAACGCCGCCGTAGGCGCCGCGCTGGGGCGCGAGCGGCCCGCCCGGGGCGTGACTGTCCAGCGGGCTCGACGCCCCGCGGGCGAACGTCTGGAGACGTATGTCGGGGCCATGGAGGAGGGCACGCGCTCGGCGGGCAAGGCGAGGCGGTCACCGGCACTCACCGCGTTCGGGCGGGCGATTCCGGCGAACCTGGTCGACCTGGAGGAGGAGAGCGCCAATTACACGCCGGATCCCGACAATCCGCAGGGCAACGTCCCGAAGGCCGGCGGGCGCTTCGAGAACCTCTACGGCCAGGACGAGGAGGGCAGCCTGGCCGTCATGATGGAGAACTACCGCAACCCCGAGGAGGAGTACACGGCGAGCGAGGCCTTCATCCACCAGTGGTCCCGAGCCGTGGCGATGTTCAACGCGAACGCCTTCGGCAAGGCGATGCTCAAGGTACCGACGAAACCCGAGGACGTGCCGGACCGTCTGCCGGACAGCATCTTCCGACAGAACGTCTCCGGCCCCGCCGCCAAGAAGACCCTCGGCGACCTGTTCCCCGAAGGGGCGGACACCGTGACCTTCCAGGAGAACGACCCCACCTACGAGAAGGTCCTCGCCACCGTCAACGGCAAGTCCACCAGGAACATGGTCAGCACGTTCAACGAGATCAAGGGACTGCCCGACGCCCGGAAGTTCCGTATCTCGGGCGGCGCCGTCACGAAGGTGCAGGGCAACTTCCAGTTGCGGTTCGACGTGACCGACCGGACAGCGTGACGCACCCCGAGCAGGGCAGCGGGCCGACCCCGGCTGAGGCATCAGCGCCGGGCCGCCTCGGCGTGCTTCGAAGAAGCCTGCGGTCCGGTGCGGTGAAGCCGGCCGCGGGCGTGTTCGAGACCTGACCTGTGGCCTTTTGCCGGGCCGGTGTCACCGGCTCCCGGTCGAGGACGCGGTACCGAACCTGCTCAGCCGAAGCCGACCTCGGTGAAGCAGCAACCTCCGCGCTCGGCGGCGGAGAGGACCTGGACCGGCGTGAGCCGCGGGGCACGGCGGAAGTACTGGCGGAAGCCCGCTGCACGGAACTTCAGGTCGAATGCATGGCCTTGGATGTGCCATTGCGGCCAGTCCTGCTTGCCGTCGTCCGGAGCCAGCTGGTGTACCTCGTCGATCTCCAGCTCCGGGTGCATGCCTTGGAAACCGAGGTCGCCCTCAAGGTCCCAGACCTCCTCGAAGACGAGCGTCGCAGGGGCGATCCAGAAGGAGAAGTTCTTGGCCGGCTTGACCGGGGGGACCCAGCGGACGATGTAGTCGAGGTCGAGCAGGAGCCGCGGCAGGATGTCATCCGTCTGCTGCACGTACAGGCCGTGGACGGTGGCGTCGTGCCAGCCCATCTCCTCGAAGTCGGCGTCGCTCCAGACGCTCTTCGCAAGACCGGATTCCTGGTGGCTGCTGCTGTTCATGCCCGCATCCAACCAGACCGTGAATCTTCAGCTGTCACTGGTCGGCGGTGCGGCTCGCTGCCGAGCGCGGACCAGGCCGTGAAGTCGGTCGGCCCCGGGCGGGTCGGCGGACCATGGTGCCGATCACCGTCCAGCGGATCATGTTCTCGGAGCGGGCCGGGCTGGTCCAGCAGTCTCGGGCGGGGCAGCGGTGGGCATTGATTCCACGGGAACGTGCGCTCGATCGCCCACCGCTCGGGCCGGACGGGCAATCCGCGCCGGCCGGGGTCCTTGCGGACACTGTCCAGCTCGCGGCCGAGGATCTGCGCGCTCCAGTCGACCGGACGGCCGGCGAAGCCCTGGTCGGCCCAGAACTTCTGGATCCGTGGGTGGTCGACTGTGTGCTCCCTCTGGCGAGCGGGTGGTCGAGTCGGCCGGCTGAGCCGAAGCGGGGATCGCCACTGCTGAACCGAGCACGGTCATGGGAGCCAGGCCGAGGGGCGGGGGCGCGGGAACAGTTGTTAGATACTTAGCCAAGATGCTAAACAGGAGGTATGACAGAAGCTCAGGACGAGGCGGGAGCTTTCCGTGCTCTCGCCGATCCGACGAGGCGTCAGATCCTTGAGGACCTCAGAGGCGGTGAACTCGCGGCCGGCGAGATCGCCGCCAGGTTCGCGATCAGCGCGCCCTCCATCTCGCGACATCTCGGCGTGCTCAAGGGAGCCGGACTGGTCACCGAGCGTCGGGAAGGCAACCGGATCTTCTACGCGTTGGCCGAGGACCGCCTGGCCACGTGCATCGGTCGGTTCCTCAGTGCCGTCTGCCCCGAGCAGATCGTGCTTCGCCACACCAAATGGCGCCCCGGGGCGCAGAGCGAGGGGTCATGAGGCAGCCGAGACTGGCCAGCGTCGTCGAACGACGGCTACTGGTCAACTACCGAGTCGCCCCGGATGCCGCGGCACGCCTGCTCCCCGGGTCACTGCGCCCGCAACTGGTGCACGGCCACGCGGTCGCGGGCATCTGCCTGCTGCGCCTGGGAAGTGTCCGGCCCACCTGGGCGCCCAAGGCGTTCGGCCTGCGGAGCGAGAACGCGGCGCATCGGATCGCCGTCGAATGGGACGGACCGGACGGCGTCGAGACCGGCGTCTACATCCCCCGGCGCGACACTGCCTCGCGACTCAACGCCTGGGCCGGAGGCCACATCTTCCCCGGTGAACACGGCCGCGCCGACTTCGCGGTGCACGAGACGCCTGGTCAGATGCGGGTCGCACTGGCGACACGGGACGGCGGTACCCGAGTGGATGTCACCGTCGAGCTGTCCGACGAGCTGCGAGGCAGCGAGCTCTTCGCCGATCTCGCCGAGGCTTCCCGCTTCTTCCGGGGTGGGACGAAGGGCTTCTCGGCCACCAGCTCCGGCCGTCACCTGGACGGCATGGAACTGCGGACCAACGTCTGGCACGTGGAAGCCGGCCGGGTGCGCTCCGCCGCGTCGTCCTTCTTCGACGACCCGGACCGCTTCCCGTCGGGTAGTGCGACCCTGGACTGCGCTCTGGTCATGCGCGACATCCCCGCCCACTGGCGGCCACTCCCGGCCATGGCATCCGAGGGAGGTGCTCAACTCGCCCACTGAAGTGCTCCATCACACCGAAGCAGTGGGAACGGCAGGCGCATGATGTCCCTCAGCTCCCGCATGGCCTTCGCGCCGTTCTCGAAGCACTGCTGGTGCTCCGGCCCGGGTCGGAGCGGCCCGCGGCCGCGCCGCCGGCTCCGGTTCGGACGGCGGCGGAGGCAGGCGGCGGCCGGGAAATTCGCTTTCGGCCGCCGGAGTGCGGTGATAGACAGTCGTAGTGCAGAAGAATCTTGAACTCCCTGACGTGCTGCGACTGATCGACGAGCGGGCGACGGCCTTCCGGGCCGCGATCGCCGCCGCGCCCAGCCTGGACGTGCAGGTGCCGACTTGTCCCGAGTGGACGCTGTTCGACCTGGCGCAGCACGTGGGCTCGGGCCGCCCGTTCTGGGCCGCCGTCGTCGAGGCCGGTCCGGCCGACGCCCCGCCGGCCGAGGCCTTGGCGGCGCGCGCCGAGGCGCAGGCGCCCCGGGAGCGCGAGGCGTTGCTGGCCTGGCTGGCCGCGTCGACGCAGGAGCTGCTGGACACCCTGCGGGCGGCCGGCCCGGACGCCGAGTGCTGGACGTGGTGGGGCGCCTCGCAGTCGCCGCGGACCAGCGGTGCCGTCGCCCGGCACCAGCTTCAGGAGATCGCGATGCACACCTATGACGCCCAGCTCACCGTGGGCGCCGCGCAGCCGCTGCCGGCGGAGGTGGCGCTGGACGGCGTCGAGGACTTCCTGTTCACCTGCTGCGCGTGGTCGGGCGTCTGGCCGCACGAGCCGGCCGTCGTCGACTACCACGCCACCGAGGGCCGCTCCTGGCGCTTCACGGTCGAGGCGGACGGCGCCCGCGCCGTCCGCCTCCCGGCTGCCGGCGAGGGTGAGGCCCAGGTCCCGGCCGACGCCTCCGCCCGGGGCACGGCCGGTGAGCTGGTCCTGTGGTTCTACGGACGCACCCCGATGGACTCAGTGAAGATCGACGGCGACCGGGGCATCTTCGAGCGGCTCTTCGCCTGGGACCCGAACGCGTAAGGCGTGGTCGACGGCGCGGCGCCCGGTCGCGTCGTCGGCTCTCCGACCGTGCCCTGGGCAGAGCGCCGGCGTCGCGTTACCGTCCTGGCATGGTTGAGAGCAGGCGTTTCGCGTCCTTCGAGGAGTTCTGGCCCTACTACGTGGCGATGCACTCCAAGGCCGCCACCAGGTGGGTGCACCTGGTGGGCACCCTCACCGGGCTCGCGGTGGGCGCCCATGGCCTGGCGCGCGGCCGGAAGCGCCGGCTGGTGGCCCTTCCGCTGATCGGGTACGGCACGGCCTGGCCGGCACACTTCCTCATCGAGGGGAACAACCCGGCCACCTTCGGGCACCCGGGCTGGTCCCTGCGCGGGGACGCGCGGATGATCGGCATGATGCTCTCAGGCCGCGACGCCGAACTGGGCGCGATCGCCCGCGCGTGGCTCGCGGAGCACGGCGGACCGGCCGAAGCCACTCACGCGGATCGCCGCACGGGGCCTCTCGGTCGGCAGACAGCCACCAGCGGCTCTGGTCGGTCCGCCAGCCGGTCACTACCCTGAGTGCTCTTTCGATGATCACCAGGACGGTTCAGTGAACAGGCTCCCAGTGCAGAACGGTGGCGCGGACCTCGTCCGCCTCTTCATCGAACCGTACGGCGAGGACTTCTGGCTCAAGCCCGGTGACGAGTTCACCGTTGTGCCTGCCCACGACGCGTCGGATCCCCAGTTCACGGTCGTCGCTGCAAACGACCGCTTGGTCGTGTGGATCTTCGAAGGTGGCGATCCCGAGAAGATAGTCGTCGACTACACCGTCATCGACAGCACCGGAACCGAGCTGGAGTGCGGCCACCAGTGGCCCGCCCGCCAGGAGCGGGCCTGACGCCCTTCCCCAGCGGGTCTCGAACGTCGGGCAGGGTCGGCAGCCCGGTCGACGCGCTGCGACGGGCTCCCCGAGGGGCTCGGGCTTACTGCCGCGTGCGCGTCGGTGAGCACTGCTGGGGCGCTCAGCGCGGTGGCGGCGAGCACGGTGCGGCCGGGCATGACGGGTCCTCCCGGAAGGCGTGATGGAGCTACCAGGTCAAACGACTCCATCGCTGCCGAGCGCCGTCGACTCGAAGCCGTTCACCCGGATGATGTTCGGGGTGCCGGCAGTGGCGGGTCCGGGGCTTGCTGGGCGACCTGCTGTCCACACGCCCGAAGCCGCAGGGTGGCCGGGGGGCATCACGACGGGAGGGAGTCCTGTCCGTATGCGAACGCTGGGTGCGTTTGGGACTCTGGAAAGAGAGTCCCGAGCGTCTCACCACTGGCATGAACCAGAGAGCTGCGGTCATGATCGAAGCCGTCATCGGGCGCATCGCCCTTGTTACCACGGTCTTCGCCGTGCCACTTGTGCCGGCGCCGCAAGGAACTGCTGCACCGGTTGTCCTCGTGAAAAGCCCCGGGGCAATACAGGCCGTCACCGACTCCAGCTTCGAACAGGACGTGATCAAGAGCAACAAGCCTGTGGTGGTGGAGTTCTGGGCCGCCTGGTGCGGACCGTGCCGGCAATCGGAAGCCAATCTGAGCGCCATCGCGGCGGCACATGGAGACAAGGTTGAAGTCGTCAGACTGGATATCGATCGGAGCCAGGCCACTCCCGCGAGATACGGAGTGACAGCGCTTCCCGTGTTGGACGTGTTCAAGGACGGGAAGGTCGTGAAGACCATCACCGGCGCCGAGCCGAAGGCTGCTCTCGAACACGACCTGGCCCCGTTCGTCGGTCAGTGAGCCTTTTCAGGTACGGCGGGGCGGTTGAATTGCAGCCCTGCGGTTGGACACCGATCCTCTACCGGTCCGTCCGCCTTCGCTGAGGCCGCGTCCGGCAGACCGGCAGATCGTTGTTCGGCGGGCTCACGGGGCCAGAGGAACAGGGGGCCGGTCCGCGTGCAATGCTGTCCCCCGACACGGCGGCCTCGTGGACACCGAGGAGGGGTGGATGGCCAGTGTGAGGGTGACGGTCTGCCTGCCTGCCGAGGCCGCGGTCGACATCCAGGGGGCGCTCGACGAGGCCCTCGCCCCCTTTTACCTCGATACGGACGACAACCCGGTCGACCGCGGCATGTGGGACTCGCGCCGGATCGTCGGAGGTAGCGACGGCACCGGCTTCGCCGTCGTCTCCGGACACGAGAACGACCCGAGGCTCGTCCACGACGACCCCGGTTACGACGGCACGCCCCGCCTCAGCGTCGCCGGAGTCTGCGCCGGAGGACCGCGCGCCCTGCTCGATTTCTCACAACCGCTCGCCGCATCCGAGCGCGCGGCCGCAGCCTCCTGGGACCTGTGGCACCGCCTGACCGCCGTCCACCCTCCCGCCGTACCGCTCGCGGACTTCGTGGACCGCTGGCGGAACGACCCCGATGCCTTCCCGGACGACCGCCGGGGCGACAACATGTTCGCCGCCTACCGCAACCAGCCGCTCATCCGGGCGTTCCTCGACCACCCCCACAGCCTCCACCGGGGCAACCTGAGCTTCCCCAACCCGGCGGAACACCCCGTCATCACCCACGACGGCGACCGCGACGCCTACATCCGCCGGCTCACCTGGCCGTACCCGCCGTGCACGGACGTGCTCACCCCCGACGGCTGGTGGCTGGAGGGTGGCAGCAACGCCGTGCACGCCACCTGCGACCCGAGCCAGTGCCCCCACGAACGGCCGGGGCCCACCGTGTGGCCGGGCAGTGAGGCGTACCTCGCCTCACTGCCCGGCGACACGATCCTGGTCCGGCTGCGCGGGCACGTCTGACTTCGTTTCGGCGCTGTCGAGACCGGCGAACGATCCGCGCGAGCCCGCACCATCGCCGCCGGCCTCCGCCACGCCTCCGCCACGCCTCCTACGAGCCCGTCACCCGCCCGCTCGACCTCCCGGGCACTGCCTGACCGGCGAACTCGCGAGATCACCGGACTTTGCAACATCCCTGCCTCGGCAGCGCCTGGTGAGTGCCGGCGGAGCCGATGGCGCCGGCCAGGGCGGTGATCGGGGGTGGACGGCCAGAGCCGGCCGCCCCCGTGGCCGCCTCGGCGTCCGCCTCGCTGCCGGCCGGGACCCGCCGCCGCCCTCGCGGCTGTCCTGTCCGGGCGCGGTGACCTGCGGGGTGGGGGCTGTGAGCCTGCGGGGGTTGTGTTGTGGGGGTGCTGATTCTCCTGGCGGCGGGGGTGGACCCGTCTCATCGAAGTTTGACCGCGTACTTCTGGCTCCGCGCCGGTCCTAGGATTTGCGGCATGGCAACAAGACTCGTGCAGATCAATATGAAGGCCCACGACGACTCCGTGCTCGGCCGGTTCTGGGCGGAGGCACTCGGCTGGGGTGTCGACAGCGAGGGACCCGGCGTGACGAACCTCGAACCCGTGGGCTTCGACTACCCCGACCCCGCGGCCGTCTGCATCGACATCATCGCCCGCCCCGAACCCAAGACGGTGAAGAACCGGGTGCACATCGACCTGGCCACCACCTCGGCCGCCCACCAGGCGGAGTTGGTCGCGCATCTGAAGGACCTCGGTGCGACCCTCACTGATGTGGGCCAGGGTGATGTCCCCTGGACGGTCATGGCCGACCCGGAGGGCAACGAGTTCTGTGTGCTGGAACGCCGCCCCATCTACCGGGACACCGGGCCGATCGCCGCGGTGGTGGTTGACTGCGCCGACCCGCGCGCGATGGCCCGGTTCTGGGGCGAGGCGACGGACTGGACCGTGCACGAGGTCGCCGACGAGCACGCCTCCCTGCGCTCCGCCCAAGGCGTCGGCCCCTACCTGGAGTTCGTGCGCACCCCCGACATCAAGAGCGGGTGGAACCGCGTCCACCTCGACGTTGCGCCCTACCTCGGTGACGACCCGGCGGGAGAGGAATCCCGGCTGCGCGCCCTGGGCGCCACCGACCCTGGCATCGACCAGTCCTCGATCTCGTGGAAGGTTCTGGTCGACCCGGAGGGCAACGAGTTCTGCCTCCTCAGCCCTCGCTGAGCCCGGGAAACGGCCCCGGCCGGCTCGGCACCGTCCGGCCAAGGTCTGGAGGGTGACGACTTCCCCCGACGACGTAGTCCGGTCCCGCTGCGGGTGAAGAATGCGACCGCGGAGCTGCTGCTCCTGGACCCCGCGCCGTGCAGCCCTGCTGGCGGGCACCACGAACTCGCCTCGTTTACTGGTGGTACTTCTCGGCGATGGTCTGGGCGATGCCCAGCGAGGAGTCCAAGGTGACGCGGACGGTGACGGCGCCGGTCTTCGCGGCCGTCTCCAACTGGTCGGTGGTGCAGCTCGTGGTGCCGTAGCCCTGGCTGTCCTTGGTCACGGTGCTGCCGTCGGGGGAGCAGATCGCGGCTGCGCCGAGGACCTTGGTGGTGCTGTTGAACATGAACGCCTGATCGGCGCCGCCGTTGTCGGGCTTGACCATCAGCTTGCCGGGCGCGAGGTAGCTCAACTTGCCCACGAGCGTCCGCTGGTGGCCCGCGTCGGACCCGCCGCTCCCTCCGGAGGTCGAGGGGGAACTCTGACCGCTCGGCACGGACGCGGTGGCGGTGGGCCGGCCGCCGGAGTGCGTGGAACTCGCGGAACTCGTGGCAACCGGCACGCTGGTGGCGGAGGGGGTGTCCGATGAGGTCGCGTCTTCGGGTCCGCACGCTGTCAGGGCCAAGCCCGCGACGACGAGCACCGCAGCCGACAGTCCCCAACGAGCATTCTTGATAGGCATGTTGTCCCTCTTTCACTCGCGCCGTTGTCCCACCGGAATGGTGGCGGTGCGGACGGCCCCGCCCCTTCCCGGGGCGGCCTCCCCGCTGACACTGCGATCCTCACACGGGCCGTCCGCACACGTCAGCGCCTGTTACAGGCTCGTGGCGCAACCCCGCACGCGTCATAACAATTGACACAAGAGCATCGCCGTTGAGCCGATCCACACCGGTCATGGTGGCCCGTCGGCACCGACCGCATCGCCAGGGCGGCGGCCGGTGCGGGCCTTCAGAGCTGGAGCGGGGGTGTCCGCGACGGCGGACAGGACGCGTTGCTTGCTGATTCGCGTGCACGTCCTCGGCCGTCCGCCCTTGTACTTCGGGTAGAGGGAGTCGAAGCCGTCGGCGTTGAAGTTGTGGATCACGTCGCGGACCCGGTCCGCGCTGGTGGACGTCGCCTCGGCGATCTTTGCCACGGGCATGCGCTGGGCGGACAGCAGCACCATCCGGGCTCGTCGCCAGGTCACCACCGACCAGTGCCCCGGCGGACGATCCGCAGCAGCCGTCGGCCCCAGTCGTCATCGCTCTCACGGACCTGCACCCGTTCCGCCACATGATCATCCTGACGGCCCGCTACCGCCCGGCACAGCAACCGGCGATACGACACGACGGGGCACACCTTGCCTGAATGCGGCACCAGAACCTTGGCTCTGGCCCTTCCCGGTCCCTCCCTCGTCCCCGGATGACCGGTCGGGTGTCCCTAGCCGCAGGTCAGCGCCTGGGACGAGCAGAGACGTCCCCTGTCAACGTCCCAGCGGCCAAACGGGCGCGGGCCTGGTGCAGAATCCTCGCTGTCGGCTCCGGGGTGGACCCGACGGATCACCGGGCGAGCCGGGCGACAGCGGTCGTCCAGCGCGGGGAGAGCCTGGCCCAGGACGGCTTCGTCGGCCCCGAGACCTGGCCCGCGCTGCGCTTCGTCGCCTGGTGATCCCACCTCAGGTCTCGGCGGCCCAAGAGCTGGGCCGCCGGTGGGGCACCTCCGGCCGGCCGAAATCTGCGGGAGTCCACCCGGATTGCCGTGCACGACAGCCGTTCCGGTGATTAGACCACTCGGTCGTGGCCAGGACTGGTGACGGCCCCGCTCCTGAGGCGGTGCGATCGCGAGGACCACACCACCTCAGGGACAGCCGACGGCGGCTGTGCGAAGCGCGAAGCTCCCGATGCGCGGCCAGCTGAGCCCCGGCGGCCATCGGATCAGATGCGGGCCGAGCACGACGAACTCGCGGTAACCGAACGGCTCTGGCAGCGGCCGGTGTCTGCCCGGGGGCCGAACGTCCTCCGTCGACCCCGGCTCTCCGGAGGCGGGGTTGCCCGCGCTACCGTGCTGACATGGAGCCGAAGCCGGGGCCTGACGGCCCGCTGTCTGATGTCGAGATCACGCAGTTCGTCAGTCTGCTGCGCCGATACTGCTCTCACGAGCTTGACCAGTGGGAGAACGTCAAGACCCAGACGCCTTATGGTCCGGTCTATGTGATGTTCACCAGGGCACTTCCGCCCGAGTGGCCCGCGGAGGCTTTCCGCGACTTCTAGGCGTGCCACAGCCGTGCCATGGTGGGCGGGGAGTCACGGGGAATCGCAGTGCCGGGCGGGAGACTTCCGAGGGATGGCCAGCTCGGGAAAGCCGCAGGTCAGGGCAGTTGGCCGACACCCGTTCTCCTCGCGCCGTGCGGCCGTCGGCCTTTGCCCGGTCGCGCGGCGGCGGGTGGCTCCAGGCTACGAGGTTCACGGGGCGGGGCGCAGGTCGTCCTGGTCCTTGAGAGCGGTGACCTGTTCGCCGTCGGCGGCGTAGGAGACCACGCCGCTCCACCGGCCGTCCCTGCCGCGCCGCCACTCGGTGAGCAGGCCGGGCAGCCACCGGCCGTCCTCATGGACCAGGCAGGGTTTGGCGGTGCGGGACGGCCGGTAGGCGGGGAAGCAGGGAATGCAGGCGCCGCGGCCCTGGGCCATGGCGTCGGCGAGTGCGGTACGGGTGGGCTGGTGAACGCCGCGGGCGAAGCGTGCGGCGCGGGCCTGGCCCTCGGCGAGGGCTTCGCAGGCGACAGTCCGGTGGAAGACGGAGCCGCCGCGGGTGGTCCAGACGGTGGCGGTAAGCCCGTGCGGCACTGGTTTGCAGTGCCCGCACTGGCCGACTATGAGTCCGTGGTCGCAGCGATCGTCGGTCATTCCGGCATCGTGCCCCGGCACCGGCGGACGGTCAATGACGGACCGTCGGTCAATAGTCCGCGAAGAGACCCCGACGCGGCTGTTGGCAAGCGCACACTGGCTCTGACCGTTCTGATGGCGGCGGCCGTTCTCACCTACGGCTTCGATCTCGGCAGCAAGCTCGTGGCTGTCTCGCGGTTGGAAGGCCACGAGCCCGTTGCCATTGCGGGCCACGTGCTTACGCTGCGAGTGTTCCGCAACTCGGGCGCGGCTTTCAGCAGCGGTCAGGCCTTCACCGTTGGTTCACCGCGATTGCGGTGGCGGTTGTCGTGGTCGTCGCGTGTGCCGCGCGCAGGCTTCAGAGCTTTCCCTGGGCTGTCGCCCTGGGCCTGCTGCTCGGGGGCGTCGGCAATCTGACTGACCGGATCTTCCGAGCGCCCACGGTCTTTCGCGGGCACGTCGTCGACTTCATCTTCGTCGAGCACTTCGCGGTGTTCAACCTCGCGGATTCGGGCATTGTCTGCGGCGGTGCCTGATGGTCCTCATGACGATCCGGGGCATCTCTCTGAACGGCTTGGCCCCGCTGGATCGGCAGGCCCGGAACATTGCGTTGCCGCGGTGAGATCCTCCGGAACCGAGAGCTCGACCGCCGCGCGTACCCGGACACTGCGGACCGTGCTCCGCTCCTGACCTACAGTCACCATCCGGGGTGCAGGTCGCAGGAGTCAGCGAGCGGATGGCTGACAAACGATCTGCTCTTCGCGGAATGCCGCCGGCGACAGTGTGAGTATCCCCTCCGCTGCGGGCGGCGGGCAGCAGGCCACCGCTGTCAGTGGCGATGTGACGCTTGCCGCCCTTGAGCTCCAGGTCTCGGACAGGGCCCTCGTCAACGCTTTTGCTGGTCTTCAGCGAGAGCCGTACCCATCTCCTCACCGCGCCGTTCCGGGGCACCAGTGCCATCTGAGTCCCGGGTGTGCTGTGTGCCGCCGAGGACTGGGGCCTGCGGCGCCACTCACCACGCCGGGCCGCCAGGCGGACCCGCCACCGGCCGGCCGGCGGTGGGCCCGGCCGGGGCGGTGGAGTAGGCCGGGCGTACCGCCGATCCCGCCGTTCCGGCCAGGCGGCCCCGGGCGTGGTCCGGCGCTGCCGACGGCGAGCGGAGCCAGGCATCGGCATCCGGAAGAGCGGGAAGCAGCGGTGACGGACCAACAGGAGTTCGGCCGGCGGTACCGACGGTGTCAGTACGAGTTGCTACAGGCGCCGACGCGGGTGACGGCGTCGTACAGGCACACCTCGGTCAGGTGCCCCGGCGGATCCCAGTGGAAGCCGGTCTCCTTGGCCTGGTTCCTCACCCAATACGGGTTGCTCACCGGGTGCCAGGTGCTGCCGCCGTCGTCGGAGCGGGCCAGTTCCATACGGCAGTAGTCACCCCACGACTGCACCAGACCCTGCGTCTCGTAGCTGGAGCCGGAGCCCCGCTCGTTCATCCACGCCTTGCAGCTGCCGACGATGACGTCGGAGCCGTGGATGTACCCGCTGGTGCTCTGAGCGCTGGCCTGCGCCGGACCGGCGCTCAGTGCGAGCGTGGCGGCGACACCCACCACTGCGGCTATCGCACGAATCCTGTTCACGGCTTTTCTCCCCTCGGCCGCCCAGTGCGGCCCTGCCTTGGGTGGTGTCTGTCCCTGCGCGAGTGCCGGCCCGCCGTGTCTGGTGCGACGGGCCGGCCTGTCCGCGCTCTCCAGCGTGCCGCGAACGTGGTCGGGGTACGTCAACCCCTGGTTTGACTTCGGGTAAACCTGTGCGGTACGCCATCGACGGCTTCGGCGGCCTGGCCCTCCGGTCGGACGAGGGCTACCGGCGCAAGATCGCCCGACAGCTGAACAAGGGCGAGCCCCTCCACTCCCTTCGCCACCAGCTCCGCTACGCCCGCGAGGGCAAGGTCACCCGGCGCCAGTCCGACCAGCAGAACGAGCAGGCGAGGTGCCTGACTGTCGTAGCGAACTCCGTGATCTGCTGGCGCACCGAGTAGATGGGCCTGGCCGTGGGCGAACTGCGCGCCGCCGGCCGCGCGGTGGACGCCGAGGCGCTGGCCACGTCTCCCCGGTTTGCACTCGGCGGTGAACCTCGGCGGTGAACCTCGGCGGTGAACTACGACGGCTCGATCACCGTCGACTACGACCGACCGCGAACTCGCCCAGCTCGACGAGAGGGGCCACCGCCCGCTGCGGACGGTGGCCAGCGACGAGCCCGGAGCCGGGATGTAGCAGCGACCGGCCTCGGGACGCGTACCGTGGGCTCACCCGCTCAACGGTGGCCAGTCCTCGGGGTACCGTCAACGAGTGCCGCCGGGCGCCCGAACCAGCGTGCGAGGGTCTCCCGCAGCTCCTCCGCGGCTGCGCCTACCGGTGTCGACGGGGCGCCGATCCACGCTGCGTGCCCGTCCGGGCGGACGAGGATCGCGGGGGCGTGCTCCAGGGCGTGCGGGTGGGTACGGGCGGTGGTGACCCGGTCCGCCCATGGGCGGGCGGCGGCGGAGAGGGCGTGCGAGCCCGCCGCGGCGCCCAGCAGCAGTGCGCCGCCGGGCGACCGGGTCAGCAGCGCCGCAAGGTTGTCCTCGCCGTCCTGACCCAGCGGGATGTCCGGCACCATCCGTCCTGCCCACGGGTGTGCGGGGTCTCCGGAGGCGGGGTAGCGGGTGCCGACAGCGGTGATCGTCTCGGCCAACGGCCCGGCGGTGTCCGCGGACTCGGCCAGCTCGGCGAGCAGATCGCGGAGGGGTGCCAGGCGGTCGTCGTCCCCCCTCGCCTGGGCGAGCACCGCCTGCGCGCGGGTGTTGCGGAGTAGGCGTTTGCCGGCCGCGTGGCGTTCGTCGTGGTAGGTGTCGAGCAGCGTGTCCGGCGCCTGCCCGCGCGCCACCAGGGCGAGCTTCCAGCCCAGGTTGACGGCGTCGTCGATCGCCGCGTTGACGCCGATGGCGCCGGTCGGGGGGTGGATGTGCGCGGCGTCCCCGGCGAGTAGTACCCGGCCCGTCCGGAACTGCTCGGCGAGCCGCGCCGCGTCGCCGAACCGGGTCAGCCACAGCGCCTCGGCGATCTCGGCCCGGTGTCCCAGCGCGGCATCGATCGCGCGTTGGAAGGAATCGAGCGGCACCAGCTCGTGCGGGTCCGTGGGCGGCGTGGGGTCGGCGGTGATGAGACGGACGTAGCCGGGGCGCGGGATCGCGAACACCGAGCGGCCGCCGGGCCCGGTGTTGGGGCCGAACGAGACGGCCGACGGGTCGGTGAGGACCACGTCCCCGAGCAGGGTGAACTTGCGTGCCGGTGTCCCGGGGAAGCCGATCCCGGCCGCCTTGCGCACCGTGCTGCGGCCCCCGTCGCAGCCGACCAGCCATCGGCAGCGCACCGTTGACGGGCCGTCCACGCCGTCCACCTCGACCGTCACGCCGTCACCGTCCTGCCGCAGCCCGGTGAGGCGCCGGCCGCGGACGAGGCGCGCGCCCAACCCCACGGCCCACTCGGCGAGCAGCTCCTCCACGCGGGTCTGGGGGATGCCGAGGGCGTAGGGGTGTTTCGTGCGCATGGCGGCGAGGTCGAGGCGGGACGCACCGACGAACATCGTCGTCGGCACGGTCGGTCCCTCGGCGAGGAAGCGGGCGGCAAGGCCCCGGCGGTCGAGCAGCTCCAGGCTCCGGGCGTTGAGGTTGAACCCGCGACAGAAGCCCGGCGGTTCGGGCTCCCGCTCCAGGACCAGCGCCCGCACCCCCGCGCGCCCCAACTCCCCGCCGAGCGCCAGCCCGGCCGGCCCGGCTCCGGCTATCAGGACGTCGACGACCTCGTCCTTCGACGCGCTGTCACTCATCGTCCGCCCCCTTCCGGCCACGTCAGCGTCCCGCGCTCGACCTCGTCGGCGGTGCGTTCCACCCAGGCCAGCTCGGCCTGTGCCATGGCGGCGGCGTACTCGGCCTCGATGAGGAACAGGCGCGGCGCGTTGTGCTCCTCGCGGGCCGCGCGGTAGCCCTCGGCGTCCTGCGCGATCCGCTCCCGCAGCGCGGCGGCCCGCTCGCGCAACGCCCCCGCCGCGCGGACGGGGCCCAGCGCGCCGAGGTATCCGACGGCGGAGAGGAACCGTGGGTACTCGGGTGAGGGCTCCCGGATCAGCTCGTCGAGCCAGTCGGTGAAGCCGTCCCGCCCGGCGGGGGTGTGGCGGTAGACGGTGCGGGCCGGGCGGTTGCCGACCTGCTCGGTGCCGTCCGCCTCGATCCACCCGTCCCGCGTGAGCGCGCGGACGGTGTCGTAGAGCGATCCGGTCGTCAGCTTGAACGTGCGATCCATGCCGCGCTCGCGGAGCGCGCCGGCCATGGCGTGGGGGTGCATCGGCTGCTCCAGCAGCAACCCGAGGACAGCAAGGGCGAGGGCGTTGGCAGGGCGTTTCGGAGCCTTCTGGACGGCGGGGGGTTCACGGGTGGGCATGGAACTCCGGTGCTTCGACACGGCGAACTACTTGGTATCGATTACTCGGATCCGAGCATATGGCGCAAGGATACTGGGTGCAAGGGCGTGAGCCTTTGGAGCAGGCGCGGCGACGGGCAGTGGCGTTCGCGCACGCCGCCAGGACGATGTGTCGTGTGCCGAAAGCTGGACAGGCTCCCAGCAGAGGCAGCCGCACGTGAAGGAGGACGGCGATGACTTCCAAGGAGACTGCTGGGCACAAACCCATGGACGAGGGTCAGGCCAGCCGTTTCAGCGGTGAGCAGCACGGCTGGTCCGGCGACATCGACGCCGAGGAGCAGCGGCCCAACGACAGCGCGCATCGTTCGTTCCATCCCGAGAAGTACGCGCCGGACCCCGGTCCGGGGCGCGAGCACTCCAAGGAGGAAGAGCAGGGGGTGCCCGGGCAGACCGTGGAGAGCGAAGGCCCGCGTGGCGAGGAGCAGGGCCCCTCGGAACACCGGCGGGACCACGGAACCAAGGGCCCGTCCGGCCGTCCGGCCGGCAGCTATTCCCAGAAGGCCCGCACGGGCGTCGACCCGCAGGAGCCCGACCAGCCCGAAACCGGCAGTTGACCGGACATGCCCGCGAAGGGACCCGTGGCCATGGGCTGATCCACCGCTGCCGGTCTCAGGGGTACGAGGTCGCTCGGAAGGACCGGTTCACCTGAGTCCGAATGGGGCTGGGGCGGCGCCTGCGCAGGTCCGAAGGGCGGTCTGTTCGGGTAGGGGACGGCCGCCGGTTGGGCGTCCAGCATGCGGATGAGCTGCTGGTCAGGGCGTTGGGCTTCCCCTCCAGGGTGGCCGGGGGGAGTCCTGCTCGTCGGGGTCCGGGCTGCCGGTCGGGGCGGGCCCCGGTCGTGCCAGGGCCCGCCCCGGGGCGGGATATCAGGAGCCGGCGGCGTCTTCGATGTCGGAGATGAGTTTGGTGCTCAGGTCGCTCTGGATCGCGAGTCGGGTGTGGCCGGCGTCGGGGCCGGTGCCCCAGGTGAGGGTGACGGTGGTGAACAGGTGCCCGGCGCCGGAATCGTGGTAGCGCACCTCCCAGGCGGTGGGGACGTCCTGGGCGCGCAGAACGCCGTCCGCGTGGTTGGCCTCCTCCCACGCGGCCAGGCGCTGGCGCAGGTCCTCGGTGAGGTAGTGGGCACGGAGCTCCCCGCCGAGGTCGTCGGTCCCGTCGTCGACGGCGTCGATGTACGCGCCGTAGAAGTCGGCGACCCGGTCCACGGCGGAGTCAGGGCTCCCGCTGCGCACCGCGGCGCCGGTCTGGGTGGTGGTCATGGACGTCTCCTCGATCGAGATCTGGATGGAAAGGCCCGCGCCGGATGGTTGGCGGACATACCGGCTAACGACTTCCGTCTCGCCCGGTGTCGGGGCCGGCCTTGCGCTGGTGGCGGGGCTCGGTGGTCGGGTGGCTCGCGCGTCCCACGTGCTGGGGTGCGCGTGGTGTTCGTCGTCGCCGGCTGTGCGGGTCGCTTGGGTCGCCGCTCCCGGGTCGTGGTCGTCGGTCGGGAGCCGGCTGTCCCGCGCCGACCTCGGCGTCGCCGTCGGTGTGCGCCGTGCCGCCGGTCGGGTCCCGCCGTCGTTGTGCCGCGTGGCCCGTGCGGGGTGTCGCAGCCCTGTCTCAGCCGTATCCCAGCCCTGCCCAATGGCGTTCGACCGCTTCGGGCGCGGCGGGCAGGGAGCGGATTGCCGACCCACTGGCGAGTGCCCTTCGCCAGGACGGCCGGCCCCCGCAGCGGGGCGGGGCGGCCCGGCCTCCCGCGGGCCGCCCGCCCGGGCATCGCGCCGCGCGATCCGCGAGTGTGAGCACCAAGGCCTCGGAGAAGGACGTTACCGGCCGTCCTCAGCCCGGAGCTCCCAGTCCAGCTCCCACTGCCGCAGGATCCCGGTGCCGTCAGCCGTCAGGACGACGTTCGTGTCGGGCGTCACCCCGAAGGCCCCGACGTCTTTCTGGTGCCCGCTCAGGGTCCGCAGGCAGCGCCCGGTGGCGAGTTCCCACAGACGGACCCCGCCCTCGGCGACCGAGGCCAGGGCGTACCGCCCGTCAGCGCTGAACGTCAGCTCGCGGCAGTGCCGGGAGTCCGCTTCGAAGGTCCGCACCCGGTCGCCCGTCGCGGTGTCCCAGAGGTGGAGACGCGCCAGGATCGATTCGTGGCCGCGCGCGTGCGGGGCGGCCGGATCGCGGTACGCCTCCCAGGAGAGCGCGCGGGTGCCGTCGGGGCTCAGCGTCGCGGAGGCAAAGGTCAGCGATGGCGTTTCGAAGGCTTGGACGCAGCGGCCCGAGGGCAAGTCCCATAGCCGGATCACCTTCTCGTCGCCGCAGGTGAGAGCCGTGCGCCCGTCCGTGGTGAGGGAGACGGAGGTGATCATCCGTTCGGGGACCGTGATCCGCTGGAGTTCCCGGTATTCGGTCAGGTCCCACAGGGACAACGTCCCGGGCAGTCGTTCGGAGACGAAGGCGAACCGGTCGTCCGGGCTGAACGCGACCTTGAGGTGGCCCCGGAGACGCAGGGTGCCCAAGCACTCGCCGGTCTCCACCGACCAGGTCTGGAGCGTGCCGTCCCCGGCGTGGCCCTGGCTGATGACCTGCTGCCGGTCCTGGGTGAACCGCATCTGGGCGACGGACCAGTGCCCGGTCTCGATGACGCGTCGGCGCCGCCCCTCGCCGAGGTCCCAGAGCTGGATCTGCCCGTCGAATCCGGCGCAGCCGCCCAGGCGCGCGTCGGGGGTCAGTGCCACGGTCAGAATCCTGGCCGGCTTCCTGGCCTCCACGGGCACCGTCCGGAGCGTCCGGGCGGCCCAGGCGCCACGGACACCGGTGCGCACGGCCCGGGTGCCCAGCGAGCGCAGCGCGGTGAGGATCTCCGGCGCGCGTTCGGCACCGGGCAGGGCGCGGGCCAGGTCGAGCCGATCGAGGGCCTCTCCCACCCGGCCCCGCGCCGCCGCCACTTGGGCCTGCGCGACCAGTGCCTGCAACTTCTCCTCGGTGTCCAGGAGTTCTGCGTGCCGTCGGGGACGGCTCACCTGCGTGGGCGCGAGGAAGCCGCCGGGACGGCGCCACAGCCGTACCGCGTCGTCGTAGCCGACGGAGTAGCAGTGCCCGTCGGCAGTGAAGCCGACCCCGCACACTCTGTCCCGGTGGCCCCGGAAGGTGCGCAGCAGTCGGCCGGAGGTCAGGTCCCAGTACTGGAGCTGCCCCTGGAAGCCACCGACGAGCAGCACCCGCCTGTCCGCGCTCAGCGTCGCGCAGGTGACGTCGATGCCCGGTTCCAGCCGCAGGGCCTGCACGCAGCGGCCCTCCCGCAGGTCCCAGATCTGCGGGCACCCGTCTTCCAGCACCACGGCCACGTCCCCGGCGGGGCCGAACCAGACGTTCGAGATCCCGGCCGGTTCCTCGACCCGCCAGAGGCACTCCCCGGTGTCCACCCGCCACAGCTGCAGCACGGACGGCGCGCCCTTGGCAGCGGACAGCAGCAGCCGTCCGTCCCCGTCGAGCGCGACCACGTCGGTGTGCTCGGCCGCGTCCAGCGTTCCCAGGTGCCGACCGCCCGGCAGGTCCCAGAGCTGGATCCGGCCGTCGGGCTCGGACCAGGCCGCCACACCGCCGTCGGCGTTCACGCACACGGGCGAACTCGCGCTCTGGTAGAGGGAGCTGTCGGGATGGGGCAGGTGGACCACGGGCACCATCTCGCCCGCGGCCTCTGCCGCTGCGTCCTCCCGACGACGGCGTTCCCGCTGTGCCGGGCCCCTGCCCTCGCGCCAGGGGGTGATCCCGATGCTGCGGACCGTCCGGCCGTCGGCGAGGTCCCACAGCCGTACCGTCCGGTCCCAGCTCGCCGTGACGGCATACCGTCCGTCCGCGCTCATCGCCGCCGACCGGACCAAGTCGGTGTGCCCGTCGAGCGCCCTGAGCCGCTGTCCCGCGCGGACATCCCACAGCGCCAGGTTGTGCTCGCCGTCGCAGGTGAGGGCCAACCCGAGGTCCGGGGTGACGTCGATCGTGCAGCTCGGCGTGATCCAGTCCGGGAAGGACGTGCGCCACGGCACCTGCCACCGCGTCACGCACCGGGCGTCGGCGGCCGCCCCGGAGCTGAGCGCGGCGCGGGTGCGCCGCACCTCGGGCTCGTCGCGGGCGTCCTCGGGCATGCCGCGCAGCACCCGGTCGGCGGCCTCCAGCTCGCCGCGCTCCAGCTGGATCAGTGCGGTCAGATGGTCGGCCTCCCACGAGTCGGGCAGATCCTGACGCACCGCCGCGAGCTGGGCCAGCAGGCCCTCGTCGCTCAGCGAACCGTCGCGCCAGCGCAGCAGCCCGGAGTTGTAGACGGCTTGCGGATGCCGGGCGTCGAGCATCAGCGCCTCGGTGAGCGCCTCCTCCGCCGCCTCCCGCCGTCCCAGGTCGAGCAGGGACAGAGCGCGGTTGTTGAGCTCGTCGGCCCGCAGGTCCGCCAGGACGGGCGCGCGGCGCGGGTAGCGGCGGCCCGTGACCTCCTCGTGGATCCCGGCCAGCTGGTCGGCGACCTCGGCCATCGAGCCCGGACGGGCAGCCGGGTCGTCGTCCAGGCAGCGTCCGAGCAGCTCCGCAACCTGGCGGGGCATCGGCGGACGTCCGTCCCCGCTCCGCTGCTCCGATTCGTACGCCCGCAGGGCGGCCCGGGCAGCGACTCCGGCCACCCAGGTGACCCCGCCGTTGAACATCTCAAGCACCGAGACGGCGAAACTGAAGACATCGCTTCGCCGCCCCACCCGCCGCCCCAGCGCCTGCTCCGGTGAGGCGTAGGCCGGAGTCAGCCCGCCGTTGGTGACAAGGACAGACAGCTGGTCGGCGGCCGTCGGGCCGCTGCGCCACAATTCGTGGGCCTGGGCCTGGGCCTGGGCCTGGGCCTGCTTGGCCCGGGCGAGCCCGAAGTCGGTGACTTTCGCCACCACGTCCAGCCCGCCCGCGCCATTGCTCACGGGATCGAGCAGGACGTTGGCCGGCTTGACGTCCTGGTGCACCAGGCCCCGCGTGTGGGCGTGCTCCAGACCCCAGGCCACCTGAACCGAGAAGTCCAGGATGCGGGCCACGGAGCGCACTTCTCCGCCCTCGTAGAGCCGCCCGTCATGGATCCAGTCGGAGAGGCTGCCGCCGGTGACGTACTCGGCGAAGACCCGGGGCAGACCGTCCACCATCCGGACGTAGTGGCAGCTGCAGACGTGCGGGTGCAGCCCCAGCGAGACCCAGTGCTCGGCCTCCGCCACGAACCGCTCGCGCGCCCGGTCGTCACGCAGCAGCTCCGGGCGCGGGCTCTTGACCGCGAGATCGATGCCCCAGGCGCGGTGCCGCACCCGGTGGACCAGCCCCATACCGCCCTGCTGGTGCACCTTCAGCACTTCGTACCGGCCCTCGATGACGTCGCCGACCCGCCACAACGGCGCCCGCACAGCGGCCTGCCCGCCAGAATCCTGCACCTACGTCTCCCCGGCCCTCTGCCCGCGCGCTCCACGCAGGACCCGCCCAGACATCGACGTGGGGCCGACCGCGCCGGTTCCCCGTGAAGCTGCGGGAGTTCGACCCGCGCGGTCGCATGGCAGCGCAGGCACGCCGTCGCCGCCAGGTCCCACCTCCAGCACGGCCACCTCGACCCCACCGACCCGCGGAGCCAGCGCCGGGCTGCCAGGTTGGGACGCCGGACGGTCCCCTCATCCACGGCCCGTCCGGAGTCACCGCGCGGGACGGGTTTCCGCTTGGTGGTCCACTTCCGATGCGCCCGGCGGTGCGCTGGTGGAGGTAGCGGGCTTGGGCGGGGCAGGGTGCCGGCATCGCGGACGGATCTGCCGAGGGCCAGGGCTGCTGCGGCATACTCGGCCTGTGCGCACAGGTGGACTTCCTCAGCTTGCCCTCCGGTGTGTCATTTGGATCGCAGCTGTTCTCACCGCTCCGTTGCTTCTCGTTGCCGGCGGACCGGCATATGACGGCTTCGTGCGCAATCTGAACCGTGAGGACGGACCAGGCCTTCTTTCCAAGGAGAGGGGCTGGGTTCACCCGGGGTACTGGGTGATCACGAATCGCCTCGTGCGCATGCTGACGTGGCCGACACGTCGAGGCGGCCTCTTCAGGCCCTGGTAGCTCCAGGCCTGGCCGGGCGGACGTCCCGTGTCCGCCTCGGCGTCCGCCTCACCGCTGTCCGGGTCCCCGCCGTCGTCCTGGTCGGCTGTCCTGTCCGGGCGCGTGCCTGCGAAGGGTGGGGCTGTGAGCCTGTGGGCCCCCTTGTCCTGGCGTGCCCCGCTTGACCGGTCCGAACAGAGTTTGGCCAACTGTCGGTACGGCCTGGCACCTTGTACGCAGTAGCTGTATCCATACAGATCGGAGCCCGAAGTGCTGCCCGCCATCGCCGGCCGTTGTGAATCCGCCGCTCTGATCATCAGAACCGACTTCACCGATGACACGGCCTGGCGAGCCGTGTGCGCGGAGTCGTCGAGGCCGTGGGGCGACGGTGACTGTGCGTCCGCCGTTCACATCGTCGACGATCCGGTCTGGGCCGGCGCCGCGCCCGATGACGTGATCGCCGCCGTATCCGCGGACCCTGACCTGAGCGTCGTCTTCCTTGCCGACCGCATCACCATGCGGGACCACGACCACGCGCTGCTGGCCGTAGCGGTCCTGACCCGAGAGGAGTGCGAGAGCGATGAGGAGTTCGAGGCCTACGGCGGATCGGTCCGTACCGTTCCCGCCGGTATCCATGACATCCATGCGAACCTGTCGATCGCCAACCTGGACTTCGCAGACGTCATCGATGCCGCCCGGACCGATCCGGCAGGAACCTTCCGCTCCTTCTAGAGAGCCGAACGTGTTCGTTACGATCGGGTTGTGAGTGCGAGAAGAGAACCGATCAGCCGCCGGGAGCGTCCGGCGAAGCCCGCCCTGTCCCGGCGGTGGATTGTGGACACCGCAGTGCGGATCATGCGGGCAGAGGGGCTGGGGAAGGTCACGATGCGCCGCCTGGCGCAGGAGCTGGACACCGGGCCGGCGTCACTGTACGTCTACATCGCCAACACCGCCGAGCTGCACGCGGCCGTTCTGGATTCCCTGCTCGGCGAGGTCGACCTGACCGGGCGGGACGGAGGTGAGGGCTGGCGCGAGCAGCTGCGTGCCGTCATGACGTCGTACATCCAGGTGCTGTTCGAGTACCCGCAGCTGGCGCGGGCCGCGCTCGTCGCCCGCCCGAGCGGCGAGAACTACCTGCGGCTGGTGGAGCGCATCCTCGATCTCCTCTCGCAGAGCGGCGCCGGTCGCGAGCAGGTCGCCTGGGGGGTGGACAAACTGCTCCAGGACGCGACAGCCACTGCTGCCGAGCACTCGACGCGTGAGCACGATCCCGCCTCCGAGGACGACTGGAACGCCACCGTGCGTGCACTGCACGCCGTGGACGCCGCCACGCATCCGGCGATCACCGCGCACATGCCCGCCCTGATCGGCGGCTCGGTGTCGGACAGGATCCGCTGGAGCTTCGACGTCCTCGTCAACGGCATCATGCACACGCCCGTTCCTGGCGCAGGAGGCTGAGTCCGGGCGGGGTCGCCCGCCCTGCCGGCGGCTGCCGCCTGGTTGAACGCAGTTCTTTCGCCGCCTGCCGCTGACGCACAGCCTCTACCGAACTTGTTCGCAACGAACATGTTCGCTACGGTCTTGTGTGTGACCGCGCGCCATCGCCTGCCGGTCCGCGTACGCCGGCCTTCCTCGGAGCCCGGCGGCGTCGGCGGGGCCGGCTCGGCGGACAGAGGTGTTCCCCTACTGCTTTCGGAGGCCCCATGAGCACCAGCCATTTCCCGATCGCGATCATCGGTGCAGGTCTCGGCGGCCTGACCGCCGCCCGTGTCCTGCACGTCAACGGCATCGAGTCGGCGGTCTTCGAACTGGAGGCGTCGGCGGCGGCCCGTACGCAGGGCGGGATGCTCGACATCCATGAGGAGAACGGGCAGCAGGCTCTGCACGCCGCCGGCCTCCACGACGACTTCCTCGGGATCGTCCATGAGGGAGGTCAGGCCATGCGCCTGCTCGGCGCAGACGGCACCGTGCACGTGGCCGAGGAGGACGACGGTACCGGCGGCCGGCCGGAGGTGGACCGTGGCGACCTGCGGGACCTGCTGCTGGGCTCCCTGCCCGACGGCACGATCCACTGGGGACGGAAGGTCACCGGCGCCCGGGCGCTGGGCGACGGGCGCCACGAGGTGACGTTCGCCGACGGCTCGGCCGTCACCACCGAGCTCCTGATCGGCGCGGACGGCGCCTGGTCCCGGATCCGGCCGCTGGTCTCGGACGCCCGGCCCGCCTACACCGGCATCTCCTTCGTCGAGAGCGACCTGTTCGACGCCGACACCCGCCACCCGCGCAGCGCCGCGGTCATCGGCGGCGGGTTCCTCATCGCCCTGGGGGACGAACGCGGTGTCCTCGCGCACCGGGAGAGCGATGGCAGTCTCCATGTCTACACGGCGCTCAAGGTCGACGAGGGCTGGCTGGACACGGTCGACTTCACCGACCACGCAGCCGCCAAGGCTGCGGTCCTCGCCCACTTCAAGGGCTGGGACGAGAGCCTGCGCGGCCTGGTCGCCGACGCGGAGACGATCATGCCGCGCCGTATTCACGCCCTGCCTGTGGGGCACCGCTGGGACCGCGTCCCGGGCGTGACGCTGCTCGGTGACGCCGCTCACCTGATGTCCCCCTTCGCCGGGGAGGGCGCCAACCTCGCCATGTTCGACGGCGCCGAACTCGCCCTGGCCATCGCCGCACATCCCGGCGACACCGAAGCCGCCCTGGCCGCGTACGAGGAGGCCCTCTTCCCGCGCAGCGAGGCGTCCGCCACCGAGTCCGCAGCCAACCTGGACACGATGTTCGGCGCGCGGGGCCTGGAGCGGATGGCCGCGTTCTTCGCCTCCGGCCCGGCGGCCCGGTAGGCCCGCCCCGGCGGCCGCCGCTCTCCCAAGTCACCGAACCCATCCGCTCAGCCCATCCGGGAGGACCCCATGACGATGCCCCATCGGCGCACCATCCCGCTACGGCCCGGCCTGGACCTCGAAGTGCGGGAGGCCGGCACGGGCAGCAGCCCGGTCCTCGTCCTGCACGGCGGCCCCGGCCCGTCCAGCATCGCGCCCCTGATCGACCACCTCGCAGCGGATCACAGGGTGGTGGCGCCCACCCACCCGGGCTGGGACGGCACGGTACGGCCCGACGATCTGGACTCCGTGCCCGCACTCGCCGCTGCCTACCTGGACCTGCTCGGCCACCTCGGGCTGAACGACGTGACGGTGATCGGCACCTCCTTCGGCGGCTGGGTCGCCACCCAGACCGTCCTGGACGACCGCGAGGGCCGCATCTCCCAGCTCGTCCTCATGGACGCCATCGGCCCCGTCGTACCCGGCCAGCAGATCACCGTGCCCGCCGGCCCACCGGCTCCGGCGCCGCAGGGCGGACCATCCGCACAGCCGATGGCCGCCATGCGCGCCTACGCCGGGAAGGCCATGGCAGACGCCGGCCTGCTGCCCCGCCTTTCCACCGTCACCTGCCCGGTACTGGTGATCTGGGGTGCCGACGACGCGGTCGTCACCCCCGACTTCGGCCGCGCCTACGCCGCGGCGTTCCCCCACGCGCGATTCGAACTCGTCCCCGGCGCAGGACACCTGCCCATCCGCGAGAAGCCCGAGACGGTCTTCACCCGTCTCGACTCCTTCCTCACCCGCCGAGCCCGGGCCACCGGCCCGTGAATCCCTGCCATCCGTTCCCCGTCCGCGGACCGACGTCGGCGCTGTTCTCGGCAAGCGGTTGATCACGCGTGGCCGGGGGACCGCTCCGCGCCCTGGACGGGGAGCCGCCGTTGCCGGGCCCTCGGCTGTTGAGCCCGTCGCGCGCCCTGGTGACCGTTGGCCGGCTGTGTTCGGCCGGGCTGTCCTTGCCGTTCCGGGATCGAGCCCGTCTTGGCTGCCGTCCGGTCGCCGTTCCGCCGGGCGGTGCTCCGGGCGGTGCTCCGGGAGATGGACGATCCCAATCCATTTGGCCGCCTGACCTGCGCAGACGATAATGAACAGTGCCAATTCGAACAACTGAAAGGGAATCAGAACTGTGCGAGCGATGGGGAGGGGTATCGCGGTGGCGGCCGCGGGAGCGGCGCTCACGATGGTCCTGGCAGGCTGCGGCGGGGAGCCCCACGGCGGTGCGGCGGGGGCGAGCCCGGGCGGGGACAAGACCGCGAACACGCGGACCGACGCTCCGACCGTGCTGATGGCCGCGTCCAAGAAGACCGCGGAACAGGCCTCGTACCGGACAATCCAGACGGGGGAGGGCGGCTCCGACAAGTCCGAGATGCTCTTCCAGCGTCAGCCGTACGCCTCGTCCATCACGTCGACGGGGAAGAAGAGTGCGGACAACCCCACCGGCGTCACCCAGATGATCGTCACGGGCGACGCGGCCTACATCAAGTCGGACCAGATACCGGGCAAGAGCTGGTACCGCATGGACGCGCCGACGGGCAGCGGCCCCTCCAACGCGCGGGCTGCGGGGTCCGTCAACGAGGTCGCGGGCGCGCTCGCCGCCACCGCGTCCACCTCGTGGGTCGGCGAGGAACAGGTGGGCGGTCGAGCGGCGGACCACTACCGCGGCACGGTGGTCTTCGAGGAGCTGGCCCGCTACACCGGGCCCGCCATCAAGGACGAAGTGCGCGACTACTACGTCCAGTTGGCCAAGCGGCGGGGCGAAACCTCGGGCGTCCTCGACGTGTGGGTCGGCAAGGACGACCTCGTCCTGAAGTCGCAGCAGGTCATCACCGGCAGCAAGGGGCAGGCCCAGGTCTTCGAGGAGTACTCCGACTTCGGCACCGTCCCGGCCATCACAGCACCCCCGGCCGAAACCGTCGGCACCTGGGACGAGTTCATCGCTGGCACGGCGAAGCGCTAGATTCTGTACGGCGGATCTTGTGACCGCCGCACGATCGGTTCGTTGTGCCGGTCACGGGGCCGGGAGGTCTGAGCAAGGTGCGACCAGCCGAAGCCGCACCTGCCGGCGAACGGGCGGCAGGGCGGCCAGTGGGCCGGCCAGCGATGTGTGATCAACGGAGTCCTCCACCGGGTACGCGCCGGCGTGCCGTGGCGGGATGTGCCGCCGCGTTTCGGGCCGTGGACCACGGTGTACGACCGGCGTCGCCGCTGGTGCGCCGACGGCACGTGGAACCGGATCCTGACCGCTCCGCAGGCCGCGGCCGACGCCGGCGGCCGCCTCGACCGGAGCATGTGAGCGGTGCCGTATTCGCCGAGGCCGGAGGACAACCAGTGCCGATCCTGTTCGAGTTCCGCACCGAAGCCAGGCCCGACAACGGTCTCATCGAGGTGTACGACTCCGACGCCTACCTCACCAACTCCGAGGCTGTAAGGCAGAGCTGGGACACGGTGGTAGCGAGCACCGGTACCCAGATCTATCTCCGCAGCCTCCAGAGCATCGCACCTGCCGAGATCCTGGTACGGGTGTGGGACGGCCCTGCGCCGGCCGACAGCACCTGGATCGCCGAGGGAGAGCGCTCGACAGTGCTCGACAGCCCCACCGGCGAAGTGGTCATCCGCGCCTTTGCCCCGGACATCGCTGGTCACTTCCAACTGCCCCGCCCGGGTATCTACGAAGGCCGCGTGTCCTGGAAGGGGCGACATGAGGCCGCCGCGCAGGAGGCGGCCCTCCACGCCGAACTCGGCACGGCGAAACCGCCGTCACAGGCTGACACCGACACGATTTGGGCAGCCCATCGGGAGGTCCTGGAGACCTACCGGATCGACCTGTGGTGGACCTCCGAGGACGACGAAGACGAAGACTGGTGCCGTTCCAGGCAACGCTCGCCCCGTCCTGATGCCCCGTCCTGATGCCCCGTCCGGTGCTGCGCCGATTGGCACCGGACGGTCAGAACGATCACGTGGCTGAACGCGTACGGGTCCGTGAGATCGATGACGACGAGGGCGGCCGGTTGCCGAGGATCATCCGCAGAGGGGCCGGTTCGGTGGTGACCTGGCGGCGGGCTCAGATGGTGCTGCTAGACCGCGTGGGAACACCGGTCCCACGGGCCGGCGCCAGGACGTCTGCTCGGCAGCAGGGGCTGCCCGGCCCCGGCCTTGTGGTCGATCACCGGATTTCTGCTTCGTGCTTGAGGTTGGTGACCCAGTTGTGCAGGGAGTTGTCCAGGGCCGCCTGCAGGGCGGCTCGGTTCGCGGTGACGGGTTCCCCGGTCCAGGACTCCTCGGTGTGGACGAGGACGCCCTCGCGGGTGGGGGTGAAGGTCCAGACGTGGACGGCGGTGATGCCCTGGGCCGGGCCGCCCCACGCGAGGCGCCTGCCGTGATCGACCTGCCGGACGGTGGAGGTGATGTCGAGCCCTTCGGTGCTCCAGCGGAACCGCGAGCCGGGGCGCAGCCGACCGGGGGTGTCCTTGACGACGGTTTCTACGTTGGGCTGCCAGGTGGGCCACTTCTCGACGTCGGTCTGGATGTTCCAGACGGTGTGCAGCGGGGCGTGGATGAGGATGTCGGCGCGGGTGATGACCGGGGCGTGTTCGTCGATCTGCACGTCGGTGCGGTGGGCGGCCGCTGCGGTGGGCGTCCGGTCGGTGGTGAGGGCGGACGCGGCGGTGGAGGCGGTGAGGAGGAGTGCGAGGGTGAGGGCGGTGGTAGTGGCTGCGGCGGGTGCGCGCATGGCAGTGCTCTTTCCTTGAGGTGGTCCGGCGGATCCCGGGGGCGGCGGGCGTCCCCGGGATCCGGCTCGGGTGGAGTCAGAGGGTGCTGTCGGGAATCCAGGAGCCGTGGATTCCGGCGGTGACGCGGCGGGGGAGGTGGACGGTGGCGACCTTGTCGAGGCGGGCGGCGTCCAGGACGAGCAGCTGCGAGGCGTCCTGCTTGAGGTCCGAGACGACGGTGAGCAGGTAGCCGTCGTCCTCCCGGGTCCCGCCGGCCGCGGCGACGAACACCGCTTCGCTGGGCAGCCGGGCGTCGCCGGCCTGGTGGATGCGCCGCTCACCCGTGGCGCGGTCGTACTTGACGACGCCGTAGCCGCCGAAGCCGTCCTGGTCGGGGAAGGAGATCGCGTACTGGTAGCGGTTCTCGCTGCCGAGGAAGTCCTCGTTGAGGGTCGGGAACTCGATGGCGAGGTCGTCGATCACCCGCTCGTCGACCCGGCCGGTCGCCAGGTCGAGGACCCAGCGGCGGTTGTAGGAGCGGGCGTTGGGCTCGCTGCCGCGTCCGGGCGCGCCGACCCACCAGTTCCAGGAGACCTGGAAACCCTCGCGGTCGACGGTGGGGCCCTCCAGCACGATGCGGCCCTTGGCGTCCTCGTAGGCGTTGGCGACGTGGAGCATGTTGCCGGGTTCGATCGGGAACCACCGGATCGCGGCGGCGCCCTGTGCTCCGCGCGGCATGACGCCGATCCGGGCCGGCTGCTCGTCCTGCCAGGAGTAGGGGATGCCGGAGTGCTCGGTGGGGTCGAAGGTGACGGTGCCCTCCACGAAGACCACGTGGTGGCGAGTGATCGCGAAGTCGTGCTTGAGCGCGGCGCCGGCACCGGGGATCTCCGCGCTGTGCGTGATCTGCCCCTGGGCGTCGGCGACGTAGTACACCAGGTAGGGCGGGAAGGGCGAGGAGCCGAAGAAGTGCAGCTCGCCGGTGACCGGGTCGCTCTTGGGGTGCGCGGTCATCGCGCTGCGCAGCTTGCCGTCGAAGTCGTAGGCGCCGACGGTGTCCAGGTCGGGCGTGAGTTCGAAGGGGAGGTTCGCCTCGCAGAGGGCGAGCAGCCGGCCGGCGTGCTCGATGACGTGGGTGCCGGCGGTGGAGGCGGTCAGGTCGGGGCCGTGCTCGGTCATGTAAGGGGCGCCGTCCAGCGCGGGGGTGCGTACCCAGCGGTTGCGGTACCACTCGGCGCGGCCCTCGCGCAGCCGGATGCCGTGCACCATGCCGCTGCCCTTGAACCAGTGGGCGGGGGTGACGCCCGGCTTCGGGTTGTGGCTGTTGCGGACCAGCCGGCCGGTCAGCTCCGGCGGGAGGGTGCCCTCGACGGTCAGGTCGGTGGCGGTCAGTTCGTCGGCGACGGGGGTGTAGTGGCCGGTCAGGTAGGGCTTGGGGGTCATGCTCGTGGTCCTCGTGTCTCCAGTGCGGAAAGGGGAAAGGTGGCGGGGTCAGGAGAGCTTCTCGGCGCGGTTCCTGAGGCAGGTGAGCCAGTCCTCCAGGGAGGTGCGCAGGGCGGCGGCGAGCTGGTCGGTGGCGGCGTCGACGGGCGCGCCGCTCCAGGACTCCTCGGTGCGGACGACGACACGGTCACCGCTCTGTTCGAAGGTCCACACGTGGACGCCTTCGATGCCGTGGGCCGGGCCGCCCCAGACGATCCGGGCGCCGGGCACCAGCTCGTGGACGGTGGAGGTGATCTCCATCCCGTGGGTGCGCCAGGTGAACGAGGCGCCCTCGGTGAGCGGGCCCTCCAGGCGGGCCTGGTCGATGTCGGGGTTCCAGACCGGCCAGTTGTCGATGCCGGTGTGCAGGGACCAGACGCGCTCCAGCGGGGCGTTGATCTCGGTGGACAGGCGGACGATGACGGGTGCGTTCTCGTCGATGGTGAGCACGGGTGTTTCCTCTCGGCGGTTCGGTGGTCAGGGCGAAGGGTTGATGTGGGTAGGGAGGTGACGTGAGGGGGTGCCGGGCAGTCAGCGACGGCCGGGGACGGCGGACTCCTCGGTGGGCGTGCGGCGCGGCCGGTCAGCGGTGGGTGTGCGGCGCACCCACAGGGCGGCGAGCAGGGCGGTCAGGACCAGGACGGCGGCGCCCAGGGTGAAGGCGCTGCGGTAGCCGGCGGTCAGCGCCTCCAGGGGTGGCCGGTGGCTGCCGGCGCGGGAGGTGACGGATCCGGCGACGGTCGCCAAGACGGCGAGGCCGACGGCGCCTCCGACCTGCCGGGTGGTGTTGACCAGGCCGCCCGCCAAGCCGGCGTCCGGTCCGTCGACGCCTGCCACGGACAGCCCGGTGAGCTGGACGAAGGCGACGCTCAGACCGAGTCCGACCAGGACGCTCGGGCCGAGCACATCGGTGAGGAAGGTGCCGTCCGCGCCGATCCGGGACAGCCACAGCATCCCGGCCGCCTCGGTCAGCAGTGCCGACACCAGCGCGGCGCGGCCGCCGGTCCGGCGGACGAGGGCGGGGGCGAGCGCGGCGCCGAGCATGTTCGCGAAGGCGAGGGGGAGTTGCCCGAGCCCGGTGGTCAGCGGATCCTCGCCGAGGACCTGCTGCTGGTAGAGCGGCAGGAAGAAGAACAACGCGATCCACACGGAACCGAACAGGCCCGTCAGCAGGTTCCCGACCGTCACGTCGCGGGCGGCGAACAGCCGCGGCGGCACCAGAGGGGAGGTGCTGGTGCGCTCGACCCGCCGGAACACCACCGCGAGCACGGCGGCGGCGCCGAACGCGGCCAGCACCCAGGGGTCCGTCCAGCCCGAGCGACGGGCCGTGGTCAGGCCCCACACCAGGGCGGTCAGGGCCAGGGCGCTCGTGGCGGTCCCGGCCCAGTCGAACCTGGCCCGTTCCACCCGGCCCGAAGCGGGGACGCAGGCGGCCGTCGCCGCCAGTACCGCCAAGCTGCCGATCGCCACCGTGCGGAAGATCCACGGCCAGCCCCACGCCTGGGTCAGCAACCCACCGAGCACCACCCCCGCCGCACCGCCCGCACCGGACACCGCACCCCAGACCGCCAGCGCCCGGCCGCGGGCCGGGCCCGGCGCATACAGGCCCACCGCGAGGGCAAGGGCCGCCGGGGCGACGGCCGCCGCCCCCGCCCCCTGGACGGCCCGTGCGGCGATCAGCACACCGGGCGAGGTGGCCAGCGCCGCGACGGCGGAGGCGGCCCCGAAGGTCCCCAAGCCGGCCAGCAGGACGCGGCGCCGTCCCAGCAGGTCGGCGGCCCGCCCACCGGCCAGCAGCAGCGCCCCGAACGCCAGGCCGTAGGCGTTGACCACCCACGTGGTGGCGGAGTCGGAGAGGCCGACGCCGTCCCTGATCTGCGGCAGGGCGACGTTCACGATCGAGGTGGCGAGCATGACGGTGGCTTGGGCGGCGGCCAGCACCGCAAGGACGGCGCCACGCGGCGGACTTGGCATGGGAACTCCGTGAACTGGGCCGTGGGAGACAGCCGGTGGGAGGGGAACGGCGCGGCGGCGTCAGCGCTCGGCGCGCTCGGCGGCGGACTTCAGGTGCAGCAGCCACTGCGCGAGCGACCGCTCCAGGGCCCGGGTGACGGCGTCGGCGTCGGCCCGCACGGGCGCACCGTCCCAGGACTCCTCCGTGACGACGAAGGTGGCCCTGGACGAAGGTGTGAACGTCCACTGGTGGACGGCGGTGATGCCCTGCGAGAGGCCACCCCAGAGAATCGACCGGGGCGCGTCCACCGCGTACACGGTGGAGGTGACGTCCACCCCGCCGGTGCGCCAGTGGAACACCGCGCCCGGAGCCAGCGGAGTCAGGGCGCGGGCCACCGCGATGTCCGGCTGCCAGGTCGGCCAGCCGGGCACGTACGTCAGCAGCGCCCAGACGGCAGGGGACGGGGCCCGGATCGGCAGCTCACGGCGGGCGACGACCGGGGCGGCCCGGTCGATGCCCGAGGGCGTGTTCTTCATGCCCCCGAGTCTGGTCCGCCCCACCCCGCGCCTTCATCGGCGAAAGTCACCTAGCCGACTGCCTAGGCGTCCCGGTCGAGCAGGTCGGCGACTGCCTAGGCGTCCCGGCCGAGCACGTCGGCGACTGCCTAGGCGTCCCGGCCGAGCACGTCGGCGAGTTGGCGGCGCGAAGTGACGTCGAGCTTGCGGAACACACTGCGCAGATGGGCGTCGATGGTGCGCGGGCTCAGGAACAGCCGGTCGGCGACCTCCCGGGAGGTCGCCCCGGTCGCCACCAGGCGCGCGATATTCAGCTCCTGACCGGTCAACAGTTCCACCGCGCCGAGCCCGGCCGGCCGAGCCTGCTCCCCGGCGGCGGCCAACTCCACCCGGGCCCGCTCGGCGAACCCCTCCGCGCCCATCGCGGTGAACAGCTCATGAGCGGTGCGCAGCGCCTCACGGGCCTGCCCGCGGCGGCCGTCCCGGCGCAGCCACGCGCCCTGGTGCAGCAGGGCCCGGCCGCGCCACACCCGCAGGCCGGCGGCGTCCAACCGGGCCACTGCCTCGGCGTGGAGTTCCGCCGGGTCGTCCGACAGCAGGGCGGCGAGGGCCGCGCGCACGCCCAGCGCCCAGTCGGTGCCCGCCGCCGACGCGTGCCGCGACAGCCGCGTGAACGCCTCCTGGGCAGTGTCCTGCTCGCCGCACCGGACGGCCGCCTCGACGAGCTCGGGCAGGGCGAGGCTGGACGTTCCCAGGTCTCCGTCCGCCACGGCCAGCCGCGCAGAGGCCAGGGCCGCGCGGTGGTCCGCGACGCCGTTGGCGTGCAGCGCCGCCGCCGCGTGGACGGTCGCCGTCAGCATGCCCTTGCGCCGGGCATGCGACTCGGCCAGCACCCGGTCGAACAGGGGCCGCGCCTCAGCGTCCCCGCACACCGCGACCGCGAACAGCCGGCCGTACCAGTGCGGCGGGACGCCGGTCACCTCGGCTATGCCGTCGGCCTCGCTGTTCAACGCCGCCGCATCGAGGACGTCACCGCGCTGCGCGGCGGCCATCGCCTGCATCCACAGGCCCACCGGCAGGACCATCAGCGTTCCGCCGGCGCGCGCGGCGTCAACGGCCCGACCGGCGAGCCGGTCCTCCAGGGCGACGTCCCACAACTCGATGGCGAGCAGGGCGGCCAGCGACAGCCGGCCCGCCCACAACGGGTCGGCCACGTCGGACAGCATCCCGAGCAGCGCCGGCACCACCGCGAGGTCGCCGTCGAGGTAGCCGACGAGGGCGTCCAGCAACTCGTCCGCAGTCGAGGGTTCACCGGCCGGTGCGGGCGCCCGCCGGGCCGCCGTCAGGGCGTCCCGCGCCGCAGGGGAGGACCTGCCCACCACCAGACCCGCCTGAAGGGCGTCCAGCAGGTGTGTCCGCGCCCGGCCGGGATCGAGGTCGGCCGCCGCCACCAGGTGGCCGACCGCGTCCGCCGCACCGTCGCCGAAGAACGCCGCACGGCCGCGCAGAAGTTCCGCCTGCACCCGTCCGGCGGCGTCGATCGGGCCGCCCTCGGCCGCCTCGACCAGCGTCAGCGCGCTCTCGAACGAGCCGGCCTCCATCGCAGCCCGCGCGGCGGCGAGACTGCGTTCGGCCCGCAGCCGCGGATCGGCCGTCAGGCCCGCGGCCTGCTCCAGGAACGCCGCCTCGGCAGCGGCCCCGCCCCGGCGCCGCGCTCGCTCCGCGCAGCGCAGCAGATCGGCCGCCACCTCCTCGTCCGGCCGGGACAGGGACTGCGCCCGGTGCCACGAACGCCGATCGGGCGCCGTCAGCGGATCGGTGACCTGTGCGAGCGCCCCGTGCACCCGGCGGCGCTCCGCCGGCGAAGCCGCCGTGTACACCGCCGAGCGCACCAGCGGATGCCGGAACCTCGACTGCCCGCCCAACTCGATCAACTCGCTCGCCTCGGCCTCCGGCCCCGCTTGTGGCCCCACCCCCAGCAGATCGGCCGCCCGCCACAGCAGGCCAGGGTCGCCCAGCGGTTCGGCGGCCGCCACCAGCAGCAGAGCCCGGGCGTCCTCGGAGAGCCGGGACACCTGCTGCTGATAGCTCTGCTCGATCCGGCTGGCCGGGGAGACCGGCGTCGGCAGGCCGAAACCGCCCGCCAGCACGGCGGGCCCGAGCCGGCGCGGCAACTCCAGCAACGCCAGCGGGTTACCGCGCGCCTCGGCCAGAATCCGCTCCCGCACCTGGTCGTCCACGGGGCCGAGCAGACTGGACGCCAGTAGCCGACGTGCCACCTGATCGGACAACCGGGGCAGCGTCAGCACGGGCAGCCCCTCCAACTCCGCGATGACGTGCGCGTCACGCACCCCGAACACGAACGCCACCGACTCGTCCGCCACCCGCCGCGCCACGAAAGCCAGTGCCTGCGCCGACGCCCGGTCCAGCCACTGCGCATCGTCCACCACGCACACCACGGTCTGCTCCCGGGCAGCATCCGACAGCAGCCCCAACAGGGCCAAACCGACGGCGAAACGACTCGGCGCGCCTCCCTCGTCCAGCCCCAGCGCCACCGCCAGCGCGTTCCGCCGTGCGGCGGGCAACCGCCCGATCCGCTCGTGCAGCGGGCGGGTCAACTGGTGCACGGCGGCGTACGCGAAGTCAGCCTCGAACTCCGCCCCGTTCACCCACAGCAGCCGCACACCCGGCAATCCGTCAGTGACATGGCGCAGCAACGTCGTCTTGCCGATGCCCGCCTCACCCCGCACGACCGCCGCCCCGCCCCGACCTGCCCGCGCACCGGCCAACAGGTCGACGAGGGCAGCACGTGCAGCAGGCGGTATGTACTCGGAGACGGTCGCAGAAGCCACCCCGGAATCATGCCATGCCACTTGACCTCGGCTTTTTCTCTCAGCCCGTAGGGCGGCCCAGGTGCCCGCTTCCAGGGCGTGGGCGAGGGCCAGCAGTGCCGGGCGGGGCGTTGCGGGCCGGGCAGGGGCGGCAGAAGGCGATGCGGAGGTACGCCCTTGCCGCGCGGGCGGGCAGCGGGCCCGGGGGGTCGGCGCTCCGGCGCAGGCAGGCGGCGAGGTCCTGCCAGGTGGGGCGTGAGCCCGCATCGTTCCCGGCCGCCCTCGGCGAAGGCGTCGCTCTGCGGCAGATGCACCTCGTTCACACCGAGGACCAGCTTCTGCCGGCCTGCGGCCACCGCCGCGGGGCCGGGCGGGGACGCCGCCAGACTTCATGTCGCCGACCGAACACCCCCGCGTCGTTCGACAGTGGTGGTTCTTCTGCGCGTCCGGCGAAGCCGTCCCGGTGGCGGCCCTTGGTCCGCCGGCCGCGCCGCCGTCCTGGTCGTCGTCAAAACGGTAGGTCTTCGGAGTAGCCGTCGGTCGCCCGCCAGGAATCACGTTCCGCCTTGAGACGGGCGTCATGCTCGCGGGCTGCGATGTCGTCCGCGTTCTCCAGGTCGCTGGTGTCGTGACCCCATGCCTTCATCGCGTCCAGGACGCGGTCCCGGTTGTAGCGGTCGGTGCTGGTGGCCAGCAGACGACGGGAGTGGCCGACCAGCTCGACCTGGTGTTCGGTGAGGACGGGATGCTCTGCGAGGGGGATCGCAGCAACCAGGGCCGCGTCGCGTACGTCTGCGTTGTCATGGCTGAGAAGGGGATGGACAGCGGAGAAGATCGCCGGGCGCAGGTCCCGGAACTCGCGCATCTCCCGGTACTCGCCGAGGAACCCCTTGCCGAAGTGGCGTTCGCCGAGGGCGACGCACTCGTCGTCGGCGTCGTAGGCGTTGTCACTGAGCCACTTGAGCAGTCTCACGAGGGTGGGGCGGTGCGGTGGTATGTCGGCATCCTGACCGAAGTGGTCTGCCGCGACGGCCGGGTGGTTGAGGATGGCGGCGACGTACAGCGCCACGGGCACGGTGGCTTCATAGATGGTGTTCTGGTGGGTCACTTTCCTGAGCGCGTTGTGGGTGGCGGCCGCGCTGACGACTGGGTCGGGGCTGAGGATGCGCGCCAGCGCTGCCGGCAGGGTTTCGCCGGTTCCTGGCCCGGACGGGGTTTCGAGCGACGCCCAGTCTGTACCGTCCAGGAGCGCCTGGTAGTGGGGTAGCTCCTGAGGGTGAGGATTCTCGGTCTGGCTGCGGCTGTTGGTCACAGGCGAAGGCTATAGCGCCTATGAGCCGTGCGGCGCGGGGTGTCATGTGTAGCGCAGACGCGCTTTCGTAGCGGGCGGAGAGGGCGGTCGTCGTGGTTGCCGGCCGGTGTTCGGCCGGGTTCCTCGCCGCCGTGGGGCCGGCCGCCGCCCTGCCGGCGCGGATCGCCAGGTCCCACCGCGGACTGTCCGGCGTTCCTGACGTCGCAGCAGGCACCCGTGCCGATCGCCTCGGTGCGGACAGGATCGGTTCCGGAACGACGGTTGTCGGACTCGTGTGCGATCGTGCAGAGGGGCTGATGCCCGCGTTGGTGCGGAGAGGACGGAGAGGCAGGATGACGGGCTGGGCCGGTGTGACCTGGGAAAGCTGGCGAGACCTCGGCGACATCCGCGCGCGGCTCGACGCGGGCGCTGACCCTGATGCGTGGGGCGGGGGGGCATCCTCTGCACCGGGCGGCAGGGTTCGGCTCTCCCGAGGTGGTGGCCGAACTGGCGGGTCGTGTCTCGGACGTGGATGCGCTGGAGTACGGGACGACGGCGCTGTGGGAGGCTGCCATGGGGGACCAGCCGGACAATGCCCGCGCCCTCGTAGCTGCCGGTGCCGATCCCTGGCGGCCCCAGCTCGGCGGTTGGTCGCCGGGCCGCCTCGCCCTGGCCGGGCCGATCCCCGATCTGTTCCCCGTCCCCGACGAGGAACCCGGCCTGACGGCAACCGAGCAGGCCACCATTCAGCGCGGCCGGCAACTCGTCGAGGCACTGGGACGTTTCCATTACGAGGGTACCGGCCTCGCCTGCATCGCCGGCATCGACGCCGCAGAGGCGGTCCGCCGCCTGGACGCGACGCCTGTGGACGAGGAGTTCGTCGCGGACTTCCTTGACGATCCGTACGAGTACGACACGGACGAGAGCCTGCTCATCGCCGGCGTCACGACCGTTCCCGGTGGATGCATCGTCACCCAACCCTGGGGCTACACCCCGTCCACCCCGGGCGCGATGACCCGCCTGACCACCGGTACTGTCGGCTACGGCCTCTACGCCAACCCCAAGAGCGGCAACCAGGGCAGCATCGTCCGCGACGGCACCGTCGAAGGCTCGGACCTCCACCCCGGCGGCAGCCCGCTCCCTGACGACAGCCCGCAGGAGGTCCTGGCCGGCTATCTCTACCGCCGTCACGCCGTCGCCTACGCCTGCGCTTTCGCCGGTCTCCGACCCACCAGCGCCCGCGCTGTCACCGGCCCCGCCGACACCTGGATCCGGCTGCCCGACCTCGACTACTGGGAGCACTGACCTGCCCCGCAGGCCCCTGCACGCCTACACCTGGCCGACTTCTACGGTCGGCTGCGGGACCGCTTCCGACTCACCGACGCACCCGCCACCGCGACCGACCCGGAGTCCTCCCCGCTCTTCCGTCCCGACTCCGCCGTACCCCCGGACCTCGCGGGGCTGCCGCCGCCCACCGCGGCCCGCTGAACGCCTCCCGGCCGCGCGGGCCGAACTCCCGACCGTCGCCGCCGAAGCCCCGCGGGAAGGTGCACGGCTTCCCAGGCGTCCGTGGCCCGAGGCGCGTCCGTCCGGGTGATGTTCTCGTCGGTCGGGTCCGGCTTCGCCGAGACGGGTGTGCCGCTGGTGGTTCGCTGTCCGGCGGGCGCTGGTCGACCGGTTCTGGCCGTGGTGGCACGGAAGAGCCGGCGATCGCCGGCTCTTCCGTGGGCAGGGAGCCGGTGAACCGCGCTTCCACGGTGGGTCCGGGGCGGAGGTGGCGGGTGGTCGGGGCTGGGCGTGGTGGTGGATCGGGTGGGCGAAGGCGGTGGTGGCGAGCCGCCGATCCGCTGCGGCGCATCACCCGGGCCGGCGGCAGCACCTGGCGCGGCGCGGTCCGGGCCGTTGAACGGTCCCGTGCCGCGGTGAGCGCCCGACTGCCGGCGTTCGCCCGCGGGCCCGGGCAGGCGCCCGCACCGCCCGGGCCGTTCCGCCCGGGGTTCTGGCGCAGTCCGATCCGGGGGCCCTGGCTGACGTCGGTGTTCGGGCTGGTGCTGCTCGTCGGGCTCCCGGTCCTCTTCGTGACCGGAGCCCTGTCCTACGCCGCGTACAACCCGGACCTCGGCCCGCTCAACGACCAGACCCCGGACAAGGGCGTGCTGGGCTTCTACCTCTTCGACTGGCCCACCCACCCGTCCTGGCTGTACCGGCTCACCCAGGGCGTGCACGTGACGCTCGGCGTGACCCTGGTGCCGGTGGTGCTGGCCAAGCTGTGGTCGGTGTTCCCGAAGCTCTTCGAGTGGCCGCCCGTGCGCAGCGCCGCCCACGCGCTGGAGCGGCTGTCGCTGCTGATGCTGGTCGGCGGGGTCGTCTTCGAATTCGTGACCGGGATCCTCAACATCCAGCTCCACTACGTCTTTCCGGGGTCCTTCTACACCCTCCACTTCTACGGCGCGTGGGTGTTCGTCGCGGCGTTCGCCGTCCACGTGGCCCTCAAGCTGGCAACGATGGTCCGCGCCCTGAAGTCGCGTTCGCCGCTGGGGGAGTTGCGCACCGGTCTCGCCGACACCAGGCCCGAGCCGCTCGACGCCGACGGTCTGGTGGCGGTCGCTCCCGACGCCCCGACGATCACCCGGCGCGGCGCACTCGCGCTGGTGGGCGTGGGGTCCCTGGTCCTGTTCGCGGTCACCGTGGGGCAGAGCATCGGCGGCCGGCTCCGGACCACCGCACTGCTGGCACCCCACAACCGTGAACCGGGGGAGGGTCCGAACGGCTTCCAGATCAACAAGACGGCCGCCTCCGTCGGCGTCTCGTCGGCGATGGTCGGTCCGCACTGGCGGCTGGAGCTGTACGGCGCCGGGCCGGCGCAGTCGCTCTCCCGTGAGCAACTGCTCGCGATGTCGCAGCGGTCGGCCTGGCTGCCGATCGCCTGCGTGGAGGGCTGGTCCACCGCGGACCAGCACTGGAGCGGGCTCCGGCTCGCCGACCTCGCCGCCATGGCCGGTCTGCCCGAGGCGTCGAGCGTGCTGGTGGAGTCGGTCCAACCGCCCGGGCCCTACAGCTCCGTGGTGCTGCGCGGCAATCAGATCCTCGACGTCCGCTCTCTCCTCGCCCTCGGGGTCAACGGAGCCGACCTCTCCCTCGACCACGGCTATCCCGCCCGGATCATCGTTCCCGCCAACCCCGGTGTGAACAACACCAAATGGGTCCGCCGACTCACCTTCAGGACGTGACCATGGCCCGACCTGCCCGCCTCACCCGCTGGTACGGCGCCGGCCCGATGCACCTGCTCGTTCTCGTCGCGTCCCTCGCGCTGACCGGGTACGCCGTCGAGCGACTCGTGGCCGACCGGCCTCTCGCGGTGGCGATCTGGTTCGTCGGCGCGGCCGTCGCTCACGACCTGATCCTGCTGCCCCTGTACTCACTCGCCGACCTCTCGGCCCGGGCCGTGCTCCGCCACCGCCGGGAACGGGCTGCCGCGGTGGAGTGGATCGGGTATCTCCGGGTACCGGCCTTCCTCTCCGGTATCCTGCTGCTCGTCTGGTTCCCGCTCATCCTCGATCTGTCCGAGCCCTACCCGGGAGCCACCGGGCTGTCGGCGGACGTCTACCTCGGCCGCTGGCTCGCGATCACCGGGGCCCTGTTCGGCGCGGCAGCCGTCGGCCTGGCGCTCAGGCTGCGCGCCGCCCATCGGACCGGGCGACGCGAGCCGCGGTGAGCGGCACCCGCCGTGGCACCCCACTGAAGCAACGGAAGCACCGCGGCGGCCCGGAACACCGCTGACCGGACGCCGGACGCCAGCCGCCGGCCGTCGAGGCGGGCCTCCGCGCGTGCACGGCGTCCGCGAATCGTAAGGCTGTGGTTCACGGAGTCCGCCGTGGCCGGCTCCTACAGTGGCCGGTACGTTCTTGCTCTGAGAGGTGGTAGAGATGACGGTGCATCAGGAGGAGCCGCGGGCCGAGGTGGGTGTGATCGGCGGTTCGGGGCTGTACACGCTGCTGGACGAGGTGACCGAGGTGCGGGTCGACACGCCGTACGGGCCGCCCAGCGACGCGCTGTTCCTGGGGGAGGCGGCAGGGCGGCGGGTCGCCTTCCTGCCCCGGCACGGGCGCGGCCACAGGCTGCCGCCGCACCGGATCGACTACCGGGCCAACCTGTGGGCGCTGCACTCGCTGGGGGTGCGGCAGGTGCTCGCGCCGTGCGCGGTGGGCGGGCTGCGGGCGGAGTACGGGCCCGGCACGCTGCTGGTGCCGGACCAGTTCGTGGACCGGACCTCGGGGCGGGTGCAGACCTTCTACGACGGGCTGCCGCTGCCGGACGGTTCGGTGCCCGAGGTGGTGCACGTGTCGATGGCCGACCCGTACTGCCCGGCCGGTCGGCAGGCCGCGCTGGAGGCGGCGCGCGGGGCGGCCTGGGAGCCCGTCGACGGCGGGACGCTGGTGGTGATCGAGGGCCCGCGCTTCTCCACCCGGGCCGAGTCCCGCTGGTTCACCGCCAACGGCTGGTCGGTGGTCGGCATGACCGGGCACCCCGAGGCGGTGCTGGCGCGCGAACTCGGGCTCTGCTACACCTCGGTGGCACTCGTGACCGATCACGACGCCGGTGTGGAGGCCGGCGAGGGCGTCACCCAGGCCGAGGTGCTCAAGGTCTTCGCGGGCAACGTCGACCGGCTGCGCACGGTGCTGTTCAAGGCCATCGGGACGCTGCCCACCGACCGCGCGTGCGTCTGCTCGCGCGCCCTGGACGGCCTCACGACCGGCCTCCCCGGCGTCCCCGGCGACTGACCGCTCCGGACCGGTGAGGCCACCACCGCGCGGTGCTTACGGATTCCGGACGGCGGCCCCGCCGGTGCCGACGGCGGGCAGGTACAGGTGGCAGGGTGGGCGCGTGCCCACCCGTGCTTCCCTGACCTGCGCCCTCGCGGTCGCCGCCCTCGCGGCGGCCCTCGCACTGACCGTGACCGGCGGCGGGACGCTCGCCGACCGGTCGCCGCTCCACGACTGGTACGCGCTCGACGCCGCGCTCTTCGTCCTCGCGCTGCTCCTGCTGCGGAAGGTGACCCGCCGCCACGTGGTGCCGCTGGTGCTGGGCGGGAGCGTCCTGGTCGCCGCGGCCGGGCTGCTGGCGCCGCCGCGTACCAGCGACGACGCCTACCGGTACGTGTGGGACGGGCGGGTCCAGGCGGCCGGGCTCTCCCCGTACGCGTACACCCCCGACGACCCGGCGCTGGTCCGGCTGCGCGACGCGGGCCTGTTCCCGGTGGGGGACGGCTGTGCGACCTGGGACGAGCGGCGGACGGCGGCCGGGGACTGCACCCGCATCAACCGGCCGGCCGTGCACACCGTCTACCCGCCGGTCGCGGAGGCCTGGTTTCTCGCCGCCCACCCCTTCGGCGGCGGGGTGCGCGGCGTGCAGGCCGCCGGTGCGCTGCTGGCGGTCCTCACCACCGGTGTGCTGCTGGCGGTCGGGCGGGGCAGTCGGCGGGCGGCGCTGTGGGGGTGGTGTCCGGGCGTGACGGTGTGGGCGGTCAACGACGCGCACGTGGACACCCTCGGCGCGCTCCTCATGGTGGCCGGGTTGGGCTGCGCGGCCCGCCGCCGGGCCGGTGCCGGGGGCGCCCTGCTCGGGGCGGCGGTCGCGACCAAGCTGCTGCCGGCGCTCGCCCTGCCCGGTGCGGTGTCCGGGCTGCTGGCCCGGCGGCCGACGAAGGGCGACCTGCTGGTGCCGGCGGTGGCCCTCGGGACGTTCGTGCTGGCCTACCTGCCGTACGTCGCCGTCTCCGGTGCCGGCGTCCTGGGCTACCTGCCCGGGTACCTGCGGGAGGAGGGGTACGAGCAGGGACACCTCGACCGGTTCGGGTTGCTGCGGGTGGTGGTGCCGGACCGGTGGGCCGCGTGGGCGGCCGCCCTGGCGCTGGGCGCCGTGGTGCTGTGGGTGCTGCGGCGCGGTGATCCCCACCGTCCGTGGCGCGGCGCGCTCCTGGTGACGGGGAGCGCCCTGCTGCTCGTCGCGCCGAGCTACCCCTGGTACGGACTGCTGGTGGTGGCCCTGGTGGCACTCGACGGGCGGTGGGAGTGGCTGGCGGTCCCGGCGGCCGGACAGGCGCTCTACCTGGTGGGCGGGCCGCAGGCGCAGCGCACCGCCTACGCGCTCGCACTGGTCTGCGTCCTGGTGGTGCCGGTGCTGCGCAGGCTCGTGAGCGCCGCGCCGGTCCGCACGGCGCGCGGCGCTGCGCCGGAGATGACGAAACCCTGACGGAACACCGCCGGCACTGGCCGGGGCCCGGGCCGACCTGGTCGAATCGGGGCCGTGGACAGAAAAGCGGAACACCCCAAGGGCACGCCCGTGGGCCGGCGGGTCGTGCTCGGGCTGCTCGGGCTGGGCACCGTGGGCGTCGCGGCCGGCCCGTACCTTCAGCGGGCCGAGTCGTCGTTGGCGGAGCGGGACCCGAGCGGCCTGAGCGGGCTGCTGCCGGGCAACAACGGCTTCCGGTACTACTCGGTGGTGACCTCCGTCCCCGAGCGGGACGCGACGAACTACACCCTCACCGTGGACGGACTGGTGGAGCGCCCCGCCACCCACCGGCTGGCCGACCTCCAGGCCATGCCGCAGCGGCGGCTGGTCAAGGACGTCCAGTGCGTCACCGGCTGGCGGGTGCCGGACACCCCCTTCGAGGGGGTGCCGCTGGCCCACCTGCTCGACGCCGCCGGGGTCGAGCCGGGTGCCAAGGCCGTGCGCTTCAGCTGCTTCGACGGCGCGTACACCGAGAGCCTCACCCTCGAACAGGCCCGGCGGGACGACGTGCTGGTCGCACTGCGCATGCAGGACAAGCCGATCGCGCACGACCACGGCGGGCCGGTGCGGCTGTACGTCGCGCCGATGTACTTCTACAAGTCCGCGAAGTGGCTCTCGGGCATCACCGTCACCGATGCGGTGCAGCCCGGGTACTGGGAGGGCAACGGTTATGACGTCGACGCCTGGGTCGGCCGGTCGAACGGGCGGGACGATGCACCGACGAGCTGAACTGGTCCTGCGCTTCACCCGCGCCGAGCGCTGGGTGCACCGCACCACGGCCGCGCTGATGGGCGTCTGCCTGGCCACCGCCGGCTGCCTCTACCTCGCGCCGCTCGCCGAACTGGTCGGCAACCGGCCGCTGGTGGTCACCGTGCACGTGTGGTGCGGCCTGGCGCTGCCGGTGCCGCTGCTCCTCGGCCTCGTCTCCCGGGCGGTGCGGGCGGACGTCACCCGGCTGAGCCGGTTCACCCCGGCGGACTGGCAGTGGCTGCGGGCCGTGCGCGCCCGGGCCGGGCACCGGCCGGCCGGGAAGTTCAACGCCGGGCAGAAGCTCTACGCGCAGTGGACGCTGGGCTCGATGCTGGTGATCGTCGGCACCGGGCTGCTGATGTGGCTCACCCACCTCGCCCCGCCGTCCTGGCGCACCGGCGCGACCTTCGTGCACGACTGGCTGGCGGCCGCCATCGCCGTCGTGATCGCCGGACACGTCCGGATGGCCTGGCGGGACCGGGAGTCACGGCTCGGAATGCGGACCGGCCTGGTGGAACGGCACTGGGCCGAGCGCGAGCACCCGCAGTGGCGGGCCACCGACGCCGAGCGGTAGGCGAGCGGCACCGCGCCGGCGCCCCTGGACCGCGCCGCCCGTCATCCGCCGCGTCGGGGGGCGCTCGCCCTTTGCGCGGCGCGGTTCACCCCTTGCGCAGCGCGAGGAAGTGGCGGCCGTGCGAGGTCCAGCGCTCCGCCGCGACGAGGCCCGTGGTGCGGGCCCGTCGCAGGGTGGCGTCCGCGCCGAGACGGGCCCAGGGGAACGGCGGGCCCAGGCGGCCGTCCGGGCCTTCCACCCGGACGACGGCGCGTTCGTCCACCTCCTCCGGCTCCACCTCCACCAGCAACAGCCCGTTCGGTGCGATGAGTTCGGCGCCCCGGCGGAGCAGGGCGTCGGGGTCGCCGCCGATGCCGAGGTTGCCGTCGGCGAGCAGCGCGGCGCCCCAGCGGCCCTCGGCGGGCAGGCGGTCGAACACCGACCGGCAGAGCGCCGGACCGCCGAGGTGCCGGGTGCGCGCCACGGCGGCGCCGGTGATGTCGACACCGAGCGCCGGGACGCCGAGGGCCAGCAGAGCGGCGACCAGGCGGCCGGGCCCACAGCCCAGGTCCACCACCGGCGCGTTCACCCGCAGGCAGCGCCGCAGCAGGCTGTGGTCGCTCGCGGCGGCGGGCGCGCACCAGCGTTCGACATCGAGGGGGATGCGCGCCCCGTCCTCCTGGCGCAGCCACAGCGGGCCGTGCCCGGCGCGGACGGCCTCGGCGAACGGATCGTCCACCCACGCGGTGGCCTGGGCGGTCATCCGGCCGTCCCCGGTGCGGCGTCGATCGAGCGCAGGCACGCGGCGAACGCGGTCTGCGGTGCCTCGGCGGCGACCCGGCGCGCGTCGAGGATGGTGTCCACGTCGGTGGCCCGGTCGAGGTGGTGGACCGTCAGCCCGTCGGCGACGAGGCGGTCGAGCAGGGCACGCCCGGTGTGGGGCGTGGACATCGGTACGCCCAGCAGGAGCCGCCGGGCGAGTCGCCCGGTGGGGCGCGCCAGCCCGAGGGCCCAGAACCCGCCATCGGTGGCGGGCCCGTACCAGGCGTCCACGCCCGGGCGGCGGGCGGCCGACAGCGGCTCGGCCAGCGCGGCCGCGTCCAGCTGCGGGGTGTCCATGCCGACCAGCAGAGCGGGTGCCCGCGGGGCCACCCGGGCGGCGTGCGCGAAGGCGGCGGCCAGGCGTTCGTCGAGCCCGCCCGCGCACTGCGGCACCACCTCCCATCCCGGTGGCAGCCACCCACCCGGTTCGCCGTCCAGCACCAGCAGCCGCCGCCCGGCGGGCATCCGGCTCAGGGTGGCGAGGGTGTCCGCGATCGCGGCTCCCGCCAGTGTCGCCGCCTGCTCGGGGGTGCAGGGCGGGGTGAGGCGGGTCTTCACCCGCCCGGGCACCGGAGACTTCGCGATGACCAGCAGGGTGGGCGGCGGTGCGGCCAGGACGGCCCGCATGTCCCGTACGGCCTGCCGGGTGCCGCGCAGCGTCCCGGTCACCTTGGAGCGGCCGGTGCGGGGCAGGTAGTCGACGGCGGTCTCGGCGATCCGCAGCCCGGCCACCGAGGCGGCGAGCACCATCTCCAGCGGATAGCCGGAGCGGCGGTCTCCCAGTCCGAGCGCGAGCAGCCGTTCCCGGTGCGCGGCGCGCATCGGCCCCAGGTCGTGCAGCGGCGCGCCGGTCCGCGCGCGCAGGCGGCGGGCCAGGAGGGCGTTGGCGAGCCGAGCGTGCGCCGGCCACGCGCGGGCCTGCGAGGGGCGGCGCCGGCCGAGCACGAGGTCCGCCGCGCCCGCCGCGACCGGCGCGGCGACCCGCGGCAGTTGGGCCGGGTCGAGCGAGCCGTCGCAGTCCATGAAGCAGACCAGCTCGGCGGTCGCGGCGAGGAGTCCGGCATGGCAGGCGGCACCGAAACCGCGCCGGTTCTCCGTGACGACGGTTGCGCCCAGGGAGCGGGCCAGTTCCGCGGAGCCGTCCCGCGAGCCGTTGTCCACGACGATCGCCCGCCAACCGGCGGGCACGCGTCCGAGCACCCAGGGCAGGGCCTCGGCCTCATCGAGGCAGGGCAGGACGACATCAGCGACAAGGGGAGGGATCACGTCGGCCACGCTAACCGCGGTCCGGCCCGTCGAAGCCGAACCGCGCCCTTACGGAAGTGCGACGTCCGGGCACCGCTGGCCCGTTCGGGGGAGCTTACGGAACCCGGACGTCGGACCCGGCGTGGCGCTCGGCGCTCGGCGGGGCTCGTATCCTCGGCGGGGTGAACGAGAGCCCCGCCACCCCAGGACCGCCGTGCCCCGGCCGCATTCTGGTGATCGACGACGACCCGACCGTGGCCGAGGTCGTCGCCGGCTACCTCACCCGGGCGGGCCACCGGGTCGACCGCGCTGCCGACGGCGACAGGGGCCTTGCCCTGGCCCGAGCCCATCGCCCGGACCTGCTGGTCCTGGACCTCATGCTCCCCGGCATCGACGGCCTGGAGATCCTGCGCAGGTTGCGCGCCTCCGAGGACGGCGCCGGGCTGCCGGTCGTCCTGCTCACGGCCAAGGGCGACGAGGCCGACCGCATCCTCGGCCTGGAACTGGGCGCGGACGACTACGTCACCAAGCCCTTCAGCCCGCGGGAACTCGTCCTGCGGGTCCAGTCCGTGCTGCGCCGCTCCCGGGCCGCCGCTCCGGCGCCCCCCGTCGGCGGCCCGGTGGTCTCCGGAGACATGGCGCTCGACCCGCAGGCCCGCCGTGTCCACCGCGGCGGGCGTGAACTACTGCTCACCCTCCGGGAGTTCGACCTCCTGGCGTTCCTCCTCCGGCACCCGCAGACGGTGTTCTCCCGCCAGGAGCTGATGGAACGCGTGTGGGGCTGGGACTTCGGGGACCTTTCCACCGTCACCGTCCACGTCCGCCGACTGCGCGAGAAGATCGAGGACGACCCGGCCGCGCCGATGCTGATCACCACCGTCTGGGGCGTCGGCTACCGCTACGACCCGGCGGCCGGGCAGGCGGGCGGCCCGGCAGCGGACCAGCAGCGCGGCCCGGCAGCGGTGCGGGAGGGTGGCCCGGCGTGAAGGACCTGCTGCTGATCGCCCTGTTCGCCGCGCTCGGAGCCGGCGGGGCCGGTCTGCTCGGCTGGGCGGCCGTCCGGCTGCTGCGCCGGCGCTCGCTCGCGCTGGCGCTGTTCTGCGTCGCCGCCGTCACTGTGCTGGCGGTCACCTCCGGGACCTTCGCCGTCGCGCAGGCGATGTTCCTGTCCCGGCACGACCTCGGGGTGGTCATCACGGTGCTGGCGATGGCCTCGGTGGTGTCGCTGGCGACCGCCGCGCTGCTCGGCCGCCAGGTCGTGGCCGGCGGCAGGGCGCTGACCGCGGCCGCCCGGACCGTGGGCAGCGACACCGGGTTCGCCGCGCCGGAGCCCCCGCTCGGCCTGGAACTGGCCCAGCTCAGCGAGGAACTCGCCGCCACCAGCGCCCGACTGGCCGAGTCGAGGGCCCGCGCGCAGGCCCTGGACGCCTCCCGCCGGGAGCTGATCGCCTGGATCTCGCACGACCTGCGCACCCCGCTGGCAGGGCTGCGCGCCATGGCCGAGGCGCTGGAGGACGGCGTCGCGAAGCATCCGCAGCAGTACCTGCAGCGGATGCGGACCGAGGTCGAGCGGCTGACCGGGATGGTGGACGACCTCTTCGAGCTCTCGCGCATCCAGGCGGGGGCGATGGCCCTGTCGCTGTCCCGGGTGTCCGTCTACGACCTCGTCGACGACGCGCTCGCCGGGGCCCATCCCCTGGCCCGGAAGCGCGGTGTCCGCCTGGAGGGCCGGCAGGTCGCCGCCGAGCCCGTCGAGGTGGACAGCGGCGAGATCACCCGGGTGCTCGGAAACCTCCTGGTCAACGCGATCCGCTCGACCCCGGAGGACGGCGTGGTCGCGGTCTCCGCCCGCCGGGAGGCCGACGAGGTGGTGCTGTCGGTCACCGACGGCTGCGGCGGCATCCCGGAGCAGGACCTGCCCCGGGTGTTCGAGACGGGGTGGCGCGGCAGTGCCGCCCGCACGCCCCGGCCGGCCGACCAGGGGAGTCCGCGGCAGCGGAGCGAGGGCGGGGGCAGCGGTGCCGGGCTCGGGCTCGCCATTGTCCGCGGCATCGTCGAGGCGCACGCCGGGCGCGCCCGGGTCCGCAACGTCACCGGGGGCTGCTGCTTCGAGATCGTCCTTCCCGCCGCGCGGACCTGAGGTCAGGCGCGCAGTGGCGCCGCCGCGAACTCCGCCATTCCCTCGGCGAACGGTACCCGGGCACGCCAGTGGAGCTCCGCGCGGAGACGGGAGGAGTCCGCGGTGACGTGCCGGACGTCGCCGAGCCGGTACTCGCCGGTCACCACCGGGGCCGGACCGCCGTGAGCGGCGGCCAGCGCCCGGGCCATCTCCCCGATCGTGTGCACCTCGCCGCTGCCCACGTTGTAGGCCCGGGCGCCGCCCGGCGGCCGATCTCCGACCGCCGTGAGCGCGGCCAGGTTGGCGGCGGCGACGTCTTCGACGTGGACGAAGTCCCGCCGCTGGCCGCCGTCCTCGAACACCCGGGGCGCCTCGCCCCGGGCCAGGGCGGAGCGGAACAGCGAGGCCACTCCGGCGTACGGTGTGTCGCGCGGCATCCCCGGCCCGTAGACGTTGTGGTAGCGCAGCGTCAGGACGCGGCCTCCGCAGGCTCGGGCCCAGGCGCTCGCCAGGTGCTCCTGGGCCAGCTTGGTGGCCGCGTACACGTTGCGCGGATCGGTCGGAGCGTCCTCCGTCACCAGCTCGGGGTGCAGTGGTGCGCCGCACCGCGGGCACGGCGGCTCGAACCGGCCGCCGTCCAGCTCGTCCGGGCGGCGCGGACCGGGCGAGACGTCTCCGTGCGCCGGGCACCGGTACCGGCCCTCGCCGTAGACCACCATCGACCCGGCGAGCACGAGGTTCCGTACCCCGGACTGCGCCATCGCGGCAAGCAGCACGGCGGTGCCCAGGTCGTTGCAGCCCGCGTAGGCGGGCGCGTCGTCGAGATCCAGCCCCAGGCCCACCATCGCGGCCTGGTGGCAGACCGCGTCCACCCCGGCCAGCACCTGTCCGACCGCCGCCGCGTCCCGCACGTCCCCGCGCCGCAGTTCCACGCCGTCCGGCAGCACGGGCATCACCCCGGAAGGGTGAACGGCGGGCAGCAGCGCGTCCAGGACGCGAACCTCGTGACCGGCCGCCACCAGCGCCCGCACGACCGTCGAACCGATGAACCCGGCGCCGCCGGTGACCAGAATCCTCATGCCCGCCGACGCTACCGGCCGCCGACCGCGCAGCCACCGAAGGCGGCCGCCGCGTCATCCATCGGTAAGAAGCAGCAGCCTGCCACCGGCTCGGTCCTGCGGCGGGTCGGTTGTTCGGTGGTGGTGTCGACCGGGTGCCTTGGGTCGTTCGACCTGCGTCTTTTGGTGGTCGGTTGAGAGTTGTGGGACGGCGTGAGAAGTAGTGGGGTTTTCCGCGGTCCGGATGAGAGCCCTGTATGCGCCGGGATGTTGGTGGGAGGCTCCTGGAGATCGGCGTCACGGGGCACCGAGCGGTTGGCGCTCGGCCGTGTCCGGCTCCCGCGATCGGTGACGCCTGCCGGGCGTGTGCTCCCGGCCCGGCGACGGTGTCGTGCGTAGCGTTGGCGGTGATGAACGAGGTGACGCGTGAATCGTGATGCGGACCATCCGGGCACGTCACCTGGTGAGGGGGACAGGCCGGATCTTCGGCTGTTCCTGGACGATCAGTTGGAGGGCACCGCCCAGCAGTTGCGTGCTCTGGCCAGGGCGAGGGACCGGGTGCAGGGGCTGCTGTCGGCGGTGCTGGCCATCGGCAGCGAGCTGGACCTGCCGACGGTGCTGCAGCGGATCGTCACGACCGCCATGGACCTGGCCGACGCGCGCTACGGAGCGCTCGGCGTGCTCGCCCCCTCCGGCGACCACCTGGAGCAGTTCATCACCGCCGGGTTGACCGACGACGAACGCGCGGCCCTCGCCGGGATCGACTTTCCCCACGGCCGCGGCGTCCTCGGGCACCTGATCCACCATCCCGAGCCGCTGCGGGTGGACGACATTCCCTCGCATCCGGCCTCGGTCGGCTTCCCGCCCGGCCATCCGCCCATGCGCACCCTGCTCGGCGTGGCGATCAGCGTCCGAGGCGAGATCTACGGGGACCTCTACCTCTCCGGCCGCCGTGACGGCCAGCCGTTCGACCGGGACGACGAAGGGGTCGTACGCGCCCTCGCGGGAGCAGCCGGCATCGCCATCGAGAACGCCCGCCTGTTCGGCTACATGCGCGACAGCACGGAACAGTTCCAGCGACTCCTGCTGCCCGTGCTACCGGACCTCACCCCGTTCTCCGGCGCCGCGGTCTACCGCACCGCCGCCGAACCGGCCACCGTCGGCGGCGACTGGTACGACGCCGTCGTCCTGCCCGACCGCGCCTGCGCAGCCGTCATCGGCGACGTCGTCGGCCACGACCTGCACGCCGCCGCCGCCATGGCCCAGACCCGCAACATGCTCCGCGCCCTGCTCTACGCCCGCAAGACCCCGCCCAGCGCGGTGCTCACCCAGCTCGACCGCACCATCCACGCCATCACCGACCTGCCCGTCACCACCGCGCTGCTGGCCCGGATCGAACCCGCCGCCAACGGCTGGACCCTCCACTGGAGCAGCGCCGGCCACCCGCCGCCGCTCATCCTCACCCCCGACGGATCACCCCGGTACCTGCACGCCGAACCCGGCATCCCCCTCGGCGTCGACCACGAGATCCGTCGCCCCGACCACACCCACCTCCTGCCCGGTGGCACCACCGTCCTGTTCTTCACCGACGGCCTCGTCGAACACCCCGATCACGCCATCGACGACCGCCTGGACGTCCTCGCCGACCTCGCCGCCGCCCACGCCCACCGGCCCCTGGACGACCTCGTCCGCACCCTCGCCGACAACCACCCCAGCGACGGCCACGACGACATGGCCATCCTGGCCATCCGCACTCCCACCGAGGACTGACTGGACAGGCCGCTCCCGTCCGGAGAGTGACGCCGGGCCGGCCGGCGACGGCCGCCGAGGCGTCCCGCGCGTAGTGGACCCGGGCCCCGTGCTGCGCGATCTGCCTCCGCCGCTGTGTCGCTACTGACCGTTCGCATCCTCCCTGCAGGCCTCACCGGGCCTCAACTGACCAGCAGGCGCCGCCGCCGAAGGCCCCATCGGGGCCCTCGACGGCTGGGCGTTCACCGGCCAGGCCGTGGCGGCCCTGAGGCCCCGGAGTGCCGGTTGAGCGAGCGACGGGCACCGCTGTCCGGAGGGCGCTACCGACACCGGGTTGAGGTCGGGTCAGGGCCCGGTGTCACCGGGGTGGGAGCAGAGTCCGCCCTGGTAGTGGCTGTCGTACCAGGCGCCGGTGGCGTCCAGGTCGAGGTTGGTGCGGCCGGGGCCGACGCAGCGGTGGTAGTCGGACCGGGCATGGGTCCGGCCGCTCCCACCTGACGGCACGGCCCCGGTCACCCCGTGCGAGGGTGATCCGGGCCTTCCGGCCGGTGGCTTGCGGGCGCGTGGACTGTGCGCCGCGGGACGCCGTATGCCGATCGATCGTGCAGATCACATCGATGGAGAGTCCATTAACCTTCCTGTGGTGAACGTATTAAAGGAACACCTCACCCGTGCACTGGCCCGGCTGCGTCTGGTGACCAGATCCAGGGCGGCACTGGTAACGCTGTCGATTCTGGGTACGGCACTTGTCGTGGTACCAGGGGCTTCCCCCGCCGCCGCGGCGCCGTTACGGGAGACGTCCATCATCACCAACAACATCCAGGGTGAGGGCGACGGGACGGCCAGCAAGTGGACCACGCAGGTCCAGAATTACGCCAGGTCTGCCAATATCGTCCTGATCCAGGAAGCCGGGCCCCAGGGCCCCAGCGGCGCCGCCCGGCAGGCGGACGTCATCACCGCGGACGGTGACACCGTCCGGCACTCGATGTGGCAACCGTTCACCAGCCGGATGCAGCCCAGCCCGTACCACATCTTCTTCATCCAGACCGACGACTACGGCGGTCGGGGCCAAGGTGGCCGGGTGAACCTGGCGACCATCACCAATGACCAGCCCGACGAGGTACGCGTCGTCACCAACCCGCTGGAGCGGGGCCGGGCCGCGCTGGGCGTCCGGTTCGGAGACGACTGGTACTTCAACGTGCACGGCCTGTCGGGCGGCGGCGGCGACTCCAACACCCTGCTGACGGCGATCCGCGACTCCGTCCACTCCTGGGGCGCGCAGTACCGCTGGACGGCCGGCGGCGATTTCAACGTCGACCCGATAACGCTGCAACGCCGCGGCACCTTCCCGATCGGCGCCCGCGTCTACCGTTCCCGACGTGCCACCCACCAGAGGGGCGGCGAACTGGACTACTTCGTCAGTTCCGACGACAACGTCGGCAACGTCACCGCGAGCCGTATGGACGCAGGCAGCAGCGACCACTACCCCGTGATGTGGAACGGCATGCGCGCGGCGGCGGAACCGCCGGAGCTGAAGGTGATGCCGCTGGGCGACTCGACCATCGGCACCGGCGAGAAGATCGGCTACGGCGCCACCCTGGCCGGCTCGCTCTTGGCCCTGATCTCGCTCGTCTCCCAAAAGCGGGACGTACCGGTGGACTTCGTCGGCTCCGGCTCGACGGGGCAGAAGGGAGACCCCTCCTACGAGGGCGCTCCCGGCGAGCAGATCAGCGCCATCGCCAAGCGGTCCACAACCGCCCTGCCGAAGTACCGGCCCAACATCGTGACGCTGCAGGCCGGCACGTACGACATGCGGGACGGCAAGCAGGACGGCGCCGCGCAGCGGCTGAAGGACCTGGTCGACCAGATCGAGAAGGACAACCCGGGCACGGTCGTGGCACTCGCCACCCTGGGTCCCGCCACCGACCCCGCCGTCCAGGACCGGATCACCGCCTACAACGACGAGATCCGCAAGATGGTCGGCGCCTGGCAGAGCGCGGGACGGCACGTCGTCCTGGCCGACACCGACGCCATGACCACCGAGGACCTGTCCGGTGACGGCCTGACGCCGAACGACTCCGGCAACAAGAAGATCGCCGAGGCGTTCCAGGACGCCATCCGCTGGGCCCTCGTCATGGACTGGGTCCCGGAACCACGAGCCGGCGACGGGAAGTTGCCACTGAAGGTGATGGTGGTGGGCGATTCGATGAGCCAGGGCTACGAAGGTGACTGGACCTGGCGCTACCGCCTTTGGGAATGGTTCAAGAAGGAGCACATCGACGTCGACTTCGTCGGTCCGTACCAGGGAACCCGTCCTCAGGAATCCCCCAAGCCCCCGCCCGTGCCGCCGTTGCAGGGGGAAGCCCCGCCACCGGCTCAGAGCGTTCCCGTCACCTCGGGCGCGTATGCCCCCGGGGTCGCGAAGGACTTCGACTCCCACCACTTCTCGGTCTGGGGCCGGCAGGCGGCGCAGGACAAAACGCTGATCGCCGAGCAGGTGGCGAAGTACCAGCCCGACCTGCTCCTGGTCGGGCTCGGCTTCAACGACATGGGCTGGTTCGTCAGCGGCCCGGAAGGCACGCTGGACAGTATGCGGACGCTGGTCGACCAGGCCCGCGCCGCCAAACCGGACCTCAACTTCGCCCTGGCCAACGTTCCCCAGCGGACGTCCATCGGCGGCCGGGACGACCTGCCCGTCAACACCACCAAGTACAACAGCATGCTCGCGGCCGCGATCCCGTCGTGGAACAACGACAAGTCCCGCGTTGCCCTGGTCGACTGGGCCGGCAACTACAGCTGCGACACGCATGACTGCCCTGCCGGCTACGACGGGCTGCACCCCAACGCCCTGGGCGAGTACCAGATCGCCCAGGCGTTCGTGCGCACCTTGCACGACAGCTACGGTCTCGGCAGCCAACTGATCGACATTCCCGCGCATGTCCCCGACCGGCCGACGCTCGCGCCGGACACGGTCGAGGTCAGCTCCGGCCCGAGCGGCATCACCCTGAACTGGGAGCCGGTCTTCGGCGCCCGCGGATACACCGTCCGGCACCGGATCAAGGGCTCCGGCACCTGGGACGAGACACCGGTCAAAGCGGCCCGCTTCGACACCACCTGGACCCTCGACGGGTGGGAGTGGGAATACCAGGTCCGTACCGACAACGGTGAGGACGGGAAGTCCGAGTGGTCCCACACGGTCGGTGGTGTCGCACACCCGGAAACCGCCGCGGCCCCCAAGGGAATCGTCACCCGGGCCACCGCCACCGGCGTCGACGTGTCCTGGGACGCGGCGACCGGCCCGTACACCGACACGATCGACCGGTACGAGATCATCACCTGGGACAGGGACACCCCCGGCGCGTTCCTCAACAGCACCGCGGTCAGGGGGAATTCGGCGCACATCGACGGGCTGAGGGAGGGCCATCACTACCTCGTCGCGGTCGCCACCTGGAACGCCGCCGGTGGCGGCATGCCGGGCGTCGCCCGATCCGTCACCGTCGGAGCCGGCACACCTCCGGCACCCACCGGTCTGAAGGTCACCTCCACCGACGCCACTACCGTCCAGCTGTCATGGAACGGGTCCCTGTGGGCCGCCGGTTACCGCGTCTGGATCCGCAACGTCAACGACGACAGCGGGTCCAAGCACGACGGCAGCGGGTTCAAGGCCGACGAGTACGTCACCAACGAGACCAGCCGGGGCATCGCCTACCTCGTCCCCGGCGTCTGGAACTACGAATTCTGCGTCACCGCCATCAACGGCGAAGCGGAATCCGGCAAGTCCAACTGCGTGATCGCACCAAAGCCGTCGGCCCCGGCCCAGACGCCGGCCCCGACGGACCCGAAGAAGGGCGCACCGCCCTCCGCCCTGACCCAGGCCCCGCGCGCGCTGGTCGGAGCGGCCGGGTAAGAGGGGCCGCACTCCGGTGAGGAGGCGGTGGGTGAACGCCGCACCGCCTCCTCACCTGGGCGCCGAGGTTCTTCGGCAAAGATCCGGCGTCGTCGCGGCACGAGCGGACGGGGAGTCTGTTGTGGGCGGACGATCCCCGGCTGTCCGCGCCCGCTGACCAGCCGCGGGTGCCAGCCGCCGTCGGCAGCGGCGGGCACCCGGTGATACCGCACCGACATGTCACGTACGGGGTGTCCGAGCTGCCGGTGGCCTGCTCGGGCCACGCCGCCGTGGCGGCGCGAGGCGGGTGGCTCGCACCGGACGGCAGTCCTGGGAGCGGCGGTCAGTACTCCTCGTCCGGGTAGCCCCAGGTGATGGAGGTCTCGGCGTCCGGGGCGACCTCGGCCACGGCGGCGGCGAAGGAGGTCTCGAAGTACGGCTGCCAGCGCCCGAATCCGCTGATGATGATCGGGTACCTGGCCTCGCCGCTGACGTAGTGCACACCGTTGTCGACGACCGGGCCGTAGCTGATCTGGTCCTCGAAACCCTCGTCGCGCAGCAGGTCACCGACGGCCGAGGAGACCGCCTCGGCCTGCGGGGCGTCGGCGAGCTTGGACACGGTGAAGTGAAGATCGATGTTGACGGACATGCCCGCAGGCTACCGGCCAGGCCGTCTCGGCGCCGTCCTGGTACGGGGCAGGGCCCGTTCCCTCCGGTGTCTTGAAGCCGTAGAGAACGGGCCATTTTGCGGGGCCGCCACGCCGTCCACGTCCGCCCTGACGGACTGTGCGTCGTCGGTGCGGCCGGCCATGGCCGCCGAGACAGGATCGGTCGCGCTGCTCATCGGCAGGCTCGACTGGGACGACATCATCACCCGCGAGTCCGGCAGGGCAGCCGGCACGCCACCGACGCCGCCGCGCCCGATCAGGCCGACGGGCGCGGCCGCTGAACCATATGCCCCTTTGTGGCGTCTTCTGCCCCGGTACCCATCCCGATCAAGGAGATCCCACTGTGAAGGTCCACCCCGTTACCGCTCTGTTCCCGATGCTCGGCCCCGACGAACTCCTCGACCTCGCCCAGGACATCGAGAGCAACGGCCTGACCGAGCCCGTCATCCTGGACGCCGACGGCGTCCTCCTGGACGGCCGCGGACGACTCGCCGCCTGCGAACTGGCCGATGTCGAACCCCGCTTCACCACCTATCAGGGCGACGATCCGGTCTGCCTGATCGTGTCCGCCAACCGCCACCACCCGAACACCACCGCGAGCCAGCACGCCATGATCGCCGCGATGGCACGCTCACTGTCCCCGGGCTCGCTCCCGTCCGACACCGCCCGCTGCGGCATCAACGTCACCCGGCTGTCCATCGCCACCACCGTGCTCGAACACGCCCCCGACCTCGCCGAACAGGTCCGCATCGGCACCCTCGCCCTCAACGCCGCCTACACCGCCGTCCGCAGACGCAAGGCTGACGCCAAGGCCCTCCTCGCCCAGCACGCACGACTGCGACGGCACGCCCCCGACCTCGCCGAGCAGGTCATCGCCGGCCACCTCGCCGTCACCGACGCCACCGCGGCCCTCGACTCCCGACAGGAGGAGGAACACCTCCGCCGGCGCGTCGAGGAGATCGACGCCATCCGCCTCGCCGACGGCGACACCACGCCGGCCTTCGCCCGGACCGTCGAAGCGGGCGATGTCGACTGGCGCCGCGCCCACCAGATGGCCGAGCAGTACCTCGCCCAGCGCCACGACGCCATCCGCCACGTCCAGCACAGCCTGGCCGGCATCGCGGAACTCTGGAGCGCCGTCCAGGATCTCGCCCACCACCCTCGGAGCCCCTACGCCCGGGAGATCCTCAAGGGCCTCACCGGCCCGGCGCGCACCCTCGCCCACCGCCTCATCGCTCTCGAAACCGCTTGCGCGACAGGCACGGCCTGATCTGCACCCCGCCGCCGTTACGGCTGAGACAGGTCCGGAAGTCTTCTGCGGCGGCGGAGAACCAACCCGCCGCCGCTGCCCGTGCATACTCCAACGCGCTCCGACGGACCCCGGGTGCCGCATCTGGCCGGCGGCTCCGCCCCGGTCCAGGGCCCGGCCGCTGATCGGCTCAAACGCCGCTCCACCCGGCTCCGGGCGCTCGCCCACCGACCTGGACGGACCAGGGTCCGAGTTGCCGTGCACGAGGCGGAGACCGAAGGAACGCCGCGCAGCCGTCCATGCGGGCCGTGTCAACGCGAACCCGGGAAGACCGTGGCCCGGCGGGCGACCTCGCCCGACTGCGCCCCAGCACTTCCCGGAACGGCGGCCGTCGCAGCCGGCATCGACGGTCAGGAGAATTGTCCGATTAGGACACTTATGCGATGTTAAATCAGCCAATATGGTATTCCGTCAGTTCTTCGTCGGATGTCCATGTGATCTGCATGATACGAACTTGTGTATTCGGGGTCGGTCTGCCTAGCGTTCAGGCTGTCCGCACCTGCGGACCCTGCCGCCGGGACGCCGAGTCCTGTCCACCGGTCGGCCGGACGTCGAGCAGTGCACCGGGCAGGAGCGGGGGAACCAGGTAGTTCGCCGCGCCCTGCTCGGCCCGTTCACGGACGAGATGGGTGTGGCTAGGGGTGAAGCCGCTACGTGCGGCCGGGCTACCTCACGGCCCGAACCCGACAGCTCACCTCGCAGGCGTCGCAGAGGGACGCCCCATGCTGATTTCAGGTACCGGCCGGCATCGCCGTGCGCGCCGGAGACACACCCAGCGTCTGGCCGCCACCGCCGGGATCGCCGGCGCCGGCCTCATGCTGCCGCTGCTGAGCGCGAGCGGAGCCTCCGCCGCGCCCGGCTCCCACACGCAGGCGAGCCACGCCGGCTGGCAGGAGCACCATCAGCACCGGCACCAGAGCGACTCCGACTATCAGCACCGCCACCAGGCCGGTCCACCCGCCGCTCCGGCCACGCCCGACGCCTCGCACGCCTCGCCGTCGCCGTCCGCCCCGGCCTCCCACGCCCCGGAATCCGCGGCCGCGCGCCCCGGCGGCGAGTCCCAGGGCTTCCATCCGGCCTGGCCCTCTGCTCCGACCCCGGCCCCGGCATCCCACACGTCCGCGCCGTCGTCCCCGTCCGCCCCGGTCACGCACGCCCCCGCCCCCGCGGCCCCACCCGCCACCCCGGCCGCGCAGACCGGTTCGAACTCGGACGCCGTGCAGCAGGTCCTCAATCTGATCAACCGGGCGCGGGCCGCGCAGGGTCTGCCCGCCTACACCATCACGTCGGGGCTGACCAGCAGCGCCGAGGCCCACAACCAGGCGATGGCCGGCGGCTGCGGCATGTCCCACCAGTGCCCGGGCGAGGCCGAGTTGGGGGCACGGGAGACGGCTGCGGGCGTCCAGTGGAACGCCGTCGGGGAGAACATAGGCTACGGCAGCGGGGTCTCCAGCTCGGCCCAGGACATCGCCGCCCTGGCGGTCAGCCTGACCCAGGACATGCTGAACGAGACGCCGCCGGACGACGGCCACCGCAAGAACATCCTCAGCAGCGCATTCACCCACATCGGCATCGCCGTCCACCGGGATGCCAGTGGAACCGTCTGGCTCACCCAGGACTTCTCCAACTGACCCGTCCGTCACGGACGTAGGCCGAGGCCGGACCGACCCCGTCCGGGCGGGTCGGCCGCCTCCGTCCCGCGGGCACCCGGCCCGTGGGACGGAGGCGGCCGGAGGATCAGGACCGCCCTGCGGGCAGGCACGCATCCTCTTCAACTTGTGATTCATCCGTTTACGGCGGATCGCCGGGGTCCCCCCGCCCCGAGATGTGAGCCATTCACGTGTACCAGACTGAGCACACGCACCTGTGCGCCGACAGCCGTGGTGGGGTCGGCGAGCACCGCCCGGGCCGCGGCGATCAGATCGGTCTGGCAGTTGGCGCCCAGCCAACAGACGAAGGCCGGTGGGTCCGGCAGATACTGACCTTGGCGCTTCGAGGTGGGCGTGCGCCGGATCCGGAAGGGCGCGTATCAGCCACAGCCGTCGGTGTGGCTGGGCCGAGAGCGAGCTTCGATGTCGAACCCCCTGTTCGGCGCTGCCGTCCGGGCAACCCAAACCTTTGGCCTTCCCATTGACCCAAACGTTTGGGACCGGCATCCTGATCCCTCGTGAAAGGGGTGTCGATGACTCAAGAATCCTCGCCTGAACTGGAATTGCGTCCTCTCCCGTTACGGCAGACCTACCGGCGGCTGGTCGTCGCAGGTCCGGTGGTCGGCCTCATCCTGCTGCTGGCCGCGGGCCGGGTGGTCATGCGGGCCGCCCTGGACGGCGTCGGCGCCCTGCCGGGCGCGCTCATCGTCGTGCTGGTGGCCGGGTCGGCCGTGGCGTGGCTCGGCCTGTCCAGCCGGCAGCGGTCGCGCCGCCAACGGGTCCGTTACGCCGACGGCCGGCTGACCGTCACCGATCGCCGGGGCCGGGCCGCCTCGGTCCGGCCGACCGCCGCCACCGCCCACCCGGTGCTCGGGTCCAAGGGCGGGTCGGTGCTCCTCGTGGTGTCCGGGACGGCGCAGGAGACCCCGGTGCTGCTGCGCGCCGAGCACTGGGACTGGCAGACCCTGGACGACAAGGTGTTCCGGCCGGCCGGTTTCACCATCGCCGTGGCACCCGAGCGCGACAGCAGGCCACGCGCCCTGCGCACGGCCTACCCGGGTCTGCGGCTGCCGTTCTCCGTCGCCCGGCCGGTCCTGTTCGGGCTCCTGGCCGCCCTCGCCGTCATCGCCGTGATCGCGGTGATCGTCACCCTGGTGTCCCTGCCGTACCTGACGGCGGGCAACGGCTCGTGAACTCCTGACCGTCCCCGAGAATGGGGGAAGGACATCCGGGCGGGGAAGGGGGAGTCGGCATGGCGAGTGAGGGCCGTCCGGCGACGTTGCAGGGCATCGCCGAACAGTTGGGGCTGCACGTGTCGACGGTCTCGCGGGTCCTCAACGGCCCGGCCGGCGAGCGCGGCCGCGCCGCCTCCGAGGCGACCGCCGACCGCATCCGCACGCTCGCCCGGGAGCTCGGGTACCGGCCCAACCCCCACGCCACCAGCCTGCGCACCCGCCGCAGCAACCTGGTCGGCGTGCTGTTCCCGCGCCTGTCGGAGATCGTCGTCGCGACCATCTACGAGGGCGTGGAGGAGGAGGCGGCCCGGCACGGCCTGTCCACCTTCGTCACCAACACCCACGACGACCCCGGGACGCAGCGCGAGCGCCTCACCATGGTGCTCGGCCGCCGGGTGGACGGCGTGATCATCGGTGACGCCCACCTGGACGGTGCCGCGCTGCGCGACCCGGCCCTGCGCGCGGTCCCCTTCGTCCTGGTCAACCGGCGAACCGCGGACGCCCCGGACGCCACCGACCTGACCGCCGTGACCTGTGACGACCACCTGGGCGGGCGGCTGGTGGCCGAGCACCTGCTGGCCCTCGGCCACCGGGACGTCGCGGTCGTCGCCGGAGAGGCCTTCGCGAGCACCGGCGCCGACCGCACCGCCGGCTTCGTCGAGCGCTATCGGGAGGCCGGGCTTCCCCTGCCCGCGTACCGCGTCCGGCAGTGCCGCTTCGACACGCGTGGCGGACGCGAGGCCGCCACCGACCTGCTGCGCGGTACCGACCGGCCCACCGCGCTCTTCGCGGTCAACGACTTCGCCGCCATCGGCGCGATGGGGGCGGCCCGGGACCTGGGCCTGCGGGTCGGCCAGGACCTCGCCCTCGCGGGCTTCAACGACACCCCGCTCGCCGCCGAGCTGCCGATCCCGCTGACCAGTGTCCGCTCCCCGATGGCCGAACAGGGCAGGCGGGCGGTCCGGCAGTTGCTGCGGCTGATCGCCGGTCAGCCGGCCGCCTCCGAGCGACTTCGGCCCGTCCTCGTTCCGCGCGCCTCCACCGGGCAGCCCATCGGACCGGGCCTGGGATGACCTGCCCTGGTCCGCGAGAGCCTGCGGCAGGCGCCTTCGACGGCAGCAAGCTGGTCAACGGCCGCAACTCGCGCGCCCCGTGGCCGCTGGCGTTCCCGCTCCCCGAGACCGCCGAAAGACGGACGGAGCTTCCGAGGAAGTTCGCGGCGGCATCGAGCACGGCTACCTCGCCGACTACCGCGTCCTGGCCCCCGTCGTCACCGACGAGGACCTGCGCGACCTGCTCAACCTGCCCGCCGTCGCCGACCTGCGCACCGTCGCCGGCCTGCGCACCCAACGCTCCAACGAGGACCTGTTGCGCCTCGCGTCGCAGGTCGCGGTGCTGCGGGCGGTCGCGGACCTGGACCTGTGCCGTGTGATCACGTTCCACTCGCGGGTGGCGGGGCGGTCCGGGCAAGGCCGGCGAGCAGCAGGTCGATCATGCGGCGGGCCTGGTAGTCGGGGAAGTTCTCCACCCCGATGCACAGGTTGCCGATGGCGATCATGAAGTCGTAGGCCCGTACGTCGGAGCACGTGTATCCAGCGGCAGCGGACACCTTCAACAGCTGGTCGAGCACGGGCATCAGGCGCTCGACGAACTCGTTGTGCAGGCTCTCGAATCCCGCCTGGTCCGAGTGCAGCGCCTCGGCGAGGCCGTGCTTGGTGACCAGGAAGTCGGCGAATTGGTGGACCCACTGCCGCAGGACCTCGTACGGCGTGCCGGCAGTCGGCGCCGCGTCGACGGCGGCGGCGAGCGCGTCGAGCTGATGCCGGAAGACCGCCACCACCAGGTCCGCCCGGGTGGGGAAGTGGCGGTAGATCGTGCCCATACCGAGACCCGACTCCGCGGCGATCTCCCGCACGGGGGCGTCGATCCCCCTGCGGACGAAGACGGCCGCGGCCGCGTCCAGGAGCTTCTGCTCGTTGCGGCGTACGTCGGCACGCTTACGTCCTGCAGATGCTGACGGCGTGTCGGCCGTGGACATCGTGCACACCTCCTGCTTGCAAAGCGGAGCACTGCTCCGTATCGTTATCCGGAGCAGTGCTCCGGATTCTCATTTTGCCAGACACCGCGCAGCAGGAGCCCACTGGGCTCGTCCGAGAAAGGCAATTTCGTGAGCGACAACACGTCCGCCGACGGCGGCAACGACTTCACCACCCCGGTCATCTCCGTCAGCCCGATCTCGCTGGCCGCTCCGGGCCGCGGTCAGGATCTGGAGGTGCGGATCACGGCGCCGACCACCGGCGGCAGCCTGCCCGTCGTCGTCTTCTCCCATGGCATGAGCCTGACCATGGACGACTACCTGCCGCTGGCCGGCTACTGGGCCGCCCGCGGGTTCATGGTCGTCCAGCCCACCCATCTCGACTCCCTCGGCCTCGCCCCCGACGACCCGCGCTCTCCGCTCATCTGGCGCATCCGCACCGCCGACCTCACTGCCGTCCTCGACCAACTCGACACGATCGAAGCCGCTGTGCCCGGGTTGGCCGGTCGTGTCGACCACGACCGCATCGCGGTCGCCGGACACTCCTGGGGCGCACAGACCGCCAGCACCCTCGCGGGTGCACGGGTCGTGGGCGCCGACGGCCTTCCCGGTGAGAGCATGGCCGACCCGCGTGTCAGTGCCGCCGTGCTGCTGTGCCTGCCCGGCACCGGCGGCGCCGACCTGAGCCCGCTCGCCACCCAGTACTTCCCGTTCATGAACCCCGATTTCGCCGAGCTGAAGACGCCCAGCCTCCTGGTCGCCGGCGACCGCGACCAGTCCCCGCTGGCGGTACGCGGTCCGGACTGGTTCACCGACGGCTACCGGCTCAGCCCGGGCGCCACCGATCTGCTGACCCTGTTCGGGGCGGAACACGGACTCGGCGGCATCCAGGGAGCCAACGACACGCGCACCACCGACGAAAGCCCCGAGCGTGTCGCGCTCGTGCAGCAGGCCACTCTGGCGTACCTGCGTACCGCGCTGGGCCTCGACCGGAGCGCATGGCCCACCGCCCGTCGGGCGCTGGCCGCGGCCGATGCCCCGCTGGGAGGCATCGACTCGAAGTGACCGTCCTCCTCGTGCCGACCGACACGCCCAGTTCTGCGTCCGCGTCCGAACCCCCGAGCGGGCAGCGGACCGGCGCCCTCATCCACTCGCCGCTTCCCCAACCGTCGACAGTCCCCGTCTGCGGCGACATCCGGCCCTGATTCTCCGTCGAGGGCGGCCGGGAGCGCGATGAGGAGCTTCTCCTCGCGCCGGTACGACCAAGGCCGTCAGCAACCCGCGAGCCGGACCGGGGTGCGGCTCAGGGCCGTCCGGCACCTGGGCCGCCCTTCCTGCCGCTCCGTCGGTGACGCCGGCCGGTACCGGAGGCGCGCGGTGGGCGAATGGAGCGGAAGCCGTGGCCGCGGGGGATGGACGCGCGCTGAGCGGGAACACGTGCCCGGAGGTTGCATACGGTCGGCGGGCAGGGAGGGCATGTGATGGCGACTTCGGCCGGTGGATCCCGCGCGGTCACAGGCGCGCCGAGCAGTCTGCGGCTGCCCGGCATCGTCCTCGGCGTCGGTCTGGGCGGGTTCGTCGACGGCATCCTGCTGCACCAGCTCCTGCAGTGGCACCACATGCTCTCCAGCACCAACCACGACCGCATCGGGGTCAAGTACTACAACCCGAACACCGTGTCCGGGCTGGAGATGAACACCCTGTGGGACGGCATCTTCCACGCGGTGTGCTGGATCGCCGTTCTGACCGGCCTGGCGATCCTGTACTCCCGCGTCACCCACGACCGGCGGACCGTGTGGGCCTCGCGGGTGCTGTGGGGGTGGATCCTGGCCGGCTGGGGCCTGTTCAATCTGGTCGAGGGCCTCGTGGACCATCAGGCGTTGGGCATCCACCACGTCCACGGCGGCCCGTACCAGGCTTGGTGGGATGCCGGCTTCCTCGTCCTGGGCGCCCTGCTCCTCATCGGCGGATACCTGCTCCAGCGCAGCGGCCGCCTCCTCGACCCGACCGGAGCGCGTGGCTCCGCGCGGCCCGCGGGCCCCACCCGGTGAACGACCCCGGTGCCATGTGCGAGCCGACCACCGGAGGCCTGGGGACGGTGCTGACGGTACTGGTGCTGTTCTGCGCCGCTGCCGTGTACCTGTTCGCCGCGCGCCGGGCCCGGCGCCGCAATCCCTCCAAGGGCTGGGACCGGTGGCGGGTCGTCTCCTGGACGGCCGGGCTGGCTCTCCTGGCGGTCGCCCTGCTGCCGCCCCTCGCCCCCGCGGCGCACACCGACTTCCGAGGGCACATGGCCCAGCACATGCTCATCGGGATGTACGCGCCCCTGGCCCTGGTGCTGGCCGCGCCGGTCACCCTCCTGCTGCGCGTGCTTCCACCGGCAACGGCCCGGCGGGTGAGCGCGCTCCTGCACAGCCCGCCTGTGCGGCTACTGACCCATCCGGCGGTGGCACTGGCCCTGAGCACCGGGACGCTGGGGGCGCTGTACTTCACCCCGCTGTACGACACCACCATGGGGCATCCTGCGGGGCACTGGCTGATGGACGGCCACTTCCTGGCCTCCGGGTGCCTGTTCGCGTACGTCATCGCCGGTCCCGACCCCGCACCCGTCCGGCCCGGCGTGCCCGTGCGCCTCGGGTACCTGGGAACGGCGATCGCCGCGCACGCCCTGATCGCCCAGGCCGTGTACGGCGGGTTCTACGTCCACGTCCACGCCCCCATCGACCAGGTCCAGCAAGCAGCGGAGATCATGTACTACGGCGGTGACATCGCCGAGCTCCTGCTGGCCGCCGCACTGGTGACCACCTGGCGGCCCCAGCGCCGCAGCACGACCCCAGCGCTGCCCCCCGGGCACCCGAAGCCGGCCGCCGTCCGGATCGGGCCGCACGACCTGCAGCCGTAGATCTGTCACCACCCCAGCCGGTCGGGTGCCGCGCCGGCGACCCCCGCAAGGACCGCCGCGCCGCGGTCACCGACTTCACAGCCCGCACCGGCCGGAGTGGCGCGGAGTACGGCGAGAGTTGCTCACGCGACGGAACGCCGGCCACGGCTTCGCGCGTCGAGCACACCGCGCTGGGGGCGACCAGGCCGCCGCACTGGCGCGGGGAATAGAGGCGGTTCGGGTGAGGCACGGAGTGTCCGGGGCAGGCGACGGGAACGGATGGCGCACGTCCAGCCACCGGAGGATCCGTATGCGACCCGAACCAGCCCTTCGACGGAAAGCCCTGCTGCGCTTGGGCGCTGCGCTGCTGGTGACGGCGAGCCCTGCGGCGGCGTGCGCGGCCGGCAACGACGCGGAGACCTACCGGATCGCGTCGGACACCGTGAACGCAGACATCGGGGACCTGAAGCTGCGTGATGTGCTGCTGGTCGCGGATGCGGGCGGCAGCGGCACTGCCTCGCTGTCGGCGTACATCCTCAACCCGGGTGGGGAGCCCGACACCCTGACGGCGGTCAGCCTTGAGGGCGGCGGCTCGTCCGCGGCGGGCGTTGCGATTCCGCCGGGGCAGCCGGTCCTGCTGGGGTCGCCGGGCCAACCGCAGGTGCAGTTGCCGGGGCCGGTCAGCCCGGGCACCTTCCGGCTGGTCGGTTTCACATTCGCCCATGCCGGTCACGGCACGGTCGACGCCTACGTTGTCAGCTCCGCCTCCCCGTCGGCGCAGCTCTCGACGGCTCCCACCGTGGGTCCGACGTCAGGTGTCTCGCCTTCGCTGGCGCCGGGTGGTGGAGCGCCCACCGCCGAACGCTCCGCCAGGCCCACGGACCTCGCCTCGGGCGCGGCGACGCCCGCCACACCCAGCAGTCAGGCTCCCGTGACACCCGCTACTCCCAGCAGCCAGCCCTGATGGGACTCGACGGGCCGCGAGAGAGGCCGCGGTCCGCAGCCGCCAGCAGGTGAGCACCACCCAGCCCCCCTCGACCGTCAACAGTCGCCCGGGGAGTCTCCGGCGCAAGCGGCCCTGGGACACATGCTCGACTTGTGGTCCACCGGCACCGCTGGGGCCCCGGCCGGGCTGCTCGTGGGCCGATCGGCAAGAGAGCCCGCTTCCCCGCGTGCGGGCGATATGCCTCCGGGATAGGCTGGTCAGCAGGAAGTTCGTGATCTCTGGGCGGTTCCACCCGCCGGTCGCCTCGTAGGCGACGACCAGATTCTTTCTGCGGCGACCCGACGGGCGCGGCGCACACCCTCGCAGTTGGCAGAGGTGGGCAACAGCCCGGTCCCTTTCCTCCCAGCCATACCGCGCCTTGCACGCCGAAATGGCGCCGGCTTCCGGGCCCGCAGCTTGCAGCCCCTGTGGAGGTCGGGATGCGAGTCGTCGTTGATCTTTCCCGGTGCGAAGGGTATGCGCAGTGCGCCTTTCTCGCTCCGGACGTGTTCCGAATGCACGGCGAGGAAGCACTGATGTACGACCCCAACCCCGACGACGCCCGACGCGACCAGGTGCTGCGCGCCGCAGCGGCCTGCCCGGTCCAGGCGATCCTGGTCGACCAGTTGGAGGGACGGGACGCACCGGCGGAGGCATCGCCGTCATGACCAGCGCGGACAACCTGCAAGCGTTCAAGCGTGAGGGCCGCATCGTGGTCGTCGGGGCGTCGCTGGCGGGACTGCGGGCCGCGGAGACGCTGCGCGACGAAGGCTTCACCGGCTCGTTGACCATGATCGGTGACGAACTGGGCGAACCCTACGACCGGCCTCCCCTGTCCAAGCAGGTGCTGACCGGGTGGGTGCCGGCCGAGAACACCATGCTGCCGCGACGTCGGGAGGTCGACGCGGAGTGGCTGCTGGGTGTGCCCGCCAGCGGGCTGGACCTGGCGACCAACCACGTGCGTCTGGCCGACGGCCGTGAGGTGCCCTTCGACCGGGTGCTGATCTCCACCGGGGTCCGGGCCCGGCCCTGGTTCGTCGAGAGCGAGGCGGCGCTGGACGGAGTGTTCGTCGTGCGAACGCGCGAGCACGCCGCGGGCCTCCAGCGAGCCCTCGCCGCCGGACCCTCCCGGGTACTGGTCATCGGTGCGGGATTCACCGGCTCCGAGATCGCCTCCATCTGCCGGGAAAGGGACATCCCGGTGACCGTCGCCGAACTCGCGCCGGCGCCGCTGGTCGGGGCGCTCGGGGCCATGATCGGAGAGGTCGCGGCGGACATGCAGCGAGCTCACGGCGTCGACCTGCGCTGCGGTGTCAAGGTCACCCGGCTGGAGGGCGACGCACAGGGGCGGCTTCGCCGGGCCCACTTCGACGACGGCAGCACGATCGACACCGACGTGGCGGTCGTGGCACTCGGGGGCGTGCGCAACACCGACTGGCTGCAGGGCTCGGGGCTGGCGGCGGGCGTCTGGGGCATCGCCTGCGACACGGGGTGCCGCGCCCTCGACCTCAACGGCCTGGTCACCGACGACGTCTTCGCCGCCGGAGACGTGGCACGCTGCCCGAACCCGATCTACGAATACCGGCTCATCTCGCTTGAGCACTGGGCCAACGCCGTGGAGCAGGCCGAGGTCGCGGCACACAACATGGTCAGCGGCCAGGCGGACCGCTGGCCCCACCTGTCGATCCCGCGGTTCTGGTCGATCCAGTTCGGGGTCAACATCAAGTCCGTCGGCGTGCCGACCTTCGCCGACGAGGTGGTCGTCACCCAGGGATCGGTGCCCGACCGCCGCTTCGTCGCCGCATACGGCTACCGGGGCCGTGTCACCGCGGCGGTGAGCTTCAACAACGCGAAGTGGCTGGACCACTACCAGGCACTCATCGAGACGGCCGCGCCCTTCCCGCCTCCATACCCCGCCCCCGACCAGCCCGCCGACGCGAAGCCGGTGCCCGTCGACTTCCCCGGCCCGACCCTGCTCGCCCAGGGCGCCACCGTGGTCGTCACCGGCCACGACCCGAGCGAGAGGCGCGTCACGGCCGCGTACCAGCACCGGTAGGAGGGAAAGCGAGATGACCACGACCGAGACGCCCAGCACGTTGCAACGGATCCTCGACTACTCCTCCCGAGCCGACCCGTACCCCCTGTACGCCGAACTGCGCAAGACGCCCGTGGCCCGGCAGGAGGACGGCAGCTACGTCATCAGTACCTACCGCGAGATCAGCAACGTCCTGCACAACCCGCACCTGAGCTCGGACACCCGTAATCTCTCGCATGCGACAGCCGGAGCCGAAGAGCGGACCACCCCGGCGTTCATCAACCTCGACCCGCCCGCGCACGACCGCCTGCGACGCATGGCCATGCGCCACTTCGGCCCCCCGCACACTCCGGGACTGGTGACCGGCATGGAGGACGACCTGACCAGCATCGTCGGCAGTCTGATCGACGACTTCGCGGGCAAAGAACAGATCGACCTCGTCGACGACTTCGCCTACCCGTTCCCCGTCACCGTGATCTGCCACCTGCTCGGCGTACCACGCGAGGACGAACCGAGGTTCCACGTGTGGGTCAACGACATCATCGACGCGATCGACTACAACCCCAAGACCGACCCCAAGGAAAAACTCGACAACGGCATACAGGCCCGCCAAGACCTGCGCCAGTACCTCGGCGGCCTGGTCGAACAACGACACGGCAGGCCGGGTGACGACCTGTTGTCACGGCTGGCCAACGACGACGGCCCCGACGGGCGGATGACCGACGACGAAATCGTCTCCACCGCCAACCTGCTGCTCATCGCCGGCCACGAGACCACCGTCAACCTCATCACGAACGGCATGCTGACGCTGCTGCGCCACCCGCAGGTGCTGCAGCGGCTGCGGGACCAACCGGACCTGGTCGTGCCACTGACGGAGGAACTGCTGCGGTACGAGCCGCCCGTCCACATCGTTCCCTGGCGGGCGGCGTACAGCGACATCACCGTCGCCGACACCGTGATCCCCAAAGGCTCCCGGATCATCCTGATGCTGGCCTCGGGCAGCCGCGATCCGAACCGCTTCCACGAGCCCGACCGCTTCGACCCCGACCGGCGCGACAACCAGCACCTCGGCTTCGGCAGCGGCATCCACCTGTGCTTCGGCGGCCCCCTGGCCCGGCGGGAAACCCAGATCGCGCTGACCGAGCTGACACGCCGGCTCGACCGCCCCAGGCTCGTCACCGACCCGCCACCCTACCGGCACAGCCCCGTCCTCCGCGGCCCGATCCACCTGCACATCGAGCAGGGCAACAGTTACTGATGCCGCATCAGGCAACGTTCGCCCTGGCCACGACTTTGCGTAGGCGTTCATCGGCGGCGTGCTTGTTCCGCCAGATGACGTAGCGGCGGATCGTGCTGCCCTGTTCCTTGTGGCTGGCGTGGTCGGTGCCGTCGTGGGCGAAGTAGCGGTTCGGTGAGACGGGAAACCTGACCTCTGACAGGCGACCTTGACCGGTGGCCGGGGGAGCGGTGGAGGTTGCTGCACGGGTGTACGGCGATGCTGGGTTGGCGGAGTGTGCGGGCTGCCGTCGGATCGAAATGTGTCGCTCCGGGCGGGAGGGGATGGTTACGCCCGCGCGATGGAGTTGGATGAGGCGCTGGAGCCGTTGCACCGGGTGCTGCTGGAGCGACGCATCGTTGGGTATCCGGAGTCGGTGGCCCAGGCGGTGCGGCTGCCTGGGCAGCACTGGTGTCAGCGGTCACGTGATTCCCCACGATTCGCATGATCAGCGCCACGTAATTCCCCATCGCTGTGGTCACGTTCCCCATGGGACGGCGGAGGAGAGGGAGGTCGCCCGGCCCGCCGAGATTCGGTCGGCTCGGCTGTGGCTGTGGTGGCCAACAGCTCGTCCAGGACGACCCGGACGGCCGGGTGCTGGGTGCCGCTGCGACGGGTCACGGCGAAGACCGAGCGGGTCACGGGTACCGCGAGTGGGTGAAGCACTACGCCCGGAGGGATGTGGTGAATCGCCATCCGGGGGATGAGCGAGACGCCCATCCCGGCCGCCACCATGGCCAGGACCGCCGGGAAGTCCCCGCACTCGGCGATGATCCGCGGGACGAACCCCGCGTTGCCGCAGACCCGTTGGGACATCTCGAAGCAGGTCGTGCGATGCGGGGCACTGATCCAGGCGTGGTCGGCGAGGGCGGTGAGGTCCACCGGTTCGACGGCGTCCGCGCCTTCGTGGGGCACGGTCGCACCGGGCAGGGCGACCACCACCGGGTCGGTGGCGAGCTCGTGGCGCTCGCATCCCGGGGGCAGTGCCGCGGGCAGGAAGTCGTAGGCGTGGGCGACGGTGAGCTCCACCTCACCGCGGCGCAGCGCGGTCAGGCCGTCCGACGGATCCATCTCGGTCAGGCGCAGGCGCAGGCGGGTGCCGTGGCGCGCGGTGAGCCGGGTCCAGGCCGGTGGGAGCAGGGCGGCCATCGCGGATGGGAAGGCAGCGATCCGGACCGTACCGGATACCTCGGTCCGCAGGGCGACGAGGTCTGCCTCGGCGGCTGCCATCTGGTCCAGCATCACCTCGGCGTGGGCCACCAGTACCCGGCCGGCCTCGGTCAGCCGCAGTTTGCGGCCGTCCCGTTCGAGGAGGCGGGTGCCAACTTCCCGTTCCAGCGTGGTGAGTTGCTGGGAGACTGCCGGAGCCGTCAACTGCAGCGCCTCGGCGGTGGCCGAGACCGTGCCGTAGCGGGCGAGGTTGTGGAGCAGGCGGAGCCTGCGCATCTCCATCACGAAAGTGAACCTTAGCAATTCGGCTAGAAAGCCTACATGGACGTTTAACGGTCTGGCCGGAAGACTCGGGGGCGTCCCGGCGCACACCAGCGGTCCACGCTGGCGACGCGGACCCGCGACGCACACCGTCAACACACCCAGCGGCATGCGCCGGCCGCTCGCACCCAAAGGAGGACCACCATGCCGATGATCACCGTGGACATGCGCGAAGGCCGCACCGTGGAGCAGAAGCGGGCACTCGTCCAGCGCCTCACCGAGGCCTTCGTCGAGACCTGCGACTGCCCGCCGGACGGCGTCTGGATTGTGCTGCGCGATGTGTCTACGGACAACTGGGCGATCGGCGGCCGGCTGCAGTCCGACGGCCCCGTCGAGGCATGAGGACTCCAGCCGGGGAAGTGCTGGCGACTCTCGGCGCGCCTGGCCCAGTCCTACGCCACCGACCTCGGCTCCACCGCCTGCCCGGTGGCGCCGCAGGCGCTGCCCGGACACCCCAGACCCAGGGCCGCCAGGCCCCATCCCGCATACCGTGCCGCTCCTTTTCCCGGTGGCGCCGCAGGCGTCACCCTCAGCCCTTTTCGAGGGAAGCCGTCAGGCCCCGGCCCCCAGCAGCCGAAGGCCTGCGTGGTTCTGGATCCCTTTCGAGTCGTCTTTCCGGTGGGGGGGCTTCGTGATGTTCGGGACGGTTCGGGCGGGTCGTTATCGGCCGGTAGGAGCGGGCAGCGAATGATGCTTGTTGTGGGTTTGAAGGCGGAAATTTCAGACGACTGCCGGCCGGATACAGGGTGGTCTTCCAGTCTGTTTCCCGTACGCCTGTTCGGTGACATCCGAAGACCGGGCACCGGTGACATTCACGTGCGCTTCAGGGCGCCCCGCGCTGCGCCGCAGCCCTGGTACTGCACGGGCTTGTTGAGCGCGTTGGTTGTGACAACGAGCTCGGCCCGCAGGATTTCGCCGCGGCCTCCTGATCGCCACCCGCCGCCACGGAAAGGGGCGGCACCGGCCGAGTCGGTGCCGCCCTGCGGGAACCGGGACTCAGCCGCCGTAGCGCCGCTGCCTGGCGGCGAAGCTGCGGACCGCGCGCAGGAAGTCGACCTCGCGGAACGCGGGCCAGTGGGCCTCGCAGAAGTACAGCTCCGAGTAGGCGCTCTGCCAGAGCAGGAAGTTCGACAGCCGTTGCTCGCCGCTGGTACGGATGACCAGGTCGGGGTCGGGCTGGCCGGCGGTGTACAGGTGCGGGGCGATGTCGTCGACGGTCAGGGCGTCCGCGGCCTCGGTCAGTGACGCGCCCGCTTCGGCTCGCGCGTACATCAGGTCGCGCACGGCGTCGACGACCTCCTGACGGCCGTCGTAGCCGACAGCCAGGGTGACGTGAGCGCCGGTGGTGCAGGTGCGGGTGGCCTCGACGGCCTCCTTGAGGGCGCGGGCGGTGCTGTCGGGCAGGGCGTCGGTCATTCCGGCGAGGTGGACCTGCCGGCGGGCGTCCGGGCGGGTGAGGCGATTGACGACCACCTGCTCGATCAGCCGCATCAGGTAGGCGACTTCGGTGTCGCTGCGGCGCTGGAGGTTCTCGGTCGAGCAGACGAAGACGGTGATGTGCTTGATCCCCAGGGCCTCGCACCAGGAGAGCACCTCCTCGACGTGCTCGGCGCCCACCTTGTGGCCGAGGCTCGGATTGGCCATGCCCATCTGTCGGGCCCAGCGGCGGTTGCCGTCCATGATCAGCCCGACATGCCGGGGCAGCGGGCCGGCTATGACCTGGCGACGCAGGCGGCGGGTGTAGAGGGAGCGGAGCAGGTCGGGCATGGGCACCGTCCAAGTGGTTGGGGAGCGGCCGGCCGGTTCCGGCGAGCCGAGGTCGTGTGCGGGCCGCGCGGCTTACGGGACCGACGGCAGGTCGCGTAGGTCGCGCAGGGTGCCTGCGCACACTGCCGTCAGCAGCAGCAGCCCCACGCCGATGCCGGCGCCGAGCGGGTGGAATCCGTCTGCGGTGAGCGAGAGTCCGAGGATGGTCGCGCCGCCGCTGGCGCTGGCGCCGGCGAGGGTCCATACACCTACCCGCAGGCGGCTGGTGCCGGGTGGCACGACGGCGTCCGCGCCCACGCCGGTGAAGATGCGGGGGATCTGGATCGCCCCGAGGCCCAGGGAGATCCACCAGGCGGCGAGCACGACGGCGCACAGGGTGGGGGGCGAAGCGTCTGCTTCCACGCCGCCGTGCACCAGGACGATCACGCCGGCGCCGAGGACCGCCGGTACGGCCAGGCGCCGGAGCGCCCAGCCCAACAGGGTGATCGCGGCGCGCAGCGTGGGCCGGGGCCTGGGTGCGACGAGGGCGATGCCGAGCAGCAGCAGGGTGGTGCAGCCGTGCGTGACCTGCTCCCGGACGCCGTCGGCGGGCAAGGGGCCGGCCTGTTCGGCGGCCAGGTGGCTCAGGAACCAGGCGGCGAGGGCGACGGTGATGCCCATGGTGGCCACCCTCCGCTGGCGCTGTGCCGGGGAGTCGGCGGGCCAGTGGGCCGGGTGCAGCCACATGTCCACGATGCCCGCGATGAGATTGGGCCAGGACTTCCAGCCCGCGCCCCGGGCCTCGTCCTCCACCATCGCGCCCCAGCGCTCACGGAAGGCGTCCGGGTAGAGCCTGACCAGGCTGCGGATGACGACGCTCACGCCGGGTGCACCCCCAGGCGCCGCAGTCCCGCGTTCGCCACCCGGGCCATGGCGCGCAGTTCGCGTTCCAGGACCTCGCGGCCGAGGGACGTCAGCTGCACCGGGCGCTGGCGGCCCTGCCCGTCGAGCGGCTCGATCAGCCGCTTCGACTCCAGCCTGGCCAGCGCCCCGTACAGGCTGCCGGGGCCCAGCCGCTCCCCGGTCAGCTCCTCGATCGCCGCGTTGATGGCGTACCCGTGCAGCGGCCCGTCGGCCAGCGCGCAGAGCACCAGCGTCTGGGCATCGTTGGCTTGCATATCGCTCCTCCCGATCTGACGGAGCACCATACTACGTGCCACGAACTACGCGCCAAGTAGTACGCGGCGTGTACTATCGCCGTCATGCGCGATGACTTGACGATCCATCAACTGGAGGTCGGACACCACGCTCGGCCTGCCGCTGCCGCGGCGCTGCTGGCGTCCGCCGCCGGCGCCGCCGCCTTCAGCCTGTTCGCCTATCTGACGACACAGGTTCGCGTGGTACGGGCGGGCTGCCCCTGGCAGGACGATCCTTACGACGCGGTGGTGACCTTCACCATGTTCTTCGTCCCCCTGCTCGGGGCGCTCGGCGGGGCAAGGGCACTGCTGTGCCGCCGCGACCGGCCGCTGCCGCGCTACCGGATCGAGCAGGTACTTCGGGCCGCGCTGGTCTGCACGCTGCTCGTCGCCGCCACGCTCGCCACCGACTGGGCGGCGGTGGCCGCGCGGGCGGACCGCGCGTCCTGGGACGGCGGCACCCCCTGGCTGATCGCGTCCCTGTTGCCGCTCACCGGGGTGACAGCCGGGAGCCTGCTGCTGCACCGCCGCGCGATCCGACGGCTACCGAAGCCGGTGCGCGGGGCCGAGGACACGGGCGGGGACTGGCTGGACGACCTCGCACCCCTCGCGACCCTCCTCGCCGGCCCCCGCTCGCGCCCGGGGCGCGCACTCGCTGCGCAGATCGGCCGCGGCAAGGTGCTCGGCTTCGTACGCCTCCACTTCGCCCTGCTCGCTGCCGCGGCCGCTGTCGCCGCCGGCCTGCTGGTCGCCACGGGACTGGCCTCCGGCGAGGGCTGGCCCGGGGTACTGCTCTTCATCGTGGAGACCGCAGTCTTCGCGGGCGGCACCTTCGCCTTCACGATGATCTGCAACAGCCTCCTGCGGTTCGCCGCGCCCCCTCCCGCGCCGGGGACGCGACGTGCCGCCCGGATCGCGATCACCGCAGGCGCGTTGGCACTGCCGACCTCGTTGGCGCTGCGGGACACCGCCTGGCAGCTGCTCGGGCTCGGCGACCAGGTCGACTCCATCGGGCAGTGGGCGGCCGCCACACTCGCGTTCGCGCTACTGACGGGCGCACTCACCTTCGGTGTGACTGCGACCGCAGCCAGGGAGTGACAGCGGGAGGCCGGCCTCCCGCAGTGCGCGAAGGAGCGCATCACGCCTGCACCCACAGCTTTGACCACCGGTGGAACCAGCGGCATCGGGGTCCGCCGAGCAGGCAGCATGCGGTGGCCGGCCAGTTCGTGCACCAATCGCTATCGGGCCGCTCAGCGGGTCGCCCTGCCACTCCTCCAGCCCGAGCAGGGCGGAACCACCGTCCACCCGTACGCGCTGTCCACGGCGCGGGTCACATACTGGCGGCGCCGAGGGCGATACAGGCGCCGCCCACGCCGTTGCCGAGCAGGCTGCCGGTGACCTTGAGCGGGACGGTGATCTCCGCGTTGGAGTTACGGACCGTGGGGATGTCCAAGAAACTCAGGAGCGAGGGAAGGGATCCGAGGACTGCTCCTGCCAGGGCGGCGTCGTGGCCCTTGAACTGGCCCTGCGCGGCGCAGTAGCCGATGCGGGCGAGGCTCCCCGCGCCCCAGATGGTGAGGAGGAACGGCGCGACCGTCGCTGCCAGTGCCCGCAGCGACTCGTGGCGGATGAAGGCCAGGGTGATCAGTCCGATCACGGCGGTGCCCGCGGTACCGATGACGATGTCGAGCGCAAGCCCCAGGTCCTGGGCGGTGGACCATTCCCCTCCGGCGTTGGCGAGAGCGACGACGGTCACGGCCCACACGATGTTCACCGGGGTGATCCAGCCGGGCGCTTCCTCTCCGAGCATGTCGGTCACAGTGGCGGGCAGGGCGGCGGTGGCCTGAACGATTCCCGCGCAGACCATCAGCGTGCGGTACACCTCCGGCGTGTGGGCGGACGTCTCTTCGGTGGTGCCGCCATCGGAGAAGACGCCGCCGGGCAGGCCGGCGGTCCGGGGCTGGTCGCCTCAGGGGAGCACGTCGCCGGGGAACGGCTCTTTCTCGGCGCCGTGCGCGATCTTGTAGCCGATGGTGACCGGAACGGCTGCGAGCAGCGCGATCACTCCGCCGACGGTCAGCGTGGTGTCCTCCGGGTGGCCGGCCGCGCGGGCGAGCCAGGACCACAGGGTGTTGAGCGGGCCGAGGTCGAGTTCGCTGGTGAGCAGCGCCTGCACTCCGTCCAGGCTGGCGGTGACCAGAGCGGCCAGGCCGTCCAGGAACGCTTTGGCGACCGTCAGCGAGGCCTTGGCGAAGTCACGGACGGCATCGATCAGTTCACCGATGCCGCGGGTCGATCCGCCGTCCCGCAGCAGGTCCCACAGACCGCCGGCCAGCTCGCTCGCACCGTCGCCGAACTGCTCCCAGGCCGTTGCGAGTTCCTTGCCGAGCTGGGCCAGGATCTCCGCGATCCCGTCGCTCTCACCGCCGGTGCCCGCGAGGTCGGGGGCGTAGGTCTGCACCTTGTCCATCGCCCAGTTCCGGTGCACGTCGCCGGAGTGGGCGGGGCTGGTGTCCGGGTGCTGGTCCCGCTCTGCGCCCGGTACCGGGGAGCCGATCGGCATCGCACCGCACTCCTCGCGCAGCCTGGCGAACGTGGTGTCGAGGCCCGCCTGTTGTTGCTCCAGCCATCGGTCCGCGGCTCCCCGAGCGTGCTGCACGCCCCGGCCGAGCATGGGCAGGAAGCCCTGGACGGACTGTTCCAGTGCCTTCTTGGTGTTCCAGATCGCCCCGAAGTCGAACAGGGCCCGTAGCCACCGGATGACGTCCTCAAGAGCGGCTTCGATGGCGCGGAGCACGCCCACCACGAAGTTCGCCGCCTGCTGCAAGGCGTGGACGACCAGTTTGACCCCGTTGACCAGTGTCTCGCCGATCCGCAGCGTGAACGTGGCGACCTTGCCGGCCGCGTCGACCACGACGTGCTCGACGGCGACGGCACCGCTCTTGACGGCCTGCCAAAGATCCCCGGCGAGTTGCTCGGCCGCGTGCCAGCCCTCGACCGCGGTGTTCCTGAGCCAGTCCCAGGCGTCGTCGAGGATGGAGTAGTACTCCGGTTCGCCGGTCAGCTGCTGGTACTGGCGGATGTCCTCACTGGTGTGCAGGAGCGTGAAGGTGGCGGGGGACGGTACCTGCGCGGAGAAGGTGGCCCCGGCGCCGGTGGTGGTCGGGGCCCGGTAGGCGAAGCCGGCGGCACCTTCCGCGTCCGGGATCGGCGCGCCGATGCCGGCGGCGGCGGCGCGCACCGTCTTCGCGACCGCGGCCAGATCCTCCCCCTGTCTGTGCCCGGGGATCAGGGAGAGACGCCGACCGTCGCCGTGGTCCACCGTCGCCGAGCGCAACGCGCCTCCCTCGGCGTCGAACGGGCCGAGGCCGCCGCCCGGGTTGGTGGGGTTCAACTGTTCGCGCCGTCCGGCGAGGTAGGCGTGCACGCTGTGCCCGGGCTGCAGTTGTACGGGCTCGGCGAGCTCGGCGGCCTCCAGCAGCAGCTGGGGAGCCGCCAGCCCATCGGCGGGCAGGGCGATCGTCAACCGCCCCATCGCGTCGGTGCGCAGGGACAGCGGCTCGCTGTTGAGCAGCACGGAGCGGCCGCCGAGGGTGACGCGGCAGGCGGCCGAGGAGGCCGCGGTGCGCAACGTCACCGGGTGGTGAGCGAGGACGGCGCCCCGGTCGTCGGTGAGCTGTGCCTCCAGCCGGTGCCGGGTGACCTCGTGGGCCACGCCGTGCGGCGGCTTGCCGTCGGCGGCGCGGATGCCGGGCACCCGCACATCGGTCTCCTGCCACATCCCGGTGGCCGGGTCCTGGACGTCCAGGCGCAGATGGCCTCCGTCGACGCCGTGTGAGAACACCGCGGTGCCGCCGTCCGGTGCGTGGCTGACGGAGATGCCGCCCACGCCGTCCGCGATCGGCAACGGTGCGAGCCAGCGCGGGTTCCCGGACGCCTCCCGCTCGGTGCGCCGGTCCTCACGCATCACCCGCAGGGTGTTGTGTTCGTCGATGCCGTACAGGTCCCAGCTGGCGTCCCAGGCGCTGGTGCCGGTCATGTGCACCGCATCGGCACGAAAGGGCAGGGCGCCGATCGTGATGTTCTCGGCGAGCCGCCCCTCCGCGTCGAACGTGCAGCGGTGAAGTGCGCCGTCCTCCGTGCGCACCAGGGCGAAGGCACCGGAGGTCGAGGCGTCTGCGACCAGGACCTGGGCCACGCCCGCGCCGAGGTCGTAGTCGAGCTTGCTGGTCTCGTGGGCGACATCGATGAGGGCCGAGACCACGCGCAGCTTTGCGTGGCGCCGCCCGTCGGGATCCTCGTAGCGGGAAAGGCACATCACCCGGGCCGGGCCCCTGGCTCCGCCGCCGGTGGGGCGGCTGGCCACCGCGACCCGCGCGTCGGCGGGCACCGGGATGTACGGGGAGAAGTGTCGGTGCTGTGGCGGCATCCCGAGCACGAAGAACATCGACGACTCCGGGTGGTGGCCGTAGAGCAGGGGTGCGTGGTGAGGGGAGTAGGCCACTTTCAGCCCGGTCACCGCGCGTGTCCACTCCGGCATTTCCTGGGGCGGCTCCCAGGTGAGGCCGTCGCCCCGCAGCCATGACTGGTACAGCCTGCCCTCGGCCCGGAAGAAGCACCACACCGCCTGCTGCCCGCACTCGGCGACCACCATTCATCGGGCATGTGACCGGGGAACGGCTCACTTGCCTGCCAGCCGCTCTCGTGCGCCGGATCGACGGCCAGGTGCACCACCCGAGCGGTGCCCGTGGAATCGTCCAGCACCAGTGCCTCGTGCCGCGCCTGTGCGGCGACGTCGGTCCGGAACGGGTTGTGGAACGCGGCCAGTGCCCGGCGCTGCCCAGCCCCGATGGGCACGTGATCGCCCAGCGCGACGTCCTGGCTGAGGGAGTCGGTGACCGCTACCCGAATGTTCCGCACACGCTCCGGCATGATTCGTACCGCTCCTGTTCCGGTAGAGGGGATGGCCTTCGACACGCGGCCGACACCTCACCTTTGGCGAACAAGTGCGGCCAGACTGCGGGACGTACTGACGGGTCGCCCTCAAGAGTGGAGAACCGTATACGGACAGGTGTTGTCTCGGCGGCTGTCGGGAGCGCCGGATATCCCGGAGAGGCAGCAGCCGACCAGGACCACCGGCAGAGGCCCGTGAGCTCACGCCATCACGCTGCCTGCCGCCACACCCCTCCGCTGCGCACCGGGCCCAGCAGCTCCTGCGCTCGGCATCCGCCCAGGGCGCAGCGTCACAGCAGCCGCGACGCCGCCGCCCGGATCAATGGCCCGGTCGGCGTGATCGTGAGTCAGGAGGAGAGGGGACCGAAAGAGGCGGGTAGGCCGCGCCGGTCCAAGGGGATGGTCGGTCAAGTACACGCTGCTGCAGCCGCTGCAGCCGCCGGGCTGCGACCAGTGGATGGCCCTGGCGCCTGGTGCCTATGACAGGGATTGCAGACATGTGGCTCCGTCGACGGACTCATCGACGCGGTCGAGGAGGCCTCGCCGAGGCTGAGGGCCTGGCGGGAGGAGATCGCGCGGGGTCTTGGGCCCGGCCCGTGCATGCCAGGGCAGTGGGCTTGTGAGCTGCTGCAAGCGAGGGCTGACAGCGGGCCTAGCCACGCCACCCCAACCCCCTTGCCGGACTGCTGAGCAGACCGGCAACGCCCCACGATGGACCCAGCCGCCGGACCCCGGGGGTGGCATCGTCCGGTCGGTTGTTCCCCGTCGGCCAGGGGTGGTGGCGGTCTTGATGGCGGTCGGCTGGTGTTGACTCAGCGTGATGGCGGTGGGTCGGTCGGTGATACGGCCGGGGCCCGTCCAGTGAGTGCGCTCACAGGGAAATGCGGTGCACGACGGCGAATAGTGGTGTCCGTTTTGTCCCATTTTGAGACCGTTTGACGAGCGACTCAAGCGTATTGGCGCAGGTCGGAAGGGTCGGCGGGGATGAGCGGCCCCCGCGCGGCCCGTCTCTCGGATCGGTGCCGGCTCGCTTCGGCTACGACTGCGGATCGTAAGGAGGGGGTCTTGGCGACCGCCGATCCGGTCTGGCAA